>DATMVU010000738.1:0-3411 GCA_035562875.1 Actinoplanes sp. | reverse complement strand
CAGACGCCGTCGGCGGAGACCGTCGCACCGCCGGAGACGGTCAGCCAGCGGTGGTGACGGACCCGCACGGCGATCTCACCGGCGGCCGGGGCGTCCAGCACGATCGAGGCGTCGTCCTGCCGGACCAGGGTGGCCGGGGCGGCCACGATCGGACGGGGCTCGGCCACCGCGTACAGCATCCAGTGCTCGCCGGCCCAGATCAGTGACAGATACGGCAGCCCGGCCGTCACCATCTCCGCCTCGGGCCGCCCGGACCAGGAGATCTCCACATCCGGTACGGCCACGAACTGCACCGCCTGCTCGGAAAGCCAACTCCGGTAGCTGTCCGCTGTCAGTTCCACCCCGGTGCCGGACGCGCCCGGGACCGTGCCGAAGAACAGCGGGTTCCGGTCGATGTCGGCCTGCCGCAGCCAGCCCCGGGCGAGCGGGATCTCCCCGAGCGAGGCCGCCTCCCAGTAGGCCCGGGTCGGCGGGATCTCCACCCGCCCGGTGACCTGCTCGGCGGCCAGCCGGTCCAGCAGCGGCCGGAAGTAGGCCGGGTCCGCCGACGGGTTCCCGACGTCCCGCACGTCCGCCGCCACCACCGGCGGCTGCCACCACACCACCACCGCGACCAGCGCGATCCGCATCAACCAGCCGAGCCGGTTCTCCACGCGTGCCGCCGGCGCGGAGGGCGTGGAAGGGACGGGTGCGGAGGGCGTGGAAGGGGCGCGGCGGGTGGGGAGGACCGCGTAGGCGGCCAGGATCGGCAGACCGAACATCACTGCCAGCCGGGTCGCGTTCAACCCCGCCGGGGTGTGGATCAGGGCGGCGGCCAGCACGCCCGCTGAAGAGAGCAGTGCGCCGATCCGAATCGGTCGCAGCGGGACCAGGGCGGCCACCAGCAGACCGGTCACCACCGCCTGCACGGCGTCGGTGCGGCTGATGTTCATCCACCCGCCGTCGGAGAAGAGCAGCGCGGTCAGCCCGAGCGGTACCGCTGCCGGCACCGCGACCAGCAGCCCGTCGCGGTGGCGCCGGGACAGCAGCAGCGCGGTCCCGGCCAGGCCGAGGAAGAGGCCGGCGACCGGGCTGGCGGCGGAGGTCAGCAGAGCGGCGGGGACGGCGAGGACCCGGGCCCGGGGGACGGTCAGGGCGAAAAGGGCGGCAAGACCGAGACAGACCCCTATGCCGTACGTCACTCGCCCGCTGACCAGGTTGCCCGCGAAGGTGACGGTTCCGAGAACGGCGCCGAGCACCGGATGGGCGGCTCCGGTGCGGCGCAACAGCATCGCCAACAGCACCGGGCCGGCGACCAGGGTCAGCACGCCGGCGCCCCGGACCCCGAGCAGAGCCATCAGCGGCTGGGTGATCAGGCTGTAGCCGAACTGCTGGACCCCGGCGTACCACCCCAGGTCGACAGGGGTGAACCCGTGTGCGGTGAAGAAGGCGGTGCGGGCGGTCTGGGCGGCCAGATCCGAGCCCATCGGCGGTAGCAGCAGGTAGATCACGCCGAGCGCCGCCGCCACCAGCGCGGTGCTCCACTCCAGCCGGTGCCGCGCCCACATCCCGCCGACCCTACCGGTACGTCAGCGGTTGCAGCCCGTCACGGTAGGGTCTGCGGCATGCCTAGTCCGTCCGCCGTCCGATACACAGGGCTGGCAGGCAGTCTTCTTCTCGCCGGTGCGGCCTGGCTGGGCGGTGCGACCGATCCGTGGGAACCCACGGTGACCCCGCGCACGATTCTCGCCGGGCAGGACGGGGTGCTGCTGCCACTCTGCTGGCTGGCCGGCACCGTACTGCTGATCGTCGCCTGGTGGTGGGGCCGGAAGAATCCGCCGTCGGTGCGGTGGGTGTGGATGACGGCCGGGCTGTGGGCGCTGCCGCTGCTGGTGTCCCTGCCGCTGGGCAGCTACGACATCCATTCGTACGCGTGTCAGGGCTGGCAGCAGGCGGCCGGGCTCAACCCGTACAGCGGCGGCGTTGATCTTCTGGGTTGTCCCTGGAGTGACGCTGTCGCGCCCACCTGGCGCACCTCCCCGGCCCCCTACGGTCCGGTCTTCCTGGTGCTGGCGGCGCTGGCCGCCAAGCTGGGCGGCTCGCTGACCGGGACGATCGTGCTGCTCCGCCTGATCGCGGTGCTCGGGGTGGTGACGATCGCCTGGGCCCTGCCGGTGCTGGCGTCCCGGACCGGGGTGGCGCCGGAGCGGGCGACCTGGCTGTTCCTGGCCTGCCCGCTGGTGCCGGTGCACCTGATCTCCGGCGCCCACAACGAGGCGGTGATGATCGCGCTGCTGCTGGCCGGTCTGGTCGCGGCGACCAGTGAGCGGGCGCTGACCACCGGGGTCCTGCTGGGACTGGCGGTCGGGGTGAAGGTGACCGCGTTCGTGGTGCTGCCGTTCGCGCTGCTGCTGATCCCGGGGCGGATCAACCGGTTCGTCCGGTCGGCCGGCGGAGCGGTGCTGGCCCTGGTGGCCGTGTCGCTCGGTTCGGGACTGGGGCTGGGCTGGATCTCCGGGCTGACCGGCAGCGGGGTGTCGGTGCAGTGGACCGCGCCGCCGACGGCGATCGGGATGACCCTGGAGTTGCTGGGGGTGCCGTCCGCGGTGCCGGTGACCCGGCTGATCGGGATGATCCTGCTGGCGGTGCTGCTGGTGCTGATCTGGGTGCGCACGGTCCTGCGCGGCGACATTCTCCGGCACGCCGCGGTGGCCCTGACCGTGACGGTGACGCTGGCCCCGGTGTTCCATCCCTGGTACGCGTTGTGGCCGCTCGCGGTCCTGGCCGTGACCTCGATGGAGATGACCAGGTGGTTCCTGGTGCCGCTCACCGTGGCCGCCGTCCTCTGCCTGCCGGACGGCTACAACCTGGCCCTCGCGACGAAGGCGCAGGGTGCGGTGGTGATGACCGTGCTCGCCGGGTACCTGACGTGGAAAGTGTTCTATGAAGCGAAACGCAACGGTCTTCGGTCTGTTTTCGGTGGCGGTAGCCCTGATCGTGATCAGCGGGCTGCGTAACGAGTTCTTCGACTCGAAGGTCTACCACGGGGCGGTGCAGTACTGGTTCCGGGACGGCGGCATGGTCTACGACTGGCTGCGCCCGGGCACGCCGTACGGCTTCACCTATCCACCGTTCGCCGGCCTGGTGATGGCCCCGATGGCGTGGCTGCCGCTGCCGCTGGTGGTGGTGCTCGCGACGATCGGCACGATGATCACCGTCGGCCTGCTGGTGTACTGGCTGGCCGGGCCGTACCTGCGCAGCAGGGGCTGGACCGGCTGGTTCCCGATCGCCGTCGGATTCTGTTTCGCGCTGGCGTTCGAACCGGTCCGCGAGACGATCACTTTCGGACAAGTCAACACGCTGCTGCTGGCCGTCGTCGCGTTCGACATGCTGTTCGGCGTCGGGACGGACCGTAAGTGGGCCGGCATCGGC
>DATMVU010000737.1:0-8126 GCA_035562875.1 Actinoplanes sp. | reverse complement strand
CGACCCTGGCGGAGTACCTGCCACAGGTCATCGCCGCCGCCGCCGGCCCCGGCGCCCGACGCACCTACGGCAACTACTGGAACCGCATGATCCTGCTGTGGGGCGACCGCCGACTCGACACGATCACCGCGACCGACATCGAGGCACTGCAACGCGAGGCCGCCGCGACCGCCGTCTCGCGGCGCAACGGCCGCGGTGGCCGGCACGCCGGCGAACACGTCATCGCCGCCACCCGGGCGTTCTTCGTCCGGGCCATCGCCGACGGTCTCATCCCCGCTGCGGCTAGCCCGGCCCATCAGATCGCCAAGCCACGGCGTCTACCCAACACCCGCCGCGCGCTCACACCACGAGAACTCGACGACATCAACCAGGTAGCCCGGACCAGCGGCAACGACGCCATCCTCGACGCGCTACTGCTGCGCCTGCACACCGAAACCGCCTGCCGCCGCGGCGGAGCCCTCGTCCTACGCCACACCGACCGCGACCCCGACCAAGGCCTCATCCGACTCCGCGAGAAAGGCGAGACACTGCGCTGGCAGCCGATCACCCTCGACCTCGCCGCCCACCTCGTCGACCACGCCGACCACCGCGGCGCCGCCACACCCACGGACCAACTCCTGCGCTACCGCGACGGCCGGCCGCTCACCCCACGACGCTACGACCACCTGTGGAAACGCATCGGCGACCGGCTGCCCTGGGTCGCCGCACAAGGCATCTCCACCCACTGGCTACGCCACACCACCCTCACCTGGGTCGAACGCAACTTCGGCTACGGCATCGCCCGCGCCTACGCCGGACACACCGACAAGACCGGACCAGCCACCACCTACATCAAAGCCGACCTCCAAGCCGTCGCCACCGCCCTGGCCGCCCTCACCGGCCAACCCCATCCCCTCGCCACCAGCCTCGAAGAACTCGGCATCCGCATCTAACCCACATGCACGCAATCCACAATGGTGTCCAAGCCGACGCAAAACAACTCACCAACGTCGATACGATGCAAGTGGCCGACGTAGCCCGGGCAAGTGGCCGAAGGAAGCGGACAAGCGGCAACGCAGGGACCATGTTCCGGGCCGACTTCCTACCCGACCCATCGGTCCCTCTCAATCGGGTCGGCGGACTCTGCGCGTACGGGAGAACCCGGCGGACGCTGAGGTGGTGAACACTTCAACGGCGATTGCAGCAACCCAGGTCGAATCGGCGGCGCTGCTGGGTGTGGTCGCCGACCCGGTGCGGTGGCGGCTGCTCACCCACCTGGCCGACGGCCAGACCCGGTGCGTATGCGATCTGCAGCCGGTCGCGGCGGTAGCGCCGAATCTGCTGTCGTACCACCTCAAAGTGCTGCGTGAGGCAGGCTTGGTAGGTGCCCGGCGGCGGGGTCGGTGGATCGACTACGCCATCGCCGACAGTGCGGCTGACCGGCTTGCGGCGGCACTTCCCACTTTTCCCGGGAGGCCGTGATGCTCAGCGGATCGATTCCCGTACCGGCGGTGGGTGGTTGGCGCCGTCCTGCCGTGCAGGGTGTGATGCTGGCTGCCGTAGCCGGCTTGTGGCTGGTCGCCTATCAGCTGAACCGGCCGTGGTGGGACCTTGTCGTCTACGACTGGCTGGGGCTGGACGCCGGCTCCCGGCTTGGCTCGGGCGTGCATTTCTTCGTCTACGACAGCGTCAAGATCCTCTTGCTGCTGGCCGGCATCATCTTCGTGGTCACGATCGCCCGTTCGTACCTGAGCCTGGAACGCACCCGGGCTCTGCTGGGCGGGCGCTGTGAAGGTGTGGCGAATCTGGCCGCCGCCGGGCTGGGTGTCGCCACCCCGTTCTGTTCGTGTTCGGCGGTGCCGGCGTTCATCGGGTTCGTCGCCGCTGGCGTCCCCCTCGGTGTCACCCTGTCGTTCCTGATCGCCAGCCCGCTCATCAACGAGGTTGCCGTGGTGTTGCTCTACGGCATGTTCGGGGCCCGGATCGCCGCCCTCTACGTGGTCTCCGGGTTGGTGATCGCCACCGTCGCCGGTTACGTCCTCGGCCGGGTCAGTCCGGCGCGCTGGGTGGAGGACTTCGTCTACCAGACCACTCTGCGGGGCGCGGCCGTCGTCGCCGGACAGCGGCTGACCTGGTCGGACCGTCTGGTGATGGGCCGCGAAGAGGTGGTCACGATTCTGCGGAAGGTGTGGCCGTACCTGCTCATTGGTATCGGGCTGGGTGCGGTGATCCACGGCTGGGCGCCGGCGGACTTCTTCACCCATGTCGCCGGGCCGGACAATCCCTTCGGCCCGCTGGTGGCCGTGGCGATCGGGGTGCCGCTGTACTCCAACGCCGCCGGAATCCTGCCGCTGGTTGAGGTCCTGTACGCCAAAGGCATGGCGATCGGCACCGTTCTGGCGTTCATGATGAGCGTCGTCGCGCTCTCCCTGCCCGAGCTGATCCTGCTGCGCCGCGTCCTCAAACCACCGCTGCTGGCCGCCTTCGTCGGCGTGGTAGCCACCGGCATCGTGGCCACCGGCTATCTGTTCAACGCCATCCTCTGAAAGGCAGATGATCATGCTCATCAAAATCCTCGGACCCGGTTGCGCCAACTGCCACACGCTCGAGAAACTCACCCGCGCCGCGATCGCCGACCTGAACCTGACGGCCGAGGTCAGCAGCGTTACCGACTATCCCACCATCGCCGGTTACGGCGTCATGAGCACACCGGCCCTGGTCGTCGATGACCGCGTCGTTCTCGCCGGGCGAATCCCTACCGCGGCGCAACTGCGTGATCTGCTGACCACCGCGGCCGCCTGAGTCGATCGGGCTGTTTCCGGAACGGAACGCGCCGAAGCCATCCCTCCGGCCGCTGGCGGCGATGACGGCAGCCATGGTGGTGAGCAGGACGGCCAAGTAGTAGGGGATCTCGTAGCCGATGGTTCGGGTGACAGCGAACGCGGTGAGGAGCGCGCAATGCCCCGCCGGCCTGCTGGCCGGCGGGCATCGTGGTGTGGGTGGGTGGGCTCACGCGCAGCAGCTACCGCCGCCGGAGGAGGTGAGGCTGATCAGTCCGGCGACGCTGGGCAGGGCGCCGGGCTGTTCGGTCAGTGCCGCGATCTGCAACGCGGTTTCCGGGTCGAGGCCGATCTGTGCGGCGGCGGCACGGACGGCGTCGCCGGTGCTGGCCGAGGTGGGCAGCAGCGCCATGGTTGCGGTGGCGAGAGCGATCGGCACGTCGGGGGTCAATCCGAAGCGGGCGGCGATTTCCCGGGCGGCGTTCTCGGCAACGAGGTTGGTGCTGCACACGCCGGTCTCGGGCAGGTCGAGTTGCACGTCGTCGGCGGCTTCGAAGTCGCCGGCGAGGGCGGCGGCGATCGAGCGGACCTGCTCGTAGCCGGTGGCCATCAGGAACGTCGGTGCGCGGCCGTAGGACTTCATGCCGACGGCGTAGTAGTTGGGTTCGGGCTGGCCGAGTTCGCGGTAGCCGTGCGGGGTGACGGTGCCGCAGGAGTGCTCGTTGGGGTCGATCAGGTCGGCGAGGGTGCGGGTGCAGCCCAGGATCGGGTCGAGGTCCAGGCGCAGCTCGGTGGCGATGCTGTGGTCGGGGCGGAACCCGGTGGCCGACACGACCCGGTCGGCGGTCAGGGTGCGGCCGTCGGCGGCGACCAGCTCGATGCCGTCGCTGGTACGGCGGACGGTGTGGACGCCGAAGCCGGTGACGAGGGTGACCTGGCCGGAGTCGACCAGCATCCGCAGGCCGCTGCCCAGGGCGCCCCGGGCGGGCAGTTCGTCGGCGTCCTCGCCACCGAACGCGCGGCTGGTGGAGCCGCCGCGCACGGCCCAGGTGATCCGGGTGCCGGGGGTGGTCTCGGCGAGGCGGGCCAGGTCGAGCAGTGTGTTCGCGGCGGAGTGCCCGGAGCCGACCACGATGGTGTGCTTCCCGGCGTGGGCGTCGCGGTCGGAGCCGAGTACGTCGGGCAGAGCGTGATCGACCAGGTGCGCGGCGTCGGGTTCGCCGTGGGCGGGCAGGCCGTTGGCGCCGAGCGGGTTCGGGGTGCGCCAGGTGCCGGACGCGTCGATGATCGCGCTGGCGATGACCTCGGTGCCGTCGGCCAGCCGGATCACGAAGGGCAGGTCGGCGCGGCCGGCGGTGCGTACCCGGTCGGCGCCCACCCGGCTGATCGCGGTCACGGTTGCATTGAACCGCAGGTGCGCGGCGATCTCGGGGAGTTTGGCCAGCGGCTGGAGGTAGTCCTCGACGAGTTGGCCGCCGGTGGGCAGCGCCTCGTCGTCGGGGGCGGCCCAACCCGCGGCGTCGAGCAGCCGCCGGGCGGCGGTGTCGATGTCGTAGCGCCACGGGCTGAACAGGCCGACGTGCGCCCACCGCCGCACCGACGCGCCGACCTGATCGCCGGCTTCCAGGACCAGGAACGGCAGTCCCTGTTCGTGCAGGTGGGCGGCGGCGGCCATGCCGACCGGGCCGGCACCGATCACCACGACCGGCAAGTGCTCCGGCTGGCCCTCGACGACAGGTGCGGGCCGGGCAGCGGGTGTGGGCAGCGACTCCACGGCGCTGGTGGTGTCGGCCGGGCCGCAGCAGTCGGCCTCCTGCGTCTCTGCCGGTGCGCTCTGGTCGGTAGGCGCGCAACAGCTCGCGCCGCCGGCGACCGCTTCGGTCTTGGCGGCCGGCGCGCAGCAGGCGCCGGCCTGGGCTGCGGATTCGGCGGTGCCGCAGCACGGGTCCTGCCCGGCGGCGGCTGTGGTGGAAGCGTCGCTACTCATGGTGGGACTCCTCGGTCGGTGCGGGTACGAGAGCGGTTCGGCGGAATCCACCGTACATGGATTCGATATTTGTCGAATCCGAAGTATGTCGAAGTCACCTTGCACTCGGGTTCGACATCTGTCAACCTCGACGCATGTCGAAACCAGTCGTGTCGTCGCCCCCGCTCGACCTCGACGCGGTGCCGTGCTGCACGCCGATAGCCCGGGACCGGGTGCCCGCGCAGGCCGCAGGCGTCCTCGCCCAAGCGTTCAAGGCGCTGGGCGATCCGATCCGCTTGCAGCTGATGTCGATGATCGCGTCCGCGCCCGGCGGGGAGATCTGCGTCTGCGACCTCACCCCGGCGTTCACGCTCTCCAGCACGACCATCTCGCATCACCTGAAAGTGTTACGCGAAGCCGGTCTCGTCGACGCCGAACGCCGGGCCAGCTGGGTCTACTACCGGGCCCGGCCCGCCCTGATGCGGCAGCTCGCCACGCTGCTGGCCGTCGAGGAGCCCGCGGCCATCTGACCTAAGGGATCCGGCGACGAAGACGCCTCCGAAGGCGGCCACCTCGTCGAGGGTGAACCCGAGCCGCTGCGCCGCTTTGATCACCCGCAGCACGGTGACGGCCTCGGCCGGATGCATCCGGTGCCCGCCGAGGCTGCGGTCCGGCTCGGCCAGCAGGCCCCGGCGCTCGTAGTACCGCAGGGTCTGCGGGTTCACCCCGGCCGCGGTCGCGAGTTCGCTGCTGCGCAGTCCGCTCATGCTGGCATCCCTGCGGCCGCCCGTACGGCGAGCGCGTCCAGCACGGCGACGTGTATGCCCGGCACCTCGACATCCAGCCGCACCGCGTCACCGTCCGGCGCGAAGGAGAAGGTGAAGAACGAGCAGCACCCGCTCTCCCTGCCGGTCAGATTCCGGGCGACCGGCTCGGCGGTCGCATCGATGTGCCATCGCAACAGGGTCGGCGACACCCGCTGCTGGCCGCGTACCGCGGTGGCGAACAGGTCGTCGAACTCGGCCAGCCGCAGCGGCCGGTCCACGGTCGGCAGGGTGCACGCATCGGGAATCCACACCTGGTCATCAAGGGCCATGCCCTGACGGTAAGCCTGTACCTGGGTACCGGATGCAACCCCGAACCCCCGGCCCCTCACTGCTGTTCACCCGGCGTTCGCTTGCCCTGACGGAATACATCAGCAATCATTGAGTCAATGAACGCTGAAACTTTGTCGCTGGCGGTGCGGGCCCGGATCCACGCCGCGCTCGGTGACCCCGCCCGCCTCGCCATCGTCGACGCGCTCACCCTCGGAGACGCCTCGCCCGGCGAAATCTCCGTGAACCTCGGCATGCCGACCAACTTGGTCGCCCACCATGTGAAGGTGCTGCAGGACGCCGGCCTGCTGGTGCGGACCCGCTCCGAAGGCGACCGCCGCCGCACCTACCTGCGCCTCGTCCCAGGCATGTTGTCCTCGCTGACCGCGCCGCGGCTGAACACCGCGGAGCGGGTGGTGTTCGTCTGTACCCACAACTCGGCCCGCTCCCAGCTGGCCGCCGCGCTGTGGCGCGACCGGATCGGCGGGCACGTCGCATCGGCCGGCACCGTGCCCGCCCAGCGCGTGCACCCGCGCGCCGTCCGCGTCGCCCAGGAGCACGGGTTGGCCCTCGACCCGACCGGCACCCACCACGTCGACGACGTCGTACACGACGGCGACCTGATCATCGCGGTCTGCGACAACGCCCACGAAGACCTCACCGGCCCCGCCCGGCCCCGCCTGCACTGGTCGGTCCCCGACCCGGCACGCGTCGACACCGACGAGGCGTTCGAAGCCGTCTTCACCGACCTGGCCGACCGTATCGACCGGATCGCACCCGCCCTCAACCCAGGAGCCGACCATGGCTGACCTGACCCACCCCGACCAGCGCACCGACCTGTCGATCGACCAAGACCTCGCCCTGCGCACCGCCGCCGTCCGGCTCGCCGGCGAGTTCACCGGCCTCTACGGCCCGGAAACCATCGAACGGTTCCTGCACACCAGCTACGACCAGTTCGCCACCGCCCACACCATCCCGAACTACCTGCCGCTGTTGGCTGAACGCTTCGCCCGCCAGCGCCTGCAAGCGTTGGCCCGGGTCGAAGGCCACCACCAGGACGGCAAACCGGTCGTGCTGTTCCTGTGCACCCACAACGCCGGCCGCTCCCAGATGGCCCTCGGCTTCTTCACCTCGCTGGCCGGCGACCGGGCGGTCGCCTGGTCCGGCGGGTCTGAACGCGGCACCGCCATCAACCCGGCCGCCATCACCGCGATGGGCGAACGCGGCATCGACATCACCGGCGAATACCCGAAACCGTGGACCGACGAGATCGTCCGCGCCGCCGACATCGTCATCACCATGGGCTGCGGCGACGCCTGCCCCGTCTTCCCCGGCACCCGGTATGAGAACTGGGACGTCGACGACCCCGACGGCCTCACCCCGGAGCAGGTCCGCCCGATCCGCGACGACCTCGAACGCCGAGTGCACCGCCTGCTCGACCAACTCGCCATCCCCGCCAGCTGAACCCACCATCCACCGACACGACCCGGAGTCACACCACTCTCATGCACCAGATCACCCTGTGGCGGCGGCTGCTCGCCGAGTTCCTCGGCACCGCGTTGCTGGTCACCTCCGTCGTCGGCTCCGGCATCATGGCGGTCGAGCTGTCTCCTGACGACGTCGGCCTGCAACTGCTGCAGAACTCGGTCGCCACCGCGTTCGCTCTCGGCGCGCTCATCCTCACCTTCGGCCCGGTCTCCGGCGCCCACTTCAACCCCGTCGTGTCGGCCGCCGACTGGTTCCTCGGCCGCCGCCACGGCACCGGCCTCACGATCACCGACCTGGGAGGGTACGCCGCAGCACAGACCCTCGGCGCCATCGCCGGATCGGTACTCGCCAACCTGATGTTCGACCTGGCGCCCGTCACGATGTCGACAAAGGACCGCGCCGCCGGCAACCTGTGGCTCGGTGAGGTCGTCGCCGTCGTCGGCCTGCTCCTGCTGATCTTCGCGCTGGTCCGGTCCGGCCGCGCCCCGGTCGCTCCGGCCGCGGTCGGCGCGTACATCGGCGCCGCCTACTGGTTCACCTCGTCGACGAGCTTCGCGAACCCGGCCGTCACCGTCGGCCGCGCGTTCACCGACACCTTCGCCGGCATCGCCCCCGCCTCGGTCCCCGGCTTCATCGTCGCGCAGCTCGTCGGCCTGTTGCTCGGGGTCGGACTGGTGCTGGCGCTGTACCCGCACGTCGGTGAGAACGCCGACGCCGTCGTGGTCCCGCACGACGCCGACCCGGCCCACCGCGCATGAGCACCGTCGACACGCCAGCTCTGCTCGCGGCCACCACCAAAGGACTGGCCGCACGATTCGA
>DATMVU010000736.1:0-2435 GCA_035562875.1 Actinoplanes sp. | reverse complement strand
ACCGCGGCCTCGACCCGGTCGGTCTTCGGCTCACGCTCGGTGACCGGCTCCCGCTCGGTCCGCTCGGTGTAGGGGTCCGTGGCGTAGTAGCCGAACTCACCGGCCGCCCGCCGGTACTGCGCGGCGCCGTCCGGCCGGATCCGCCGATCCCGTTCGGCCCGGTACTTGGCGCGCAGCGCCTCCAGCTGTTCAGACATGTTCTGACCCTTTCGCGGCGTTCGTGCGACGCTCCGAGCCAACCGATCGGACAACTTTAAGTCAACTGACTGACTTAACTTGTGGCGAATGGCACTGCCCTCAGTGGACGCCCGGCAGCGCATAGGGTGAGCGGGTGGTCGCCGATGGTGAAGCGGAATCGTCCGAGACGGTTCTGGGCGGAGGGCGGCTGACCCCCGGCGTCGTCAAGATCGGTGCGACGGTGCGACGGCCGAAATCGGCTTTCACCAGGACGCTGTTGCTGCACCTCGCTCAGGCGGGCTTCGACGGCGTCCCGCGGTATCTCGGCCGCGACGAACTCGACCGGGACATCCTGGCCTTCCTGCCGGGAGACGTCCCGGCGAAGTGGCGGGCGCTGACAGACGACCAGGCCGCGGCTGCCGGAGCGCTGCTGCGCCGCTTCCACGAGGCGAGCCGGGCTCTCGCCGAACGCCTCGGCGGCGGGCCGGTGATCTGCCACCACGACGCCGGGCCGAACAACACCGTCTTCCGGTACGGACGACCGGTCGCCTTCATCGACTTCGACTTCGCCGCCGCCGGTGACCCCCTCGAAGACGTCGCCTACACGGCCTGGTCCTGGTGCATCTCGTCGAAGCCGTCACGGGGAGACGCGGCCGGCCAGGCGCATCAGGTCCGCGTCCTGGCCGACGCCTACGGACTCTCCGCAGCTCAGCGCAGTCGGCTCATGGACGCCGTCCACGAACGCTTCGTACGCAACGAGCACTTCTGGACCGCACGCGCCTCCACCGGGCCACCCGTGAACGCCGGCCCCTCGCCGGCCGAGGCGCTGGCGTGGACCTCGACGGAGAAGGCTTTCGTGGCCCGTTTCCATATCGTGTTCACCACCGCCCCGATGTAGGAGCCGGGCCCGGGCCGCGGCGAATTCACCATGGGCTCGGCCGTGCCGGATGAGCGGGTTTCAGCCGGCACGGCCGTTGTTCGTCGCCCTCGCGGCCTGCTGCGACTGCTGGAGTACGGGTATCCGTATCGCGTTGACCAACTCCGGGTTACTGCCCCCGGGCCTCCTCGTCGGAAGACGAAGGGTGCGAAGGAAGGTCGCCACCTCGTTCTCGCGCCGCCAGCACGGCCCGAGAGATTCGCAACTCCCCGCAACGCCCTGTCCCACTCGACGCGAGAGGACTAGTCGAAGGGGTTTCGCCTTCGGCGGGTCAGTTCGAGTCGGTCACTCAGGGGGAACGAGTGTCTTCGACGCAGGGCGATTGTGCGGTCAGGGTGAGGATTCCGTCGTCCCCGAAGGTTTGCTGCAGGTTCATCGCGAAATCGGTGTCGGGTTGTGCCGCGGTGAGTCGCCAGCCGCCCGGCGGTGCCTCGTACGGCTCGTCCTGCACGAGGATGTATCCGTTCCCCTTCCAGTAGTCCTTGATCTGTTTGTAGACGGCTGCCTGTTGACCGGTTTGCATTCCGTCCAGGTGATATCCGAGTTCATACATGACGCGCCCGGTGTCTCGGTCGTCGTTCGGGCCGGCGCACGGTGGGTGCAAACCCAGACCGGCGCCGATCTTCCCCAAGGTGACTTCGGGGCGCAGCGAGTCTGCGGCAGCGTGTAGTGACTGGTCGACCATCTGGTGGGCCTGCTCGTACGTGTACCGGGGTGGTGTCTGCGCTTCCTGCTGTGCCGAGTACGCCCCGCATGCCGAGAGCAGAGCGGCACTGGCCGCCAGGCTTGTCCACCGAACCACGCTGATCACTCCCACCGTCCCGACCACGCGTTGGTGAGAGGCTTGCCGGTGAATGATTGCGCGAAGCCGACCAGGTCGTCGCAGGTGCCCGAAATGGTGAGGCAGTCGGCTGTGCCCGCGATAACTTTTCCTAGGTCCTCGCGTGACGGATTCGGTTGATTCTCGTCGTTGAGGTCCCAGTATTCGCTGTGGGCGTTGGACGCACCTAGATGCAGCATCGGATCCCAGTACAGCGGCTCGTTCACGTACGCATCGTAGAAGGTGGTGTTCAGCCTGGCCCCCACATTACGCACGGTCAGACGACCTCATCTGCCGCCGATAGCGCGCCGGGTCACCGGACTCTAGCCGGTTCATCTCGGACTGCTCAGGTGCTCAGCGTCGCTGGGATCAGGGTTGGGCCCGGGCCGTGCGTGTCGGTGATCGAGATAGCCGTGACCAGGGCGGATGAAGTCATCGGCATCGTGGGCGGGTTGTCTACGGCCCTACCCTGTGGGCCACCGCCCGAGCCAGGCCGGGTAG
>DATMVU010000735.1:0-2214 GCA_035562875.1 Actinoplanes sp. | reverse complement strand
AGCGGCCGTCACCAGAGTCATCACGTCCACCGGGAGGCCGTCGGCGTACAGTTCGGCGTTCAGGTCGTCGGTGTCGGCGGCGACCAGTTCGGCGACCTCGGGGATCGTGGTGAGCAGCGCGATCAGGGCGATCGACTTGCGGGCCGCCACCTCGTCGTCCAGGGGCGCGAGTAGGGCACGCACATACGCCCTGGTCAGCCGGCCGGGCGTGGTGTCGGTGGGGTCGAGGCGGCTGGTGATGTCGGCACGGAACGCTTCCAGCAGGCTGCGGACCAGCTCCTGGATGAGTTCGTCCTTACTGGCGAAGTGGTAGAGCAGTCCACCTTTGGAGACTCCGGCATGCCGGGCGATGTCGTCGAGGGAGGCGCTGACGCCGCGGTTGCGGATGACGTCACCGGCCGCGTCCAGCAGTGCCCGTCGTGTGTCCGCGGGTGATCGCCCGGCCGTCCTGCCCATCCGTCAAACCCCTTCCAAGATCAAGGCCACCATTGTGTACGCCCACCCAGCCGAGTCTCCACCCGCCGCCCCACCCCCGGACCGCAGGCCAACCGCCCGCCTGTCCGCCGTCCGCGCGGCCGGGCCCTGCTCTCGGCGCCGGAGCCTGCCCGGACGGCTGAGCGCGCGCCCTCGCCAACCTTGGTCGCTCCGCCACCGTTTGGAGTCCTCTTCCTGTCGGTCCGCGCCGGCGGTCGCCACGAGCGCGGCTCGGGACTCGCAGCGCGGTGGGGGTCACTGGTGGGGGGTGGGGATCGGGGTGGGGGTCGGTTCGCGGGACGGGATCAGCCACCAGGCGATCAGGGCCGCTACCGCGGTGAAGGCGGCTGCTACCAGCGACGTTGTCTGCATGGCGGCTACGAACGACTGGCGGGCCAGGTCTGCGGCGGCCGGGTCGAGGACCTGCAGGGCGGAGCCGAGGGAGTCGGTGGCCGCTGCCCGGTCGGCGTCGGACAGGGTGTCGGGCAGGGTCAGGCCGGAGCGGTAGGTGGCTGTCAGCAGGGAGCCGAGGACGGCGATGCCGAGGACCACGCCGAGTTCGTTGGCGGTTTCGGTGACGGCGGAGACCGAGCCGGCTTTGCGGGGCGGGGCGGCGGAGATGACGGCGTCGCCGGCGAGGGTCATGGCCAGGCCGACGCCGAGGCCGACGGGGATGAGGCAGAGCGCCATCCACCCGTACGACGCAAGGTTTGCCGCGGGGGCGACCAACGCCAGGCCCGCGGCTGCCAGCGCGAGGGAGGCGGCGATCGCGCGGCCCCTGCCGAGGCGGATGGCGACGCCGACGAGGGCTACCACGACGATCGAGGCGATGGTGGCGGGCAACTCGGCGAGGCCGGCCTGCAGGGGGCTGAAACCGCGGGCGAACTGCAGGTACTGGGAGAAGAAGAACAGCAGTCCGACCAGGGCGAAGATGGAGATGACGTTGGCCAGGACGGCGCCGGAGAAGGCGGGAGCGCGGAACAGGTCGACGTCGATCATCGGGTTGGCCAGGCGGCGCTGGCGGCGCACGAACAGGACGCCGGCGACGATGCCGACGGCGAGCATCGGGCTGAGTTCGCCGTGCACCAGGTGCTTGATCGCGTAGACGATCGGGGCGACGGTGAGCAGGGACAGCGCGGCGGACGGGAAGTCGAACGGGCCGGGGCTGGGGTCGCGGGATTCGGGCAGCAGGAAGATCCCGGCGATCACCACGGCGACCATGACGGGCACGTTGATCAGGAAGACCGAGCCCCACCAGAAGTGTTCGAGCAGGAAACCGCCGATCATCGGGCCGGCCGCGGAGCCGGCGCCGAACGCGGCCGACCAGACGGCGATGGCGCGGGTGCGTTCGGCCGGTTCGGTGAAGATGTTGCGGATCAGCGACAGGGTGGACGGCAGCAGGGTGGCGCCGGCGACGCCGAGCAGCAGGCGGGCGGCGATCAACTGGTCGGCGCTGGCGGCGAACGCGGCGAGCAGTGAGGTCAGGCCGAAGGCGACCGAGCCGATCAGCAGGACACGTTTGCGGCCGAACCGGTCGGCGAGGTTGCCGGCCAGGGCGAGGAGCCCGGCCAGGGCGAGGGAGTAGACGTCGCCGATCCAGAGGATCTGTTCGGCGGTGGGGCGCAGGCTCTCGGTCAGCGACGGCACCGCCAGGGCGAGCACGGTGCCGTCGATCGACAGCAGCAGAACCGCGGCGGACAGCACACCCAGGGCGGCCCAGCGGCGGGAGGCGGTGATCGG
>DATMVU010000734.1:0-5838 GCA_035562875.1 Actinoplanes sp. | reverse complement strand
ATGCGAGACCTTCCGGCGTATACATAGGAATCGCACAGCGAACTGTGACCGGCTCAGGGGCTGACGGTCCGGGTCTGGGTGGTGGTGATGAAGGCCGTCAGGCTGAGCGACAGGGTCCACTTGTCGTCATCACCAGCGCCGTAGTTGGCCGAGTCGATGAGCACCGACCGTGGCTGCTGGGTCTGCAACTGCTTGACGAAGCTGGTGATCTTCTCGATGTCGCCGTCGATGTTCAGGGTGATCGGCAGCTCGGACACCGACGGGACGTCCTTCAGCTCCTGCGGCGCGGACGCCCCGTAGCCGCTGACGTTGACGTCGTACTTGACGCCGAGGGCCTGCAGCTCCTTGAGGAACTCGGGAATCTGGTTGGTGGTCTTCCCGTACGGCAGGGCCTTCTGTGCGGTGGCAAGCGTCGCCTGGTATTCGTCGATGTTCTTGAGCTGCTCCTTCAGCTCGCCGAGCTTCTTCTGTTCCTTGGCGAGCTGCAGCACGGTGTCGGCGGTGTCGTTCTGCACGGTGTCCCGGGCGGTGTATTGCGGCCCGATCACCAGGAAGTAGCCGCCGATCACGAGCAGGAGGGACAGAGTCAGCCCACCGAAGAGCCAGAGCTGATCGACACGACGGATGGTCATCACTTTCCTTTGCTCGGGCAGGTCTCGGTGAAGCGCCCACACTGCGCGTCCTTGGTGATGGCGATGTTGACGGTGAAGGTGACCACGTCACCGGAGTTCGTCACGCTCGTCACGAACGGGTTCACCATGTCCGTCAATTCCCCCAGCTCATTGACGAAATCGGCGACCACACGCTTGTTCTCGGCGGTGCCGGAGATCGTCAGGGTGCCGATCCCCGGGTCGGCATCCGTGGCGGTCGAGGAGTCGGTCAGGCTGCCGTTGATCTGACTGATCGTCACCTCGGTGTCCGCGGCCTTGGTCCGGACCAGCGAGATGAGGTTGGTCCAGGACAGATCGGCGGCTGTCACCGCGGCCAGCTCGGCATTCAGGGCCGTACCACCGTCCTGGTATTCGACGAGGGCCTTCAGCTCGTCCGTCTTCTGCGCGGACCGGGCCGTGGTCATCGACTGGAAGGTCTCGTTGTACTCGTCCTCGGCGTTCTGCTTGGCGATGGTGGCCTGTGCGTACCAGGCTCCGAGGACGGCGAGTGTGGCTACCAACAGGATCACCACGAGGGTGCGGGTGACCCGGGACCGCTGGCTCTCCTTGATCTCCGGGGGCAGCAGGTCGGCACGGATGGTGAGGACCCGGGCCGCCTGCTGCGGCGACACCGACGGGTCCACGGGCATCAGGGCGGTGGTCATCAGGCTGCTCCGAGGGTGAGTCCGATCGACACCGCCGCCGACGGGACGAAACTGTCGAAACCATGGTCACGGGCCTTGCGGGTGTCACGGAGCCGGGATGCGCTGTCCGCGTACATCACCGGGACACCCAGTTGTTCCTGCAGGTGGGCGGCGAGACCGGGCATCAGCGCGCTGCCACCGCAGAGCGAGATCCGGCTGACCTGCTTCTGCCGCTCGCCCGAGGCCAGGTAGGTGAACGAGCTGCGCAGTTCGCTGACGAGCGGGCGGACCGCGTCGACCAGCGCCGCCACGGTGTCCGGGTTGCCGTCGCCGTGCAGGCCGAACCGGCATTTCAAGGTCTCCGCCTCGATGGTGGAGACACCCAGGCGGGTGGCGATGTTGTCGGTGATCTCCGAGCCGCCGCGGGGGAGGGTACGGACGAACAGCGGCTCGCCGTCGGTGTGCACCACCACGCTGGTGATGTTGGCGCCGATGTCGACTATCGCCTCGACCTGGGCGTCCAGCCGGGAGGCGGAGCGCAGCATGGCGAACGAGGCCAGGTCGACACCGTTGACCTTGAGGCCGGCCTTCTGCACCGCCTGCACCAGGGTGAGGACCGCCTCCTTGGGCATGGCGATCAGCAGGCCGCGGACGGTCTGGTTGTCACCCGGCTGCTCGAGCGGGTAGAAGTCCAGCAGGGAGCGCTCGACCGCGAGCGGAAGCTGCTCCTTGACCTGGAAGGGCAGGGCCTGGCGCATCTGGTTGGCCGGCAGGTTGGCGATCGAGGTCTCCCGGACCACCAGCTGCGGGTTGGTGACCGCCAGGTTGACCTTCTTGCTACCGAACCTGCTCGCCGCCCAGAGCTGTTTGAGGGCGGCGGTGAGCCCCACCTGGTTCTGCACGACACCGGCGACGACGGTGCCGGGCTCCAGCGGGAATTGGCCGAAATTGATCAGCGAGTAGTCGTCCTTGGTGCGGCGGACTTCCACGGCCCGGATGGAGGATGAGCCGATGTCCAGCCCGATCGGCAATGCTCCAGCCATCGGTCTTCCTTCCTTTCGAACGGCGGTTCAGGTGGGCAGGAGCAGGTTCGTGTACCAAGCGGTGAGCGGTGCCGCGGCGAACACCGCCAAAAAGGCGCCGGCCAGCATGTAGGGGCCGAACGGGATGCGGCTCTTCCGGCTCGCCACTTTCAGGGTGAGCAGGATGCCACCGACCAGGCCGCCGATCAGGAAACCGGCGAAGGCGCCGACCGCCACCGCGTCCCAGCCGAGCCAGCCGAGGTAGAAGCCGAGCAGCGGGGCGAGTTTCACGTCACCGCCGCCCATCCCCCACATGGCGAGGAGCAGGTAGAGCAGGTAGAGCAGGCCCGCTGCCAGCAGGCCACGGATCAGATCGGCTGGATCGCCGGCGGTCAGCGAGACCGGGACCAACAGAGCGATCGCTACGCCGTACGACGGAAGCACGATCTTGTTGGGCAGCCGCATGACGTCGAGATCGATCAGAGCCAGAGCGATCGCGACGGCGGCCAGGTAGAGGTAGGCGGGCAACTCCCAGGACCAGCCGAACCGGGCGGCGACCGCCACGAACAGGACCGCGGTTCCGGCTTCGACGAGCGGGTAACGGGCGCTGATCCGGGTGCCGCAGTCGGCACACCGGCCGCGCAGCACCAGCCAGCCGAGGACCGGGACGTTGTGCCGGGCCCGGACCGGGTGGCCGCAGTCCGGGCAGTGTGATCCGGGCCGGACCAGTGACTCGCCCCGGGGCACCCGGTGGATCACCACGTTCAGGAAGGAACCGATGGCCAAGCCGAAGAGGGCCACCATGACGTACAGCGGGGCCTGTGTCACGGTGGTCCTCCTCGGGCTCGGCAGAACAGGTGCCTGAGCGACGTCGCTCAGGCCCGGTGCGTCAGGGAGCAGTCGCGCAGGTGGCCAGCGTGAGCTTTCCGCTGGTGGTGACGGAGCCGCCGGCCGAGCTGTCGTACAGGTACCAACGATCGGTGGTGCCGCCCTGGTTGTTCGCGCAGATCTTGTAGGAGGTTGCCGGAGATCCGACCGGGACGTAGCTGAGCTGGGTCTTGTCGGACAGGGTGATGGTCGCGTTGGTGCCACCGGTGGCGGCCGCCAGGGACAGCGCCTTCTTCGCGTCGGTGCCGTCGTTGGTCTGGTTGGCAGCCGTGGCCGGGAACTTGTTGCCGTTGTTGGTGTAGTACTGCTCGACCGCGCTGATCGCGCCGCGGACGTCGGACTGTGCCGACTTGTCGGCCGCACCCTGGCGGTAGTTCAGGTACACCGGCACGGCGATCGCGACAAGGACGCCGATGATGACCACGACGACCAGAAGTTCGATGAGGGTGAAGCCTTCGTCGTTCTTCTTGCCGGCGCGAAGACGGGCGATGAGGTCCTGCATTCGGGGTGCCTCCATGGGCGGTCGGGTGGAACAGGGGATGGGTGGTGGTGCTACGGCCGTCGGGAGTCGGCCGGGGAAAGGGCGTTCCGATTAGTTCTGAATGCTCTGACCGATGGTGAACATCGGCAGGTAGAGGCAGATGACCATGCCGCCGACCACGGTGCCCATGACGACGACCATGATGGGCTCGATCGAGGCGGTCAGTGACTCGGCGGAGGTGTCGACTTCCCTGTCGTAGAAATCGGCAACCTTGTCGAGCATCTGACTGATCTGACCGCTCTCCTCGCCGACTTCGATCATCTGGGTGACCATCGTCGGGAAGATCGGGTGGCGCCGGAGCGCCGTGGACATCGTCTGACCGTCCCGGACGGTGGCCTGGACATCCTTCATCGCGGCGTTGATCACCTCGTTGCCGGTGGTCTCACCGACCACCGCGAGGGCCTGCATGACCGGGACACCGACGTTCAGCAGCAGGCCGAGGTTGCGGGAGAAGCGGCTCATGGCGAGTTTGCGCAGCAGCGGCCCGAAGACCGGCGTGCGCATCTTGATCTGGTCGATCCGGAGCCGGTAGTTCTCGCTGGTGCGCGTCTGCCGCTTGTGAACCACCGTTGTCACGATCGAGACGGTGATGAACAGCGGGCCGATCCAGCCCATGTTGTGGCTGGCCGTGACCAGGAACTGGGTCGGGGCCGGCAGTTCGCCGCCGAGGCTCTTGAACATCCCTTCGAAGATCGGGACGATGAAGATCAGGACTCCGCCGATCATGATGAACGTGAAGCCCAGCACGATCGCCGGATAGGTGAGCGCCGCCTTGATCTTGCCGCGGAGCACGGTGTCCTTCTCCAGGCTCTCGGCGATCTGCTCCAGAGCCTGGTCGATCATGCCGCCCGCCTCGCCGGCCCGGATCATCGCGATCATCAGGCGCGGGAAGATCCGGTCGTGCTTGGCCAGCGACTGGGAGAGCCCACTGCCGGCGGCCACGTCGGTACGGACCTCGCCGATCGCCTTCTTCAGCGACGCAGCCGAGGTCTGTTCCTCGAGGATCGCCAGCGACCGCAGCAACGACATGCCGGAGGCGGTCATGGTGGCGAACTGCCGCGCGAAGACGGCCAGATCCTTGAGCTTGGTCCGGCCGCCCAGCCCGGGGATCTTGATCTCCATCTGCAGGCCGTGCCCGGTCTCGGTGACTTCGAGCGGCACCTCGCCCCGGGACCGGATCATGTGGGTGGCGGCGGCCTCGTTGGGCGCCTCGATCGTGCCCTTGGCCTTCTTACCGGCCGAGTCGATAGCGGAGTAGGCGTAAGTCTTGGTAGCCGGCATGATCAGCCCCGTCCCACGAGTCGTTTGAGCTCGTCGGCGGAGTGGCAGATCTCCAGGGCCGTCGCCATCGAGACCACCTCGGCCCGGATCTTCTCGGCCAGGTGCTGATCGAACGAGAGCATGCCCTCGCTGCCGCCGGCCTGCATGAACGACGGGATCTGGTGGGTCTTGCCCTCCCGGATCAGGCTGCGGATGGCCGGCGTGCAGGTGAGGATCTCGCAGATCACCGAACGCCCCTTTCCGTCGGCCGTCGGCGCCAGCGCCTGCGTGATCACACCCTGGAGGCTGGCCGCCAACTGGGCGCGGATCTGCAACTGCTGGTGCGGCGGGAAGATGTCGATGACCCGGTCGATGGTCTGGGTGGCGCTCTGCGTGTGCAGGGTCGCCATCACCAGGTGGCCGGTCTCGGCAGCGGTCAGGGCGGTGGCGGTGGTCTCCAGGTCGCGGAGTTCGCCGACCAGGATGATGTCCGGGTCCTGCCGCAGCGCGTGTTTCAGCGCGCTGGCGAAGTCGCCGGTGTCGGTGCCGACCTCCCGCTGGTTCACCACACAGCGCTTGTGCGGGTGCAGGAACTCGATCGGGTCCTCGATGGTGATGATGTGGTCGGCGCGGCTGCGGTTGGCCAGGTCCAGCAGCGAGGCCAGGGTGGTGGTCTTGCCGGAACCGGTCGGGCCGGTGACCAGGACCAGGCCGCGGGGCAGGTGGGCGAAGCGGGCCACCGACTCCGGCATACCCAGCTCGTCCAGCGGCTTGATCTTGTGCGGGATGGCCCGGAAGACCGCGCCGCACGAGTTCCGCTGTCGGTAGAGGTT
>DATMVU010000733.1:0-2439 GCA_035562875.1 Actinoplanes sp. | reverse complement strand
CCGGCGAAAGGACGAACACCGGAAAGCGCGAAGGCTCAGTCGCTCAGGTGCTCCACCGCCGTCCACGGGTCCTTGGCGGTGGCCTCCGCCCCGGCCGGGCACACCCGCCGGAAGTCGCACCAGCCGCAGAGCGAACCGGGGCGGGCCCAGCCCGAGGCTCAGCCGCAGCGGCAGCCCACCCCAGTCGGCCGGCACCCCCGGAGCCGTCAGGAACAGCGCAGTCTCCGCGCCGTCCCTGGTCAACGCGAGTTTCGGCAGCATCGACCGGTAGTACTCCGCGACGTCGGCCGCCGTCGACGGCACCGAGGCCGGATCGAGCCCGACCAGCTCGGCCGCGCGCAGCTGCTCGAAGTAGTAGCGGTCCACTTCCGCCGGGGTCAACCGCACCCCGGCCCGGACCCCGGTGCTCAGGAACGACTCGACCTCGGTCACGTGCACCCAGCGCAACAGCTCCGGTTCGTCGATGCGGAACCGTTCACCCGTACGCGGATCGGTCGCTGACAACCGGGAATGCAACCGCCGCAACCGGCTCGCCGCCAGCTCGGCCTCCTCGGTGGTCCCGTAGAGCACCGTGACGACATAATCCGAGGTCCGCATCAGACGGCCCCACGGGTCGGAGCGGTAGCCCGAATTCTGGGCCACCCCGGCCACCGCCCGTGGATGCAGCGCCTGCAGATAGAGCGAACGCAGACCGCCCAGGAACATGATCGGCTCACGGTGCAGCCGCCAGGCGACCGAGTCCGGTCCGAACAATCCGGGATCCGCCGTCATGTCATCCCTCCCACGCCGTCAGTCCGTCCGCGCCGTCACATCCCCACCGGCACGGTCCTGCTCGGCGCCGGCTTCTTCAGGCCGGCACCGTCTTCCGGGCCGCTGCGCTGTGTCACGTTCGCCACGTCGTGGCTCGCCCGCCGCATCGTCTGGTTCTTCGTGTCGTGGCTCGCCGGCCAGGTCGTCTCGTTCTCTGTGTCGTGGTTCGCCCGCCGGGCTGTCTCGGTCTCCGCGTCGCGGCGGGACCGGCAGGCCGGGCACAGGCCCCAGAAGGTGATCTCGGCCTCGTCGAGCTCGAAACCATGTGCCTCGGACGGCATCAGGCACGGCCGGCGGCCCACCACACAGTCCACGTCGGTGATCTCGCCGCAGCCACGGCACACGAGATGATGATGGTTGTCGCCGACCCGGGCCTCGAACCGTGCCGAACTGCCGGCCGGCTCGATCCGCCGCGCCAGACCGGCCCGGGACAGCGCGCCCAGCACGTCGTACACCGCCTGGGTCGACACCGAATCCAGGCGCACCCGCACTCGCCGCGCGATCTCGTCGACCTCGAGATGCCCGCCACCGGTCAGGACCTCGAGCACGGCGAGCCGCGGACGGGTGACTCGCAACCCGTGCGTACGCAGCAGTTCCTCACCGGTCGACACGGATCCATGACAGCACGCCGAAACGGATTCACCAACCGGGATGCCTGTCACACCGGCGGGGTAAGGGCAACGGCGCGGTTCGATCACGACTTGGCCCTCGGGGGATGTTTGCGCAGTCAATGACTTCTAAGCTGCCATCAGCCGGGCCGTAGTCGCACTTCCACCCGGAACGCACACGAACGACCCGCCCGTATCGTCCCGACCGAGGAGGAAATGTGTTAGACCAGGTCAACGGATTGCCGGTGCACATCCTCGTACTCCACGCCGCCGTGATCTTCGTACCCTTACTCGGCCTCGGTGCGATCGTCTACGGTTTCATCCCGGCGTGGCGCCCGAAAACCGGCTGGGCTGTCGCACTGCTGGCCATCGCCGCCCCGATCGCCGCGCTGATCACCAAGATGTCCGGAACCGAGTTCTACAACCGCCTCCTCAGTGAGGAACGGGTCTCCCCGGCTGGCAAGGTCATCCTCGACGGCCACATGCAGAACGGCACCACCACCATGTGGCTCACCCTGGCCCTCGGCGTGGTCAGCCTGGTCCTGGTCGCGTTGACCGCCCGCAACCCCCGGGCACTGCCGAAGATCGCCGACCTGGGCCTGGCAGTAGTCCTAGTGGTACTGGCCGGCCTGAGCGCCTACTACCTGTTCGAGACCGGCGACTCCGGCGCCATGGCAGTCTGGGGAACCTACTGACCTGCCCGGTCCGCGCTGGCCTGCCCGGTCCGCGCTGGCCCGGCTGGTCCGCACTGGCCGACCCGGTCTGGCCGGGCTGCATCGACCCACCCGTCCCGGCTGGGCCGGTCTGGCCCGGCCGGTCTGGTCTTACCGGTCTGATCTGGCCAGCCCGTCCCGCCCAGCCCGTTCCGCCCGTTCGGTCTGTGCCCTGGCCTCGCCGGTCTGCATTGACCCGGGCTGGCTGGTCTGACCCCGTTAGGTCTGCCTGGACCGACCGCGCTCGGTCCGGCAAGTTTGGCTCCACCCTGTTCGGCGGTCTGGCACCATCCGTTCTGGGCAGTTCG
>DATMVU010000732.1:0-2260 GCA_035562875.1 Actinoplanes sp. | reverse complement strand
CGGCGAGCACCCCGTCGTATGCGTAATGCCGCAGGTAGTAGCCCGGGTAGTTGACCGACTCGAACGACACGTAACCGGAACCGCCGGCCAGTCCGGTGACGACCCGGAACTGTGCGTCCTGTGCCGGGCTGACGTTCGGATCGATCCGCACGTCGAAGTTCGAGTGCCGCACGTACCGGGTCTGGTTGTTGTACGACTGGATCCGGTTCAGCACCGCGGACGGCCCCCACTTGGCGAGCACCCGGGCCTCCTCGGCGGCGGTCAGGTTCAGGATCGACCCGTGCCGCTTCTTGTTCACGCCCAGGCTGTAGTCGGTGCGGGTGGCGAAGTTGGCGGTACTGCCCAGATTGGTGGAGCGGACCGGCATGTAACCACGGCCGGTGGCGTACTGGTCCACCCACAGATTCCACTCGTTCTGCCCGTTGGTCTGCGCCCACATCGGGCCCTCGACCACGTTGCCGCCGGTGGCGCCGTTGGAGATGCCCAGATGCTGCAGGTCGCCGATCCGGGTCCAGGTGCCGAGGATCGCGTTGCTGCCCTCGACGGTGATCTGCCCGTCCGCCGACGCCCGGTAGTAGCGGTAGCCGCCGAGACTGTTCGCCACCTCGACGATCTGGGTGTCGATGATGCCCTGACCGGATCCCCTGTCGATGTAGAGCTGGGGTGCGGTCACGGTCCGGAAGTCACTGGTCCGGACGTACCAGACGCGGTGTTTGGTGACCCCGTTGAGCAGGGAGTTCGTGGCCCAGTAGATGACGTAGTCGTTTGTCGCCGGGTTCCAGATCGCCTCCGGAGCCCACGCGTCGCCGGCGCCGGAGATGCCGCCGGCCACGTTGATCAGCCGGGGCACCGACCAGTTGACCAGATCGCTGGACTCCCACACCACCAGGCTCCTGCTGCCCTTGGTGGAGGCGTCACCCCACGAGGTGCCGCTGGCGATCCGCAAGTCGGTGGCGATGATCCAGTACTTGTCGCCGCCGGGGGAGCGGACGATCGCCGGGTCGCGGACACCCTGGGTGCCGACCGTGGAGAGCAGTACCGGGCCGCTCGCGTTCAGGTCGGTCCAGTTGCGGCCGTCCTTGCTGTGCGCGAGATAGATCTGTTCGCCGCGCGCCGACTCCCCGATGAAGTGAGCCATCAGGTAGCCGGTGAACGGGTCGAGGGCCTGGGCAGGGGCGGCCAGGCCGGTCAGGACGAGGACGAAGGTGGCGAGGATGGTGCTGATGCGAGAAAGGAGTCGGGGCATCAGATCTCCGAAATGTTAGCGCTAACGCCAAGGGGGAATGTTTCGAAGTGTTGATGCCCGTCACTTTCTTGTCAAGCAGTGGAAACCTTCAGCACTCGATGACGTTCACTGCCAGGCCACCCCGCGCGGTCTCCTTGTACTTGTCCTTCATGTCCGCCCCGGTCTCCTTCATGGTCTTGATGACCTTGTCCAGCGAGACGTGGTGCCGGCCGTCCCCGCGCAGCGCCATCCGGGCCGCGGTCACCGCCTTCACCGCCGCCATCCCGTTCCGCTCGATACACGGGATCTGCACCAGACCACCGACCGGATCGCAGGTCAGGCCCAGGTTGTGCTCCATCCCGATCTCGGCGGCGTTCTCCACCTGCTCCGGCGTGCCACCCAGCACCTCGGCCAGCCCGGCCGCCGCCATCGCGCACGCCGAACCCACCTCACCCTGACAGCCCACCTCGGCCCCGGAGATGCTCGCGTTGCGCTTGAACAGCAGCCCGATCGCCCCCGCGGTCAGCAGATAGCGGACCACACCCTCCTTGTCCGCGCCCGGCACGAAGTCCAGGTAGTAGCGCAACACCGCCGGGACGATGCCCGCCGCGCCGTTGGTGGGGGCGGTCACCACCCGGCCGCCCGCGGCGTTCTCCTCGTTCACCGCCATCGCGTAGACGGTCAGCCACTCCATCGCCAGATCCGCCCGGTCCCCGGCGGCCCGCAGCTGACGTGCGGTCGAGGCAGCCCGGCGACGGACCTTCAGACCGCCGGGGAGTACGCCCTCCGCGTCCAGCCCGGAGTCGATGCAGTCGTTCATCACCTGCCAGATGTCCAGCAGGCCGGACTTGATCTCTGCTTCGGTACGCCGGACCCCCTCGTTGGCCAGCATCAGCCGGGAGATCGACAGGCCGGTGCCGGTGCAGCACCAGGTCGACACCGATCTCCCGGTCGTGCATCAGCCGCAGCCGGCCGTCGGCCCGGATCCGGGCGGCCCGCGCGTCGGCGGTGATCACGTCCACGGTCTCCGGGGTG
>DATMVU010000731.1:0-5220 GCA_035562875.1 Actinoplanes sp. | reverse complement strand
CACCTTCGGCCTCCTCCTCCTCCTCCTCCTCCTCCTCCTCCTCCTCCGCGGGCCCCGCAGCCCTCCCTGCCTCCCCTTACGCCTCCCCGGCAGTGGCCGACACCGATCGCACTCCTGGTGAAAGCCCCTCCCCCACCGCGTCGCTCAAGATCGACATCGCCGCGCCCGGTGGTCCGGCGGTATCCGCCACCACGTGGAGTCCTCTTCCCGCCCTGCCCGACACGCCCGCCACACCGGATGCGGCATCCCCGAACTCCCCCGAGTCCCGGAGATCCTCCGACTCCCCGGAGCCCGTCGAGTCCCCGAACTCAACCGGTCCGCTGGTGTCCTCGCAGTCCATCGGCTCGCCGGTGTCCTCAGACCCCCTCGGTTTGCCGGTGTCCTCGGAGTCGCACGGTTCGCCGGTGTCCTCGGGATCCGGCGATGCGGGCCGGTCGTCCGATTCCCTCGCCGCCACGGGTGAGCCCGGCCCCGCCGAACCGGATGTTCTCCTCCCGGCGCCGGATCTCCTCCCGGTGCCGGGCCTTCCCCCGGCGCCCGATCTCCTCCCGGTGCCGGACGACGTACCGATCCCCCTGTCCGAGGCAACCGCCGACGACGAGACCACCCAACTCATCTGGGCCGAAGTAGAGGCAAGCGTGACCGCAGGACCGGAACCGATAGACCCGGAAACCATCTGGGCAGAGGTGGAAGCCACCCTGGCCGCCGGCGCCGAAACGGTGAAGGCCGACCCGCCGCCCCGCCCGGCCGAGCCCTCCGACCAGGTCCCCGCCGAGTCTCCCGAACCAGCGGACGACCAGGCTGATCCGGCCGCGACCCAGTTCCTGCGCCTGCCGCCCCACCTGGCGAACGACACCACAACGCCGGCTTTCCCGACCGCGACCACCCAGTCCACGGTCAAGCCCGCCAAGAACGCCAAACTGGCCGAAGCCGCCGCCCTGGCCGAAGCCGCCGCCTTGTCCACCCCCACCAGGCACACCGAGGCCCCACTTCCCCCGGCCATCGCCGACCCCGCTCCCGCCGAACCCGCCACCCGGGATTCCGGCACCACCGACAACGACGCCGCCGCCGACGCCCTCGTGGAACCCCCCGTCAACGCCTCCGACGACGGTCACGGCAACGTCGACGCTGTCGACCATCCGGCGCAGGCCGACGCTGTGCCCGATGGGCCCGAAGAAGCCACCCCTGCCGTGCCGGAGACCGGCCCGGTAGAAGAGGACACCCCCACCAGCCCGGACGAGGACACCCCGATCCCGGTGAACAGGGATGCCCCGGACCAGGTAGACCAGGAAGTCCCGGACCAGTCAGACGAGGACGTTCCGGTTCTCCCGGATCAGGAGTCCCCGGACCAGACAGACGTCCTTCCGGACCAGGAGTCCCCGGACCAGGCGGACGAAAATGTCATTGGCCGGGTGGACGACGATGTCCCGGCCCTCGTCGACGTGGTGGAGCAGCCGAGCGCCGAGAGCGCCCCGGACGAGAGTGCCCCGAGCCCGGGTGCGCCGAAGACTGAGAGTGCCGAGGTGCCGGACCCGTTCGCCTGGCGCTCGGATCCCCGCCTGGCAAACCTCATCTCCTCCGGTCCGGGCTCGTTCAACTGGCTCGACCCAGCCTCGGAACCAACCCCGGACACGGCACCGGACGCCACACCGGCACCCGAATCGCCGGTTGTCCAGGAGGCCGTTCCGGCTGCGGCTCCGGAGCTGCCGTCCACGGCGCAGTCCGGAACCGGACCGCTGCCCTATGTCGAGGCTCCGGCCTGGTGGGCTGAGCCTTCGCCGCTGCCGCGGTTCGCTCCGAAGCCCGATGCCGACCTGCCTCATCCCTACGCCGATTCAACGGCCGCGCGCCGCCCGGAAACGCTCGGCGATTGGCTGGCCGAGTCCCCCGCCGAACCCACCCCACCCACCTTCGATACCGAACCACTCACCGCCCCCGAACCCGCAGACCCCACGCCGTTCCCACCCACCGGCTCCGCCGATGTCACCAGCCCGGTCGAGGCCGCCGAGCCGGCCGATCAGCCGGCCGCCGAGCCGGTCGATCAGCCGGCCGATGAGCCGGTCGATGAGCCGGTCGTGGAGCCTGAGGCGATCGAAGTGCCTGAAGCGACGAAGGGCAACGAATCCGCGCTCACGGAGACCGAGCCCGCCGGCAGTGCCGACGAGGACGTTGCCGAGCCGGAGGGTGTCGAGCCGGAGGGCGGCTACGAGGCGACCCCGGATGGTGGACTGCCCGGCCTCGCACCGGCTTCGGCCGGTGATCCCGGAGCGGGCGATGGTCCGCCGGCAGTGAGCGAATCGGCGGAGATCGGCGAGTTCGGCTCCACCGGTGGTCCGGAAGAGATCAGCGGGACGGTGGACGTCGACGAGTACCAGCCTGCGGGCGAACCGGAGGAGGTCAGCGAGGCAGCGGTTGCCGGTGAGCTGGACTCGGCCTTCGACCCGGCGGCGGATTTCCAGTCGGAGCAGGCACCCGAACCGGCTTCCGACACCGATCCGGAGACCGGCTCGGCGTCGGAGGCTGTCGAGGAGTTCATCCTTGCTGATGAGCCGGAGCAGCAGGAAACGGTTGAGCCGCAGCCGCCGCTGGAGTCCGGGATCGACTCGGTGGACACCGTTCCGGACACCTTGCCGGAAGGGCCGGACCTCGAAACGATCTCCGATGGTTCGACGGCAGCCGACGGCGAAGCCGACATGTCGACGGAACCGAAGCCGGAACCAGAACCGGCGGAACCAGAACCGGCGGCACCTGAGCAGGTGGAGCCTGAGCCGGTGGAGCCGGAACCGGGCGAGACCCTGCCGGACCCGGAACCGGGCGAGACGGTGCCGGGCCTGGACGCTGGGGAGACGGAGGCCGGGGAAGACTCGGCCGTGGTGGACGGTGAGCATGCCGGAGCAGCCGACGAGGTTGACGTGGTCGACGACCCTGAACTGCGCGATGTGGCTGATGGCGTGACGATCCCGGTTGCCGGAGAGGAGATTCCCGCGGTGGATGACTCGGTGTTCGCGGTGAAGGAGCCGGTCGCCGTCCCGGGGGCACCCGAAACGACTTCGGAGGCTGCTCGGAGCCGCCGTCCGCAGACTCTGGACGAGGTATTGGCTGCCGGGACGATCACCCCGGACTACGGGCACCCGTATCGCGATCAGCCGTTGATGGATGACGAGGTGACGGCAGCCCCGGCCGCCGTCGAGGTCCTGGCGACTGTGGACGGCCACCCCGTTCCGGAGGCCGCCGGTACGCCGGTGCAGGACCCGGACGCCATCACCGAGGCGGCGAGGGTGTCCGCAGTGGAGGGGAAACCGGTTCCGCGGCGGCCGCAGACTCTGGAGGATGTCACCGCTGTGGCACGTCCGGTGGAGGCGCCGGTGGTGGAGGCGAACCGGAACGAGGTCGAGTACCAGCGGGGACGACGTCCGGAGACCCTTGACGACCGGCTGCGCGGGACCATCCGGCCGGCGACCCTCGCCGACCATCTGCCGGATCAGGGCCGGGCGGCTCAGCGGGCGGCGAACAGTGGGCCGTCGTGGGCCGCCGGGTCGGGGGAACACCCGCACGAGCAGCAGCCGCCCCGGCCGGCTTCGCTCGCCGATCACCCCGGGCCGGCTCGCCCCGGACCGGAGGCCACCCCGGAGGAGCCCGGGACCGGGCCTGCGTCCCAGGCCTGACCGACAGGCCCGGCCCTGGGCCCGGTGCCGTCGCACGGTTGGGGGCGGGGTGGAGACGCGGGTTGTTCCTCGTACCGCAGCCGGGTGGTGAGGTTGATCTGTGGTGGTGATCGGCAACCCTTGGTGGATGCCGGTGGCGGCCGATAGGACCGCGGGTAAGTAAAGTGCCTGCGGAAGCGATAGAGGGGAAGTCGAGAATGACCGGCAGTGTCGATCCGGACGTCGAGGGTTTGGACCCGGAGCGGCTCGCGATCTGCCTCGCGGTGCTGGCCGAGGCGGAGCAGTTGGCGCCGGAGCATCCGGATTCGGTGGCGTTGCGGCGGGCGACGGCCGGCCTGTTCAAGACCGTGAAGGTGCAGCGGCGGCGGGCGCGGCGGGCTGCGGTGATCGCGCACGATCGGGCGGTGACCGAGGCCACCGCGACGGGTGCGCCGGGGCGGATCGACGACGAGACCGCCGGGATCCCGTTGACCAGCACCGTGCAGGGTGCCACGGCGGGGGTGCTGAAGCAGGCTCGCGGGTGTTACACGTGCAAGCAGCGGTTCACCGTGGTGGACGCGTGGTACCACCAGCTCTGCCCGGATTGTGCGGCGCTGAACCGGTCGCGGCGGGATGCCCGGACCGATCTGACCGGCCGGACCGCACTGCTCACCGGCGGCCGGGCCAAGATCGGTATGTATATCGCTCTGCGCCTGCTGCGGGACGGCGCCGACCTGACCATCACCACCCGGTTCCCGCACGACGCGGTCCGCCGGTTCTCGGCGATGCCGGACAGTGCCGACTGGCTGCACCGGCTACGGGTCGTCGGCATCGATCTGCGGGACCCGGCACAGGTGGTCGGCCTGGCCGAGTCGGTGGCGGCGCGGGGCCCGCTGGACATCCTGGTCAACAACGCGGCGCAGACGGTACGCCGGACCGCCGGTTCCTACTCGGAGCTGGTGGCCGCCGAGTCGGCCCCGCTGCCGGACGGTCCGCTGCCGGCTCTGGAGTACTTCGCCGCGCAGGCAGCAATCGGCTCGTCCCCGGCGGCCGCCCTGACCGCTGCTTCACCGCCCACGCTGACGCCGGAGCAGGTGACGTCGATGGCGCTCACCGCGCGGTCGGTGGCGATCGACGCGGGCGGGCTGATCCCCGACGTGACATCGACGAACAGCTGGAGCGACCGGGTGCACGAGGTGGCTCCGCTGGAGCTTCTCGAAGTGCAGCTCTGCAACGTGACAGCGCCGTTCATCCTGGTCAGCCGTCTGCGGTCGGCGATGACGGCGTCGAAGTTCCCCCGGCGGTACGTGGTGAACGTGTCCGCGATGGAGGGTATCTTCGCGCGTGGTTACAAGGGTGCCGGGCATCCACACACCAACATGGCGAAGGCTGCGCTGAACATGCTGACCCGGACCAGTTCCGACGACATGTTCGCCGACGGCATCCTGATGACCAGCGTCGACACCGGCTGGATCACCGACGAGCGGCCGCACCCGACGAAGATGCGACTGCACGACGAGGGTTTCCACGCCCCGCTCGACCTGGTCGACGGCGCGGCCCGGGTGTACGACCCGAT
>DATMVU010000730.1:0-16758 GCA_035562875.1 Actinoplanes sp. | reverse complement strand
AGCCGTACAGCCAGTGGACGGTGCCGGCCACTCCGCAGAGGGCCAGCACCGCCACCAGGACAACGGCCCCGAACGCTCCGCCGAGAAGGCGGAGCGTCCAGGACTTCGGAGAGTGGGACATCAAGCTCCGTTGTATCCGATCTGGTCGAGCTTGGCACGCATGACACCGGCGTAACCGGTGGCACCGCCCTGGTTGGGGTGGAACGACGCCCGGCTCAGACAGAAGCCGATCCACTCCCAGGCGCAGCCCCGGGTTGCGGGATCTCCGGGGTGGAAGTCGCCGTCGCCCAACGGACCCTCGACGATCTTGTTGATCCATTCAGGGTTGTCGCAACCACCGTGGCCGACGAAGGCCGGCACCGGGTCGGCGAAGTCCACCTTCGCGCCGGAGGCACGGAGGTTGTCGGCCAGCGCCTTCTGCTTGGCGTTGGCGTAGTTGACCAGTTGGGCCAGCGCGTCCGCCTCGCCGCCGTCCCAGTACAGGGACCCATTGCATTTCACGGTGCGGCTGAGCAGCTCCGGATAGCCCATCAGGACGATCTGGGCCTTGGACGCCTTTCTCCGGATCTCATAGACCACGGTATCCACTTTGCCCGTCATCGTGTCGATGATGGCCTTGTACTTCGGCAGGAAGTCCGGATCGAGGGAGCAGTCGTCGAGGAGAGCGCAATCCTCCATCGCCCGGGTGAAACCGGCCTGGTCGTTGCCGCCGATGGAGAGCATGACCAGGGTCGTGTCGCCGGTGAGGACACCGGAGGTCACCTGGTTCTCCTCGCCGAACTGCCCCTCCCGGTAATCCTGCTCCGCGGAACTGTCGTAGACGTTGAACGTCCGGGCGCCGGAGCAGGCGACGAAGCCGAGTTCCAGGTCGTTCGCCCAGGCGTCGGCCTTGGCCCCCACCGACTGTGTCATGCCGGGCAGCACGAGCTGGCGGCCCCAGGCGTCCTTGCTGCGGCGGCACGCGTTCCATCCCGAGGTGCCGTGCGCGATGTCGGATTCCCGGTAGTAGTTTCCGACTCCCTCCCCGGAGGTGTAGGAGTCACCCAGCACGGCCACGATGTGCTTCGGCTTGGCGGGCAGCTTCTGCAGGCCCACCGCGTCGAAGGCGACGTCCTCCTCGCCGGTGCCGTCCTTCGTATCGGTCGCCAGCTTCACCCGGGGCTTGCCGGTGAACTGGTAGACGCCGAGCGACACCCAGTTGTTGGCCCGCCGCTTCTGGTTGATGTAACGGGTGTGTGCGAAGGTGCCGGTGCCGGTGTCGATCTGGTACGCGGCCTGCTGCGTGTGCGCGTGGTGATCCGGCAGGTGGACCATGAGACGACCCCAGCCGCTGTACGCCGCGCTGAAGTTCCACGTCCCGGTGATCCGCATCTTGTACTCGTTGTCCCGGCTGTGTCCCCACCAGAAGTGCCCGCCCAGGCCGCCACCGACCTGATGCAGGTCGATCTTGGAGGATTCCCGCCCGCTGGAGTCGGTGCCGAATTCCATGTCGAAGGTGCCGGCACTGGCCGGGCGCGCACACCCGGGGACGCTCACCGTCGGCACACTCGCCGGGATGTCGTCGACCACCAGCAGGTTCACCCCGGAGATCGGGGTGCTGGTGCAGGACGGCCGGTAGCTTTCGCCGTCCAACGGCTCCGCCGCGTACTCGGGGTAGTCGTACCTGATGAACTCGTTGCCACACTGGGTCGAGCAGTCCGTCTTCCACGTCATCGACGAGTGCCACCAGCACTTCAGGTCGTACTGGCCGCTGGTGCTCTTGTGCGCGCACGGGCCGGCCGGCTCACCCCGGACGTCCGAGCCCGCCGACCCGTTGCCCGGGTAGTTCGGGACGTGCTGCATACCCCACTCGCAGTTGTTCTCGAGGACGCAGAACCTCTGCGGCAGCGGCGCCGCGTTGGCGCGCCATCCGGTGCTGGTCCACCAGGCCGGGCGGAACATCGGCACGTACGTGTCCGGCGCCTCCAGGACCGACGGCGGGTTGGCCGCGAACCCGAGGACCTTCTCCGGGTACGGCCAGTCCTGCGGCCGGGCGAAGTCGTGCGGGTCCGTGCCGAACAGTGCCCGGCCCGGGTAGTAGTTGGGGTTCGCCGGGTTCTGCGCCCAGCCGAGGCCGTACGCCCCGTTCGTGTCCGGCTCACCGGGTGCGTGGTAGCCCGCGTTGTACGCCCAGACCGCGAAGAACCAGTTCTCGATCTTGGACGGATCGTTGTTGTTGGCCTTGATGTTCAGGTACTGCATCTGGTTCCACTTGGCCTTGAGCAGATCCAGGCCGGCCGCCACGTTAGCCGCGTAGTCGGTCGCGATCGCGACCTGCTGCTTGTACGGCAGCGCGATCTCGTGGGGCCGCTCGGAACCCGCCTTGCGCATACCGTCGGTCATCTGGCTCACGCCGTAACCGCAGTCCGCGTGGTCGAAGCGGATGTCCCAGTCGTTGGAGGTGTCGTTGTCGTAGATCTGGGTGCCGTAGTAGTTGCCGATCAGCGGGTTGCCGGTCTCACCGGGAAGGATGAGGCGGCTCGCCTGCCACAGGTTGGACTCCTGGCCGAGGATGCCGAGCATCACCTGCGCCGGCACCTGTCCACCGGTGACCAGCGGCTGCGGCGGGAACAGCACCTGTGGCTGGTACGCCGACTGGCCGTTGTTCTTCCAGTTGGCCGGGCGGGTGATCATCAGCTGACCCTTGACGGCCATGTTCGCCGCCCACTCCACCTGCTTGGGCTTGGGCTGGTAGACCTGGATGTTCGGGTCGTTGCGCCGGACCGCGCAGGTGTGCGCCGGGTCGTACGGTTCGGCCCGCGGGGCCATCGTGTCGCCGGGGTCCACCCCGAACTCCATGACCTTGCCGGTGCGCAGGCTCTTCGACTCGATGTTCACCGGCACCGGTGCCTCGGCCCCGACGAGCTGGGTGAACGTCCCGGACGGTTCCGCGGTCTGGACGTCGGTGACGCTGCTCTCGCCCCGGGTGGAGACCGAGGCGTCGCTGGGCACGTCGATCTCCGTGACGATCGGCGGCAGCGTAGCGACCTGCTCGGGTTCACCGGTGATGAAGATCCGGCCGGTCGCCGAGGAAGCCACGCCCAGTCTGCCCGTCGCGCCCTTGGCCAGGACCGGTGCGGTGCCGGTGGCGGACAGCGACTTGTCGGTCCGCTTGACCCGTCGTACCTGCAACTTCTCCTTGGCCTGGTCCATGAAGACCACACCACCGTCGGCGTCCGGCCGCAGGTTGAACGGCACACCCCCGCTGTCCGAGAGGACCACCCGGGAACCGTTGTTCCGGACCCGGACCACGGCGCCGGCGTCGGCCGCCACGATCTCGTCGCCCACCGGCATCGCGCTGGTCAGCTGTCCCGGAACCTCGACCTTGCGGCCGATCTTGGCGGTGCTCGCGTTGAGCGTGAGCACGCGGGTCTTCTTGAGTTCGTCGCCGCCGCCCTGGGTCAGCACGGCCTTCTCGCCGGTGCCGCAGCCGGGGTTGTAGTACGCCAGGGTGGTCCGCACGCCGAGCTTGGTCACCACGCCGGTGACCAGGTCGACGACAGCGGTGTACCCGCCGCGGGCGAACAGTTCCGTCTTGTTGGTGTAGGTCCGCGGCGCGTAGACCACGACGGCCCGGCGACCGGAACCGGTCACGCAGGCGTTGCCGATCCACTGGTCCGCCTCCACACCGGGCTGCGCCAGCGAGGCTGCCGTCCGCCAGGTGTAACCGGTGTTCGCCTCGGCGACCAGCAGGTGGAAGCCGGTGGCGTCACTGGCCGTGGTCCACATCCGGTCGCCGGACCGCTGCCAGCCGGCGCCGATGATCTCGTTGCGCTTCTCCGGGTCGACAGTGCCGTCCGCGATCTGCGGTTCCGGCGGGGTTTCGGCAGCCTGCGCGGCTCCGGGTGGTGGTGTCGGCTGGGCCTGAGCGGGTATGGCGTAGGAACCCCACGCCATGACGGCTGCCATGCCGAAGGCAAGGCGGTATCGCCAATTCACGATCGCATCTCTCCCCCGTGTACCGGTGCTCCTCAGCGCCGGTGATCGCCTTTTGTATCGATGTCGGTCACCATACGTTGACAGCTAACGAACAGGAAGGCCTTCATCGATGTGATCAGGGCATCATGGATCAGCGCGCCCGGCGCCGGAGCCTGACCGCAAACGCCCAGCCCACGACGACGACCAGGATGAGTACGCCGCCGGCCGGCCACCACCACGGGAAGCCGGGCACCTCGGTGGTCAGGACGCCGACCGGGTCGACGATGCCGTACCCGAACTGGGGGTCCCGTCCCGGCGCCCCGGCCGGGGTGGCCGTCTCCTGGATCAGGTGCACGATGTCGGCGGCGTTCGCCTCCGGATACCTGGACCGGGCCAGCGCGACCACGCCGCTGACCATCGCCGCGGCCCAGCTGGTGCCGTCCGGCCCGGCGGACCGGCCGTCCACCTCGGCCTCGACGGCGGTGACCACGGCGACTCCGGGTGCCGCCACCGCCACCTCGGGGCCGGCGACGCTGACGTCGGCGCGGAACCTCCCGGTCTGGTCGACGGCGCTCACCGCGATGACCTGCGGCCGGCTGGCGGGTACCACCACACCGGTGTCCCGGCCGCTGTTCCCGGCCGCCGCCACCAGCACGACGTCGTGGTCGGCGGCGTAGCGCAGCGCCTCGTCGATGAGCGCGACGGACTCGCTGCCGCCGGGCGCCGACCGGCCGATCGACATGTTGATGACCGAGACACCCTGGTCCACCAGCCAGTGCACGGCCTCGTTGACGGTCTGGCCGGTGCCGGTGCTGGTCGCCGGCAGGATCATCGCGCCGGGTGCGACACCCTTCGTGGCGCCGTCGCGCCCGCGACCGGCGATGAGCATCGCGACAGCGGTGCCGTGGCCGTGGGCGTCGCGTACACCGATGCCGAGATCCGGGAAGGCTCGGCCGGGCCGGACCGCGCCGGCGAGGTCGGGGTGGTCGCCGTTGACACCGGTGTCCAGCACCCCGACCGTGACGCCCTCGCCGGTGCTGATCCGCCAGGCCTCCTCGAGCCGGAGCTGGTCGACCCAGTAGTGCCCGGCCGGCTCGGGGACCGCGCCGAGGAGGAGCACCGCGGAGACGGCGGCCCGGATGATCGTTGTCAGCTGACGCACCGCCGCAATATATCGAGGTCATGTGATGGAGATGTCCGGCGATGCGGGACTGAATCCGATCTCTAGTAGGCTCCCGGTCGCTAGAGGACGGTGGCGGGGAGAGACGTCGACATGATCAAGCCGCTGCGACCGGACGACCCGGGCACGCTCGGGGACTACCAGCTGATCGGCCGGCTCGGCTCGGGTGGGATGGGGTCGGTCTTCCTCGGCCGGGCGCCGGACGGCCGCCGGGTGGCGATCAAGATGGGCCGCGCGGAGCACATGGACGAGGCCGAGTTCCGGGGCCGGTTCCGCAGCGAGGTGACCCGGTCCCGGCAGGTGCCGCCGCTGGCCACCGCCGCGGTGCTGGACGCGGATCCCGGCCACGATCCGCCCTACCTGGTCGTCGAGTACGTCGACGGCCCCAACCTGGCCGCTCTGGTCCGGGAACAGGGCCCGCTCACCGGGGCCGCCCTGCACCGGACCGCCACCGGCCTGGCCACCGCGCTGACCGCGATCCACGGCGCCGGGGTGATCCATCGTGATCTGAAACCGGACAACGTGCTGGTGGCCCCGGACGGCGTGAAGGTGATCGACTTCGGGATCGCCCAGGCGTTCGAGGTGACCAGTCGGCACACCAAGCCCGATCGCCTGGTCGGCACGATCACCTACATGGCGCCGGAACGCTTCGATCCGGTGGCCGGGCAGTCGCTGACCGCGGCCGCCGACGTGTTCGCCTGGGGTGCGGTGGTGGCGTTCGCGGCGACCGGCCGGACCCCGTTCGCCGGGGACTCCGCGTCGGCGATCGCGACCCGCATCCTCAGCGGCACCCCGGACCTGACCGGGTTGCCCGGGTGGCTGCGGCAGCCGGCCGAGCGGGCCCTCGCCCGGGACCCGGCACGGCGGCCCACCGCACGGGAACTGCTCGACGGCCTCCTGCGCGGGGAGCAGCCGGGTGCGGAGAAGAAGCGGAGGCGGAGTCTGCTGGAGGTCTTCGGGCTCCGCTGACCCCTCCGCTGACTCCTTTCGCTGACTCCTTTCACTGACCCGGAAGTTGATCTTCAAGTTTCCTTCCCATGGGGTGATCGTCGTGTGTCGAATGCACGTCTTCGACGTCACTGTCGGCTCACCTCGTCTGGTCACCCGACGGTGTCCCGGCCACAGTCGTCAGCGGGTCCTTCTGCCGCACGGATTCCCGAGATCGCCGGCGTTACCGAGAACGACGCCCGTCAGTGTCAGGAGATCGTTTCGGGAATTGCCAGGACTGTTGCGAGTGCCGATGGTTAAAGATCTGACTTTTAGCGCCCGGCTGGCCTTCCGGGGCCTGCGCGAGTTGATCTTCCATGCGGGCAGCGAATTCGTCGCCGCGCGCCGGCCGGTCGGCTGGGGAGTGGCTGAGGATTGCCTGCGAGCTGGGTCGGAGCGGCTTCATCCCAGGGCAGTGCGACATCACCGACTCGGCTTCCGAAGTGGTGTTGATCAATGCACAAACCGGCATAACGGACCGCTCCGCCGAGGATAGCTCGGGAGTGCCGGAATTGCCTTAACCATCCCTTAAGTCGACGCCTATCACCGTAACCTGTTAGCCGTTGGGTCAGGGGTTGATCGGCCCAACGGACGGTTACCCTCGAGGTGGACCGACCGTGATCATTGTGCGTCGCGTTCACAAACGGATCGTTGTCACAAAACGGTTGTCGCGGGTAGTCCGCCGCAGGCGCAGCTCCCCCCGCTCGCCTGATGCCCGCTGGCGACAGCTCGGCATCCCCTGAGAGGACACTCACACGCCATGCGCAAGTCTTTGTACGCCCTGGTCGCTGCCGGTCTGATGACATCGGTCACGCTGACGGCTTGCGACGGTGGGGCCACTGACGGGGCCACCGGCAGCGACAACGCCACGCAGGGCGCGAGCAGTGCGAAGGTGACCGGAACCGACGGTATCGCGGTGATCCTGCCGGACACCACCAGTTCCACCCGATGGGTGAACGACGACCCGAAGTACCTGCAGGCCGAGTTCGAGAAGGCCGGCGTCCCCTCGCAGATCTTCAACGCCGAAGGCGACGAGGAGGAGTTCAAACGGATCGCCCGGACCGCCCTCGACAAGGGCTTCAAGGTGCTGGTCATCGCGAACCTCTCGGCCGCCAGTGGTAAGGCGGTCATCCAGGACGCCAAGTCGCACGGCGTTCCGGTGATCGACTACGACCGGCTCACCCTGAACGGCGCCGCCGACTACTACGTCAGCTTCGACAACCAGGAGGTCGGCGCGCTCCAGGCCCAGGGCCTGCTCTCCTGCCTGAAGGCGAAGGGCGTGAAGACCCCGCTCATCGCCGAACTGAACGGGTCACCGGCGGACAACAACGCCTACCTGTTCAAGGAGGGCTACGACGCGGTCCTCAACGCCAGCTTCGACGACGCCTCCGCGGTCAAGGGCCCGGACCAGTTCGTGCCGGGCTGGGACGAGGACAACGCCCGCGAGATCTTCGAACTGATGATCAAGCAGTACCCGAACATCGACGGGGTCCTGGCCGCCAACGACGGCCTCGGCAACGCGGCCATCGAGGTGCTCACCAAGAAGGGCCGCAACGGCAAGGTCCCGGTCACCGGCCAGGACGCCACCATCCAGGGCCTGCAGAACATCCTCTCCGGCGACCAGTGCATGACGGTCTACAAGAACACCCGGCAGGAGGCGGAGGCCGCCGCCAAGCTGGCCATCGGCCTCTACCAGAAGGACAAGCAGGCCACCACCGTCACCGACAAGATCAAGGACCCGGAGTCGGGGCTGAACATCCCGTTCGTCCGCCTGGAGCCGAAGGCCATCAACCGCGTCAACATCAAGTCGATCGTCGAGGTCGGTTATGTGGACAAAGAGACCCTGTGCACCGCCGAATACCGCAAGGCCTGCCAGAACGCCGGCATCAACTGATCTCCACCGGCTCGGAACAGGACAGGTGCTGCACCCCGCTGACCGTGGCGTCATGCGGGTAGGTCGACTCGGCGGAGGCCGCGGGTAGCTCCGAGGTCCGGGCCACACCGAGGCAGAAGACGACCTCGCGAACCGGATCCGGGAGCTTGACGGGTCCGTCACCGAGGTCGTCGCCGTACGGGTGGTGGCGCTGCAACGGCAGCGCCACGTCGAACTCCTCCCGCACCGACGCACCGGGCGCCACGGTCACCGCACCGGTCCGCGGGGTCACCGCCCAGCTGACCTTGTCGGTGTCCGGGCGGGGGAACACCCGTTTGGCGATCTGCACCCGGCCGGACTCCCCGGTGCCGGTGACGTAGACGCCCGCCGGATCGTCGCTCGGGGTGCCGGACCACGAGTACGACGACACCCGGTTGAACACGGTCAAGCTCGCGTCACCCGTGTTGACCAGCTCGTACGTGATGTGCAGGGACTGCCCCCGAACCACCACGGACGCCTGGAAACCCACCGGCGGGGCCGGGCCCTCGGCGGGTGGGTCGGCCGGCTCCCCGGGCCCCGCGGTGCACCCGGCACAACCCAGCAACAGGGCCAGCGCCGCGACGGCGGCCCGGCGGCTAGTAGGCGTCACGGTGCGGCGCCCCCATCTCTTCACGAAGACCATTCTCGGTCAGCGGGTACGGGTGGTCGGGATCGATCCGGTCCGGGGTGTTCGGGTCGCCGTCGTGATCGATCGGCAGCCCGGCCGCGGCCCGCTCCTTGTTCGGCACCCCGGCGTTCTCCGGACCGTCGTGATCACCTTCGGCCAGGGTGTCGTTCATGTAGTCGTACACATGGGCGAACTCGTGGTACAGCACCGTCGACGGCGGCCCCTCGACCCGGCCGGCACTCGTGTTGAGACCCTCGATGTGCGTGTTGTAGGCGATCACGTTGTGGTGCCCGTCGGTGCTCGCGGTGCTGTTGTTCGGGTCGGCGGGGTTGTCGTACTCCTTGATCGTCAGCGAGTCACCGTCGTGGTGCCACAGCCACCAGCCGCCCTCGGTGTCCTCGTGGCCCTTCTGCATGGCGCCGAGCATCTGCTGACCGGTCGGGGACGAGCCGAGCATCTCCAGGTCGGCCTCGATCCGCTCGCGGAACTCGGGACTGCCCTCGATCTGGATGAACGTCTGCAGCGTCTTGATCTCCACGGTGACGACCTTCTCCGTACCGCTGCCGCTGTCGTTTCTCTCCCCGAAGACCGTGTCCGAGCCGCGCCCGCCATCGGTCCGGTCCGATCCCGCCCCGGCGTAGATCTTGTCGTTCCCGCCACCGGCCCGCAGCGTGTCGTCGTCGCGGCCACCGGAGATGATGTCGTCACCCGTGCCGCCGTCGATGGTGTCGTCGCCGGTGGCACCCTCCAGGTAGTCCTGGCCCTCGCCGCCGTCGAGCGCGTCGTCGCCGCCCAACCCGTACAGGATGTCGTCGCCCATCCCGCCGGACACGATGTCGTTCCCGGCGCCGGCGTCGGCGTAGTCCCGGCCCGCCCCGGCCGACACCCGGTCGTCACCACCACCCGACTTGATCAGGTCCTTGCCGTCCAGGCCGTAGACGGTGTCGGCGCCGTCCCCGCCGGTCAGCACGTCCTCACCGGCCCCGCCGAGCAGCGTGACGTGCACTCCGGTGCCCGGCGCCACGGTGATCGTGTCGTTGCCCTCGCCGCCGCGCACCACGATGTCCGCGTCCGCCGGGTAGAGGTAGCGCTGCCCGTTGACCTCGACGATCTGCTGGCCGGTCGCCGGGTCGATGCTGATCCGCACCTGGTCGTCGCCGGTGCCGGTGTTCACGATGACCCGGTCGCCGTCCTGGATCACCCGCGTCTTCGCGGCCTCCGGCGGCATGTCGAACGGGGTGCCGCCGTTCGCGACCGCCGCCCATGCCGCCGCGATCCGCGCGAACTCGGTCTGCGCGGACCGGAACCGCCGCACCGACCCGCCGATCTTCCCGTCCAGGTCCGAGCGGATCTCCGTGCACTGATGGTACGAGTCGACGACGGTCTTGCTCTGCGCGTCGGTGGCCGGGGCGAACAGCAGGTGCATCGGCGCGTCATAGGTGAACGGCACGCTCACCACCTGCCCCCACTCGCCGGTCAGGTGCGACTGGGCGGTCCGCAGCGCACCGGCCACGTCCTCCAGCGCGTCCGCCGCGGCCGTCGCCTGTGCCTGCGCGTCGTCGAGGTCCGCCACCAGTCTGCCCCGGTGCGTGGCGTACGAATCGGCGGCGTCACCCGCCCACCCGTCCCCGAGCAGGCTCTGCGCCGCACTGCTCACCTCGTCCGCGGTGTCACCCAGCGCCGTGGCCACCCCGCGCCAGGCGGTCGCCGCCGCCGACACCTGGTCCGGCCGGGCGTGCAGCGACCACACGTCACCGACACTGATCGTCGCCGGGGCCTGCTGTGGCGCCGTCACAGCGGAAGGTTCGGGTGAGTGCGCCGGAACTGCTCAGCGGCGTCGTCGTCGGCCTTCTGGTACGCGAAGGCGATCCGGTACAGCCGGTCCATGTCGCCCTCCAGCACCGCGACCAGCCGCCCGATCGCCACCCCGCCGCCGTCGGTGGTGTCCTGCGCGGCGGCGACCACCGTCCCGGCCCCGGCACTGTCACCGGCCGCGCCGTCCGGGACCGTCAGCGACCCCTGCGCCGTCCGCCACGCGTCCGACAACGACTGCGCGGCCCGCATCATCCGGTCGGCGGCCCGGGTCACCGCGACCGGCTCGACACGTACCTCGTCGCCTGCCATGGCGGCGATCCTATAGCCGTCCGGCAATGCCCGGAACGTGTCATACCCTCTGGCTAGGGTGACGGGTCATGGGGCTCGACTTCACGTGCATCATCCTGCCGCTCGACGCGGCGCCGGTCCGGGCTATCCGCGCCGACCCCGAGCTGTGGACGATCGCCGACGACCAGCCGCCGTTCTGCGGGCCGTGGCCGGGCGAGGAGCTGCCGGAGATCACCGAGCAGCTGCTGGCAGCCGTGCCGGCCGGCACCCGCTGGACCCCCGACTGGTTCGAGAGCCGCAACCACCAGCAGGCGGAGTACCTTCTCGACCCGGCCGGCCATCGGGCGCTCCAGACCTACGAGCAACGGGAGCAGACCCCCGCGTACCGGGCGATCATGGGTTTCGAAAGGTTCGCCGAGCACGCCACCAGTGGCCAGGGCATCCGGTGGCGCTGCTCGACGGCCGTCCAGCTCGCCGCCGCGGCCCGGCTGATCGACGCCCTCGACGTCGACGCGGTGCGCCGGGAGTTCTCCATCCCCGACATGTTCGACCAGGGCGTCTACAAGGCCCGGCCGAGCGGGGACGACGACGAGAGCTTCACCCGCAACCTGCGCGACCTGCGCTCCTGGGCCGACCACTGCCGCGGCCTCGCCGCCCGCAACCTCGACCTGGTGATCACCCTGTATTAGGTCCGGTGTGGCAGGCCCGCGGGCCCGCCACACCGGATTCAACCGGCCTGCGCGGCGTGCAGGGCCGAGTAGCGGCCGTTGTGGGCCACCAGTTCGTCGTGCCGGCCGACCTCGACGATGCGGCCGGCGTCCAGGACGACGATGCGGTCGGCCTGGCGGATCGTGGACAGGCGGTGCGCCACGACGAGGGTGGTGCGGCCCTGCATCAGGCGGGTCAGTGCCTGTTTCACCTGGATCTCCGACTCCGGGTCCAGGGCGCTGGTGGCCTCGTCCAGCAGCAGGATGCGCGGGTCGCGGATCAGTGCCCGGGCGATGGCGATCCGCTGGCGCTGCCCGCCGGACAGCCGGGCGCCCCGTTCGCCGACCACGGTGTCCCAGCCGTCCGGGCGGTCCTCGACGATGTCGAGGGCGTACGCGTCCTGCAGCGCCTGCCGCAGCCGCGCGTCGGAGACGTCGTCCATGCCGTAGGTGACGTTGTCCCGGATGGTGCCTTCGAAGAGCACCGACTCCTGCGGTACGACGGACACGAACCCGCGTGCCGTGCGCAGATCCAGGTCCTCCATGTCGACACCGTCGAGGAGGATCCGGCCGCCGGTCGGGCGGATGAAGCCGAGGACCAGGTTGAGCAGTGTCGACTTGCCGGCCCCGGACGTGCCGACGAACGCGACGGTCTCCCCGGGGCTGATGTCCAGCTCGATGTCCTGCAGCGACGCCCGGTCCGCGCCGGCGTGCCGGTGGGTGACGGCTCGCAGCGTGATCCGGCCGGTGACCTCGGTGACCGTCTGCTTGCCCTCGTTGTGTTCCAGGTCGGGTTCCTCGAGGACCTCGGCGATCGACCGTACCGACTCGACACCGCGGGCGGTGATCGGAATCAGTCCGAGCAGCTGGATCAGACCCTGGGTGAGCAGGGCGAAGTAGGTGGACAGCAGCACCACCTCGCCGGGCCCGATCGGCAGGGCCCCGGTCAGCGAGAAGACCGCGGCGAGACCCAGACAGGTGACACCGAGGAACTGCATGCTGACCCAGGACATCGACGCGGCCTGACCGTTGAGCATGTCCAGCCGCAGTGCCGCCTGCCGCACCCCTTCGACACCGGAGGCGACCCGGTTCACCGCTGTCTGCTCCAGGCCGTGGGCGCGGGTCACCGGGATCAGTGACGCCATCTCACCGACCTTCGCGGCCAGGTTCTCGGTCTCCCGGCGGAACTTCTCATTGCGGGTACGGGACCGGCGGGCCACCGCGTGCCGGACAGCCAGCGCCAGTGGCACGGTGAACAGGTAGACCGGCAGGAACTGCGGCACCAGGATCGCGGTCATCGTCACCGCGCCGCCCATCACCATGATCGCCGACAGCAGCGGGTGGGTGACCTGCTGGAGCATCAGTTCGATGTTCTCGACGTCGCGGATCACCTTGTTCTGCACCACCGACGAACTGGCCCGGGTGTGGAAGCCGATCGACAGACTCTGCAGCCGCGCGGTGAGGGCGTTACGCAGATCGGCGCCGGTGTCGCGTACGACGAGCATGAAGTTTCTGGTGTAGACCAGATGGTTCGGATAGTTCTGCGCCAGCAGCACCGCGGCCAGCGCCAGCCAGAGCAGAACGGTTCGCACATCGCCGTGCTCGGCGACGGTGTCGATGATCGCGGCGGTGATCACCGGCAACATCCAGAGCGGAACCTCTTTGAGTACGAACGACCCGATCGCGATCGTGATCCGCCAGGGCCGCCGCCGCAGCAGCCGGAGAATCGACCGAACCGGATGATCGCCGTCGATCTGCGGGGTGGTGGAGGGTACGGGCGGAGTTGCCTGCTCAGGCATCAGGCAGCGCCTCCAGACTCGGGATGAAACGTTTTAACCAGATGGTTCCAATGTTAGTGCGTCACCCGGCTTCGGGGGATTGCAAGTCGATGACGTAGAACAGCAGACCGTCGCTCTCGACGTGGTCCAGCCGCATGCCCAGCCCGTCGACGATCCGCCGGGACGCGGTGTTCTGCGGGCGGACGGTGGCCCAGACCCGGCTCAGCCCGGCGGCCCGGCACTCCTGCAACACCGCCGTCGCCGCTTCGGCCGCATAGCCCCGGCCCCGGTGCGAGGCCCGGATCTCGTAGCCGATCTCCGGCTCCTCGAAGCCGGTCCGGCCCTTGAGCATGCCGCAGTTGCCGATCAGCAGCCCGGTCTCCGCACAGCGCACCGCATACCAGCACAGACCGTGCTCCCGCTGAGCCACCAGCCGCCGGCCGATCCACTGTTCCGTCTGCTCGAAAGCAGTGAACGTCCCCGACCCGACACTGTGCGTCGCCGGATCCGAGAAGAGTTCGTGCAATGCGACGACGTCAGCGGGAGTGAAGGCATCCAGCCGCAGTCGCCGCGACGACAACGACGGCGACATGGCCGTACGGTCGGACCTCACATCGCCGGCCTTCTCGGTACGACGGGATCGATCGGCTGACCAGGGCTGTTCTCCGCCTCGAACCAATCGGCCAGATCAAAGCTGCAGCCGCACAACCCGCACCTGGCCCGGCCGAACAGGTGAGCCAGCCCGGCAGCGAGGACCGGATCACCGATGGCCATCGCGGTGTCATGAGCCCACCGGCGTATCCCCGTCAGCTCGGTGGGCGCGGCTGGCATCAGCGGAACGCGGTTGATGTCACCATCGGTGTAGTGGCGGAACGCCGCATAGCAGCCGTATTCGCCGATCACGATCGCCAACTGAGTGGCGCACTGCGGACAGCCGAGGTGATAGTGCTCGTCGGTGAAGTCCATGCTGATCGACGCCCAGAACGTGTAGCCGGCGAAGGCGAGCGTGTCCTGTAGACGCTTGCGGTTGGAGACGTGAGCCCGCGCGACCCGGTGCAGTGCGGCAAAAGCCTCCGGACTCGCCCGCACCAGGCCGTCGTCCGCGTAGTGCCGATGCAGCGTCCGGGTGATCACACCGGCCAGATCCAGCGCGCGTTCCCGCTGCTCGGCGTTACCCGACTGTGCCATCCGGCTCAGTGCGGGCAGCGCAGCGAAACCCTCCGAGTCGAAGCACTCGTCCTCGAAGATCAGGCGGTCGAGTTCCGTGCACAGGTCGGCATCGTCGCTCATCTCTTCATCGCCGCCTTCAGGGCCTCAGCAACGGATCCGGTCAGGTCGGTGAGTTGATGCAGCCCCATCCCGTCGAAGACGTCGTTCAGTGCCGGATCCCGGGACGCGGCCCGGAGGACCTCAACGGTGGTCTCATCGCCGGCGGCTGACGGGGCGAGCGCGGCGCAGACCCGGACACCGAGGTCGGGGTCGGTCAGCCACGGCGTCGTCGGTACGCCCAGATCGCCGAGGCCGATCAACATCGACGCCCGGTGCCGAGGGGAACCGTGGCGCGCCTGATCAGCGTGATAGGCGGCGACCTGGTCCCGGTGGTGACGGAGAGCCGGGTGCCGGACCAGCATCGATGCGGCGCTCGCGGCAGCCGCGCGGACCTCCTCCGGCTGGTGGGCGGTGAGCAGTGCGGACAGCGGTGGAAAGCACTTGGGCAGGAAGTCGAAGCAGTCCACCCGGGCCGCCGCGGTCAGTACGTGCCCGGGTGAGGTGTCGTCCCACTCCAGGATCGACCGCTCGTGCCGCAGATGATCCTCAAGCCACTCGGTCACGAACGGCTCGTTCCGGCGGGCGGCCAGGAGCCGAGCCTTGTCCAGATCGCCGCTGGTCACCGCGGTCCGGACCACGTCGCGGATCCACCACAGCACCGCCCATCGCAGGACCGGGTCGGCGCCGCCGAAGTCGTCCGCCACGACGGCCTTGATCAGATGGCGCAGACCGAGAACGGTCGCCGGGGTAGTCCGGCCCATGCAGTAGAGCCCCGACCACAGGAACGAATACGGCTGTCGCCACCAGGACGCGTCAGGATGCTCCGCGACATAGGCTTCCTCCGTACCCGACCGGAGCACATCCAGCAGTACGTCGCCGCCCCGGGCCGGCCCGTACGCGTGGAAAGCCCTGTCCCAGCCACTCACGACAGCAGGCTACAGCCAGCGGCTGACGTGCAGTCCTCCTCATGCTCGCGGTACCAGAGGTGAAAGTCGCGTTCCAGCATCCGTGCGGTCAGCGCGAGCCGGCGCTGACGCAGGCGCGGCACGTTCGACGGCAGCGCGCCGAACGTCTCCGGCATCACCGCCAGGGTGCTGGTGATCCGCTCCCCGTCGATCATCCGCAGGAGCACCCGGCACTCCCACCACGGACGGTCCTCACCAGGCCAGTAGTACGGCGCCGGGTCAGGGAACAGGTAGTCCCTGGCGGCGCCGCGTCTGCTGCCGGGGGAGAAGCCCGCCGCATCACCCGCCGACCCGGAGGACGTCGGCGAGCCGCAAGCGGCGGCGGACGGCTGACTCGGCGCGGACGACCACCGTCACCAGCAGCGGGAACGCGGCCACGACCAGGGCCAGCCACGGCCACGGCAGCACCAGCGCCGGGGTGTCGATCTGGCCGGTCAGCAGGGACAGGCCCAGCGGCCCGGCCACCAGCAGCACCACGGCGACACCGAGCAGTGGGCCGCCCACCGCGGTCAGCAGGGCCAGCGGCAGCAGCGATCCGGACGCCACCCGCCGGGCGTCGCGCGGGGTCAGGCCGAGGGTGCGCAGCCGGCTCAGCGTCTGCCAGCGCTGCGGTGCCCCGGCCGCCGCCGCCAGGATGAACCCGAGCAGGCCCGTCACCAGCAGGAATGCCGCCGCCGTCCAGGTCATCGCGAGCAGGCCGGAGACCAGCGGTGCGCTGCGGCGGGTCTCCAGCACCTCGGACCGCAGCACGGCCGGCAGCCCGGCGACCGCGTCGGCGGCGCCGGGGCCGTCGACCCAGATGGTGTCGGGGACGATCGGCACCCCGGATTCCCGGCCGACGACCAGGACGTCCGCGGAACCGCTGATGGCGGGGGCCTCACCGGTGGGCACCACCCGGATGCCGGGGGCGCCGTCCTGCGGGATGTCGATCTCCATGCCGGGCTGGAGCGCACCACGGGCCAGCACCGGCGACGGGCGGTCCATGATGACCAGAAGGGCCGGGGTGACCTTACCGTCCGCGACGATCCGCGCCCCGTCGATCACCTGACCGACGACGACGGACGTCACCCCGGGAAGCGCGGCGATCCGGGCGGCTTCGCCGGTGGTGCCGGGGGCCGCGTCGGAGGTGAAGTCGACGCGGGCGTCGGCGCCGACGGTGACCCGGGCGCCGTCCTCCAGACCGCGGTCCACCGTCGCGCCGAGGACCAGCGCGAACGTCGCCAGGGCGGCCGAACCGGACAGGGCCAGCCCCGGCAGCACCCGCCGGGAGCC
>DATMVU010000729.1:0-2061 GCA_035562875.1 Actinoplanes sp. | reverse complement strand
CCCACCGACCGCCTGCTGGTGATCGAAGCCGCCGACGGTGCCGAGTTCGCCGCAGCCTGGGACGGGATGCGCGGATGGTGACGGCGAGGCGGCCCGGCCCGCTCCGCAGCCGGCCTCGGATGACCCGGCCGGGCGGAAGCGGGGGTGTGCGGTGCGGGTAGCCGGAATTCTGCGGCAGGCCGTCGTGCCGCTGGCGCTGGCCGGGATGCTGACCCTGGCCGGTGCCTCGCTGGGCCGGATCTACGCCGACGACCTGCTGCTGTATCTGACGGCTGGTGCGGCGGTGGGTTCGGTCGGTGTCGGGGTCGCCGCCCGGCGGCTGCCGTCGTGGGCGATCGCACCACTGTCCACCGTGGTGCTCGCCGGATATCTGGCCCTGTCGCTGCACCTGGCCGCCGGGGCGACCGGCCTCACCGCCGAAGTCGCCCGGGACGCCCTCACCAACGGCATCCCACGCCTGCTCACCGCCATGATCCCGGTTGAGGCCACGCCGGACACCGTGGTCATCGCGGTCGCCGCTATCTGGATCGCCGGCCTGGCCGCGACCGAGGTCGCCGTCCGCAGCCGCCGGGTGCTGCTCGGTTGTGTGCCACCGGTGGCGGCCTACGCGGGCGCCCTCTATGTCGTCGGGCCCAACGCCGAACCGGCCCCCACCCACACCCTGATCTTCGCGGGGCTCATCGTCGCCGCACTGGCCACGGTCTCCGGAACTCCGGCTTCCCCCCATGCTGCGGTACGGGTCCGCGCGCTCGGTGGTGCCGCCGCCGGCCTGATCGTGGTGCTGGGCCTGATCGCCGCCGCCGGCCCGTGGGTGAGTGAGCAGGTGAGTGCCACCCCGGTGGACCCGCGGCGATATGTGCAGCCACCGCGCGTGGACAGCCTGGACGAGAGTCCCCTGAACCGGATCTCCGGCTGGGCGCTCTCCCCGGAGCAGCCGCTCCTGGAGTTCCGGCCCGGCGACCCGGCGAACCCGGCCCCGCTCCCGGTCCCGTCCGTGACCACGACCACCGCGACGCCGGCGAAGTCCAGCCGGTCCACCACGAACCGCCGAACCACCACCGGCCGCAGCAGCGCCCCAGCCTCGGGTCAGGGCGGAGGGTCCGGGATCGTCCCGGCCCGGGCGCCCGCTGCCACGTCCGCGCCCGCGGAGGACGCCGGTGATACAGCTGGTGATGCCGGCGACGGCGAAGGGGACGGCGCGCCGGTGCCCGGGCAGCGGAAGGTGCGGCTGCGGCTGGCCGTGCTGTCCGACTACGACGGGGTCACCTGGCGGGTCGGTGGGGTCTACCGGAACGCGGGACGGGTACTGCCCGCCGCGGACGTGCCGGCCGGTACCGAGATCACCGAGAACCAGCATCAGATCACCATCACCGGGCTGACCGGGCGGCTTCTTCCGGCGGTGCCCACACCGACCCGGATCACCGGGGCACGGGTCGCCTACGACGCCGCCACCGGCACCCTGATCCGGCCGGAGGGGCTCACCGAGGGCCTCCGCTACACCGCGGTGTCCGAGGTGCAGAAACCGGACCTCAACCAGCTGCCGGTGGCCGACGTGCCGTCGGGAGACGCGTTCGCCCGGTACCTGGCGCCCGGCACCGGCGCCCCGGAGAACGTCGAGAAACTTGCCGAGCAACTCGCCGAGGGAAACGGGGCACCGTACGACCGGGCGGTGGCGATCGAGGAGTTCCTGGCCGAGCACTACCGGCACGTCGCCGACGCGCCGAGCGGGCACGCCTACCCGAACCTCGGGCACTTCCTGTTCGGGCAGGAGGCCCTGGGCGGGCGGAAGGGGACTTCGGAGCAGTTCGCCGCCGCGTACGCGGTACTCGCCCGGATGACCGGACTGCCCAGCCGGGTCGTCGTCGGGTTCGTGGCGCCCGCCGCCGGCGGAGCCGTCACCGCCGGTGACGCCCTGGCGTGGCCGGAGGTGTACTTCGACCAGATCGGCTGGGTGGCGTTCGACCCGCTGCCGAAGAACGACGAACCCCGGCCGGTCGAGGAGGACTTCACCCCGCCCACCCCGTCCCCGCCGCCGTCCCAGTCGGAGAATCCGGAACCCAC
>DATMVU010000728.1:0-6949 GCA_035562875.1 Actinoplanes sp. | reverse complement strand
GGTGGGCGCGGACGGGCCGGTTCTGCCCGAACTCTCCGGCCGTAGCGCGTCGTTCGCCGATCACCTTCGCCGTTTCCCGGGCGATGGCCCGATTCCGCGGCATCTGGTGGAACGGGCGGCGATCCTCTTCGACGACCTCTGCGCGTCCGCGACCGAGCGGGTGGTCCTGCACGGAGACCTGCACCACGACAACATCCTCACGGCCGCCGAAGGGCGGGTATCGGCACGACACGACGAAGGCCGGACCGAACCGGAGCGATGGCTGGCGATCGACCCGCACGGGGTCGTGGGTGATCCGGGTTACGAGGTGGGCGCCCTCCTCTACAACCCCGGCCCAGGGACTGCGGACGACACCGTCCTCGGTCTGGCCGAGTCCCGGATCGAGCAGCTCGCCGACAGCCTCGGCATGCCGCTGGACCGGGTGGTGGCGTGGGGCTTCGTGCAGGGTGTCCTCTCCGAGGTGTGGACGTTCGAGGGCGGCGCCACGACGAACACCCGCGCTCTGCGCCTGGCGGAACGGTTGTCTCCGATGCTGAAGTGACCTCATCGCAGGTCCGCGGTCATCTCGTGCAACTCGGCCAGCCGCTCTGCCATGGTTCGCGGATTGCCGGGAGCGGACGGCCGGGCGTCCACCGGCCGCGGGCCGCTGAGTGGACGGTAGTTCACCCCGAGCTCGTCCAGCCTGCCGAGATGGGCGGGCAGGCGGGCGGAGAAATCGACGAAGTCCCGTTCGGCCGGCCCCCACACCACCTCGGCGAGCGCACAGAGGCGGGGGAAAGCCATGTACTCGACCCGTCGTAACGACTCCATGTGCTCGGTCCAGATGTTGGCCTGGGCACCGAGGACCAGGGGCGAGTCCGGCGGTTCGTAGGAGTAGACGTCCTGGAGAGTGAGCAGCGTCCCGACCGGGGTCGGCTCGCCCGGGTCGTCGGACTGCCGGTAGTCCAGGTAGAGCCGCACATCAGGGCAGCACACCACCTGATGCCCGGCCCGGATGGCGACCCCTGCCGGTTCCTCACCCCGCCACGCCGCGACGACCGCCCCGGCCGGCGCTCCACCGGCCAGGATCTCGTCCCAGCCATAGATCCGGCGGCCCCGCCCGGCGAGGTGTGCGGCCATCTGGGCGGTGAAATCAGCCTGCAGCTCACGGCCACCGGGCCATTCATCGGTGGGGCACTCGTCACCACCGATGCCGATCAGGTCGGAGGGGAAGACGTCACAGACGTGGTCCAGAACCCGGCGACAGAAGTCGAGGGTCTCCTCGGTGAGGTTGAGGACGTGGCTGGAGATGCCCCAGCTGGTCCGGACCCGGCCGGCGAAGCCGTTACCGAGCGCCGGGTACGCCGCGACGGCCGCCTGCATGTGCCCGGGCATGTCCACCTCGGGCACCACGGTGATGTGCTGCCGCGCCGCGAACTCCACGATCCGTCGCAGGTCGCCGGTGGTGTAGAAGCCACCGTGGGGCCGGCCGTCGAATCGGCCGTGGACACGGGATCCGAGCATCGTCGAGGAACGCCACGCACCGACCGAGGTGAGCCGTGGCCAGCCCGGAACCTCGAAACGCCACCCCTGGTCGTCGGTGAGATGCAGGTGCAGCACGTTGAGCTTGTGGAAGGCCATCAGCTCGATGAACCGCAGCACGTCGGGCACGGGCATGAAGTGCCGCGCCACGTCGAGCAGCACACCTCGCCAGGCGAACCGGGGCGAGTCCTCGACATGTCCGCACGGCACCGGCGAACCCCACTGCCGGAGGGTCTGCCGCCCGTAGAAGAGCCCGGCGCCGGATCCGCCCCGCAGATCGATCCCCTCCGTGGTCATCTCCAGCACGTAACCCTCTGGAGGGAGAACCGAGTCGATGCTCTCGGTGATAGAGGGGCCGGCCACGGTGCCGGGCGTCACCCGTACACGAAGAGGCTTGGGAATCATGCTCCGGCCGCCCTTCCGGGACAGTTGACGAGACGACGGCGGGCCGGCGGATGAAGGCGCGGCACCGGCCCGACAGCCACCGCGATGCGCAGTCTCATCAACACCCCCGGCAATGAAGGTTCGTAAGTAGCTCGTTTTGTGAAACCAAGCCTGCTCGCCCGAGGAGGCGGCCGTCAAGTGACGAAACTGTGGATTTCCTGTGGCATCAGAAGCCGGTTTGACGCGGCCACGACCGGTCGGGCACGCTGCAACGGCGACTAACGAACCATTTGAGAACCAGCACGAGACGGGGTCGAGATGATCGGTTTGGTGGTGCACGCCAGCCATCGGGCACGCTTCGCCGACGCGGCGAGCACGCTCACCGGCATCGACTTCGCCTGGGCGGTCTATGCCCGAGAGGACGAGGTCCGCGATCGGGTGACCGGATTGTTGCGCGACCATCACCTGGACGGTCTGCTGCTGGGTCTGGTGCCGTTCGCGAGGGCTCGTGACCTCATCCCCGCCGACCTGCCGTTCTCGGTCACCCGCTCGGCGGCGCTCGACCTGGCGCTGGCCTGGGCCCGGGCCCGGGGCAACGGCTGGCCCGCGACCCCCGTCAGCATCGACACCTTCGCCACCGAGACCGTCGACGAGGTGGCGTCCGCGCTGGGCCTGGACCGGAGCGCGATCTCCGCGCTGCCCTTCGAACCGGACCAGTCGATCGACGAGGTCGTCGGCTTCCACCGTCAGCATCTGTCCCGCACCGGCGCGCCCTACGTGATCAGTGTCCGGACGGGTGTCGCCTCCGCACTGGACGGGCAGACTCCGGTACTGCACGCCCTGGCCACCCCGGGCACCATCCGCGCCGACCTGCACGAGCTCGCCCTTCGGATCCGCACCAGGCGCGCCGATGGCCACCGGTTCGCGGCCGGGGTGTTCCTGGCACGCGAACAGGAGCGACAACCAGCGTTGCAGCGGTTGCTGGCCGAGAGCCCGGAGTTCGCCGACGCCTGGATCGGCCGGCACGGTGACCGCGGCGTGCTGGTGCTCGCGCCCGCCTCGCTCTTCGAGACGGCCACCGATCAGTGGGTCGGCCTGCCGCTGCTCAACGAGGCGAACGCGGTGGCCGGGTTCGGTATCGGCGGCTCGGCCCGGCTCAGCGTCGCCCTGGCCGAGCGAGCCGCGGCCCGCGCCGAGCAGGATCGGATCACGGCTCATACCGGGCGACACCGAGTCATCATCCGCACCGGGCCAGAAGACACCGCCGGGCAGGACCAAGCCGACACCGCCGAGCAGGACCACGCCGACGCTGACGGGCAGATTTCGGATGACGCCCGCGGACAGGGCGGACAGGGTCGTGACGGGAATCCTGCCGCCAGCCGTGCTTCGGCGTCGCTACGGCAAGAGCCCGGTTTCGGCGCCTACCTCTTCACCGGCGACGGTATGACGATCGGGCCGATCGGCGGCACCCGGATGTCGCTCACCTACACCTACCGGGACCACGGCCCGCTGGAGCAGCTCGCCCGCCGGGCCGGACTCAGCCCCGCGACACTCTCCCGGCTCGCCTCGATCGAGCGGAGTCTGGACGGCCGCCCGGTCTCCCCCGGCGAACTGGCCCGGTCGCTCGGTGTCACCGATCCCAGCGGGCGGCGCCTGATCCGCAAACTCACCGCCGCCGGCCTGGTCGAGGAGACCGGCAGCGCGCAGGAGAGCCGCAAGGGCAGACCCACCCGCCTCTACCGGCTGTCGATTACGGGGTCGCTATGACCTGGGACCTGTTGTTCACCGGCGACACGCGGGACATCGCGGTCCGCGACGGGATCATCGCCGACCTCGGGACGAACCTGCCGCGAGAGGCGCACCGGATCGTCGACGTCACCGGGCGCCTGATCACACCGGGCCTGATCGACGCGCACACCCACGTCGGACCCGGTTACTGGGGCATCGACCCCGACCCCATCGCCTGGTACTCCGGCGTCACGACCTGGGTGGACGCCGGTTCCGCCGGGGCGTACACGGCGGCCGGCCTGCGACACGTCGCACGGACCGCCACGGTCCGGGTCAGTGCCCTGCTCAACATCTCCGCGGTCGGCCTGGCCGGGCGCACCGGGGAGAGCCGCGACCTGGCCAACTGTGACGTGGCGCTGGCTGTCGACACCATTCAGGGCGACCGTGACCTGTTCCACGGAGTCAAGGTGCGCATCGACCGCGAGACCGTCGGCGACAACGGGGTGGAGCCGCTGCGCCGAGGGCTGGCAGCGGCCGAGGCGTGTGGGGTCCCGGTGATGGTCCACATCGGCGCCGCTCCGCCGTCGTTGACCGAGGTTCTCGACCTGATGCGGCCCGGCGACCTGGTCACCCACTGCTGCAGTGGCATAGCGGCACCTCTCGGCCCGGCGGTACGGGCCGCCACCGAACGGGGTGTGCTGCTGGACCTGGGGCACGGCTCCGGCGGATTCGCCTTCGACGTGCTGGAAGCGCAGTTGGCGGCGGGGCTGCGCCCATTCACCGTCTCCACCGATCTGCACGCCCGTTCCCTGCACGGGCCGGTCTTCGATCTGCCCACCACCATGGCGAAACTCCTGGCGGTGGGGGTGCCGATGGCCGAGGTGATCGACGCGGTCACCATTCGTCCGGCGCGGGCCCTGGGCCTGACAGGCGGTTCCCTCACGGTGGGTGACCCCGCGGACCTGGCGATCTTCGAGGTACGGACGGAACCGCTCGATCTCGTCGACGCTCACCGACAGGTACGCACGTCTCCGGTTCGGCTGGTGAACGAGGCGACGTATGTCGGCGGCCGTCTGCTGACCCCGCGGCTACCCGCACCGCCAGCGCCGTGGATCCCCCTCACCGAGACCCAGCACGCGGCCCTGCGGCGCCGCGACAGTGACATCCGGGCCCTGCTCACCACGCCACTGGTGAGCGTGGACGGGCTGGCCGAACAGTTCCCGAGAACAGAACCGAGGAGTTCCTGATGCCCAAGCGCGCTGTGATGACCGACAAGGCGGCACCGGCCGGTGGACCGTACTCGCACGCCGTCGTCGCCGGAGACACGATCTATCTGGCCGGAGCGATTCCCGCGCTGGCGGACGGCACCCGGATCACCGGCACCTTCGCCGAGCAGGCACACGCCGCCTTCCGGAACCTGGCCGCGGTCGCCGAGGCAGCCGGGTCGAGCTTGGACGACGCCGTACGAGTCGGTGTCTACCTGCGCGACTTCGCCGACTTCCCGGAGATGAACGGGATCTATCGGGAGTACATCAAGGGCGACCACCTGCCGGTACGTACGACACTGCCGGTTCCGCTCGTCGGCTTCGACATCGAGATCGACGCCGTTCTCTATGTCGGGGCCTGATTCTCGACGGATAGCCGGGCACACTCCTGGGTAGGGGGAGATCCATGCCTCACCCCGGAGAGTTGCTCGGCGGACGCTACCGGCTGGACGATCCCATCGCCGCGGGCGGTTCGGGGTGAGGGCGGAATCGGGAGGAACGCTCTGTTCCGGATCGTTCGCCCAGTCCGGAACAGACTCAGCCTCAGCAGGATCCGGCCACCAGCGCGCCTGCGGAGGAAGACGAGGAGACGGCTCCGGCTACTACCGAACCGACCAGCGGTGGTAACCAGTCCGCGGAGCCTGAGGAGAGCGATTCCGAGGGTAGCGACCCGGGGACGGGCGGTTCGGGGACGGGCGGTTCGGGGACGGGCGGTTCGGGGACGGGTACCGGAACGACGCCGTAGATCCGGGCACACGTTGGTCAATGGCGCGGCGAGCAAGCGACAGAACGGCTGACGGCACGGCCACCGGCCAGCACTGTTATCGGTGCGAGCAACAAGCAGCAGGCGGCAGGCGGCAGGCGGCAGGCGGCAGGCGGCAGGCGGCAGGCGGTGGATTGTGGGAGGCATTGATCAGGGTTAGTGGATAGGCTGCGGGGGTGCCCTTGCCGGGCGATCTCCTCGGTGGGCGATACCGGCTGGCGGACCGGATCGCCGCTGGTGGCATGGGTGAGGTGTGGCGGGCTACCGACACCGTGCTGGAGCGGGCGGTTGCGGTGAAGGTGTTGCGGGCCGGGGCGTCGGCGGAGAGTACGTTTCGGCGGCGGTTTGCTCATGAGGCCCGGGTGATGGCTGCGTTGCGGCATCCGGGGGTGGCCGCCGTCTACGACTACGGGACCACCGATGACGGCGCCTATCTGGTGATGGCCCGCATCGACGGGCAGTCGCTGGAGCGGCTGCTGGCGGAGCGGGGGCGGTTGTCCGCGGCGGAGACCGGTGTGATCGTGGCGCAGGCGGCGTGGGCTCTGCAGGCCGCGCATCAGGCGGGGATCGTGCACCGGGACGTCACTCCGGGGAATCTGATCATCGAGCCGGACGGCAATGTGGTCCTTGTCGATTTCGGGGTGGCCCGGTCTGCCGCCTCGGAGACTCTGACCGGCGCCCGCAACGTTGTCGGCACCGCCTGCTACATGGCTCCGGAGCAGGTGTCCAAGCGGGTGATCGGCCCGGCTGCGGATCTGTATGCACTGGGTGCGGTGGCCTATCACTGTCTGGTGGGGCAGCCGCCGTTCACCGGTGACGACGCGGTGGCCGTGGCTCTGCGGCATGTACGGGAGCGGCCGCCTCCACTGCCGGCCGGCGTGCCACCACGCCTGCAGCGGCTTGTGGCTCGTGCTCTGGCCAAGGATCCGGCGGATCGGCATCCGTCGGCGGCGGCGCTGGCCCGGGATGCCGAACGGGTGGGTGGCGGTCCGGGACTGCTGGCGTCCGATCCGGTCACCGTCGCCCTGCCGCCGTTCGAGGCTCACGCCGGCATGTTCCGGCGCCGTCTGTGGCTGGTGGCCGGGGTGACGGCGGCCGCCCTGCTGATCGGAGCGGCGACGGCGGCGATCATCGACCCGTTCGGCTGGTTGAACGCCCTTTGAAAGGCCATCCGCTGAAAGACAAGTCATTGAATGGCGACCCACGGAACAAGCCGCCCCTCGAACGCGGCACAAGAACACCCAGCGAACAGGACCCCACACAAAGAGAGACACCCAGCTGGGGACGG
>DATMVU010000727.1:0-13274 GCA_035562875.1 Actinoplanes sp. | reverse complement strand
GGCGAGCCGTTCGATCTCGGTGGCCACGTTGTAGTACGACTCGGCCCGCAGGAAGAAGCCGGTCCGGGGCTTGCGCCCGGCGGTGCGCACCAGCGTCAGATGGCCTCCGAGCGACGACTCGCTGGGCCGGGTGGCGAAGTTGAACGAGGAACTGCCGCCTTCCGGGTTGAACCCGGCTGCCACCGCGATTCCTTCGAGCAGTGTCGACTTCCCACTGCCGTTGTCGCCGGCGATCAGCGTGACGGGGGTGGGGAAGCGGAGTTCGTCGGCGAGCGCGCGCACGGCGGGCAGCCCGAACGGGTAACCGGTGCCGGGTACGTCGTCCAGCCGGACCCCTCTGATGAACACGGGACCAGGCTACCGCCACCCCGCGCTCACGCCCGGCGGTCGCGGCCCGGTCCGGGCCCGTCGCCTGCCTCGCGGTTGGCCACGAGGGGAGACGGCTTCGGCGGGAGCCGCTGGGCGTACCGGCGCGGTGTGATCGTGAAAGAACCGGGGCGGCGCGCGGATCGCCGCACGCCGCCCCGGGGTGACCTGGTCAGTCCTCGCGGGGGACCGGGACGGGGGTGACCCGCCAGATGCGGGCGGCGTAGTCGGCGACCGTCCGGTCGGAGCTGAAGAAGCCGCTGTGGGCGGTGTTCAGGACCGACATCCGGACCCAGCGGTCGCGGTCCCGCCAGGCCTCCTCCACCTGCGTCTGTGCGTCGATGTAGGAGCGGTAGTCGGCGAGGGTGAGGTATTCGTCCCAGCCGAGCAGGGAGCCGGCCACCCGGTGGCCGACGTCGCCGAAGACGCCGGAGCCGAGGGCGTCGACGGCGGCGCGCAGTTCGGCGTCGTGTTCGTAGAAGGCGCGCGGCTGGTACCCGTTGATCCGGGACTGGGCGGCCTCGTAGGCGTCCAGGCCGAACAGGAAGAAGTTGTCGTCGCCGACCCGGGCCCGGATCTCGATGTTGGCGCCGTCCAGGGTGCCGATGGTGACGGCACCGTTGAGGGCGAGTTTCATGTTGCCGGTGCCGGACGCCTCCTTGCCGGCCAGGGAGATCTGTTCGGACAGGTCGGCCGCCGGGATGATCTTCTCGGCGAGGGTGACGTTGTAGTTGGAGGGGAAGACCACCTTGAGGTACGGGGAGACCACCGGATCCGCCGCGATGGTGGCGGCGACGGTGGCGATGAGCTGAATGAGGTCCTTGGCCGCGTGGTAGGCGGGGGCCGCCTTGCCGGCGAACAGCACCGTGCGCGGCACCCAGTCGCCCGCCGGGTCGGCCCGGATCCGCTGGTAGAGGGTGACCACGTGGAGCAGTTTGAGCTGCTGCCGCTTGTACTCGTGGAACCGTTTGATCATCACGTCGGTGAGCGAGTCGGGGTCACCGGCGGCCAGGTCGACCTTGTTGGCCCGCTTGATCGCCTGCCAGCGCTCCCGGAACGACGCGTCGTCGGCGAGTGATTCCAGGCCGGCGAGCTGGTCCAGGTCGCTGATCCAGCCGTCGCCGCCGAGACCTTCGGTGATCAGGTCGGACAGTCGCGGGTTGGCGATCCGGATGAAGCGGCGGGGTGAGACGCCGTTGGTGACGTTCTGGAACTTGGCCGGCCACAGGTCGGCGAAGTCGTCGAGGACGGTTTCGCGGAGCAGTTTCGAGTGCAGTTCGGCGACGCCGTTGACGGCTTCGGTGCCGACCACCGCGAGGTGTGCCATCCGGACCCGGCGTTCCGGCTCCTCCTGGATGATCGACATCCGCCGGACCCGGTCCTGGTCGCCGGGGAACCGGGCGCCGACCTCCCGCAGGAACAGCATGTTGATCATGTAGATGATCTCCAGGTGCCGGGGCAGCAGCTTCTCGATCAGCCGCACCGGCCACGTCTCCAGAGCCTCCGGCAGCAGCGTGTGACACGTGTAGGCGAAGGTCTTGCGGGTGATCTCCCAGGCCTTCGGCCACTCCAGCTCGTACTCGTCGACGAGCAGGCGCATCAGCTCGGGGATGGCGATCGTCGGGTGGGTGTCGTTGAGCTGGATGACCGTCTTGTCGGCGAACTCGTCCCAGTCGTCGTTGCGCAGCCGGAACCGGCGGACGATGTCCCGCAGCGAGCAGGAGACCAGGAAGTACTGCTGCTTGAGCCGCAGCTCCCGGCCCAGTTCGGTGCTGTCGTCGGGGTAGAGCACCTTGCTGATGTTCTCCGCCCGGACCGCCTCCTGGACGGCCTCGGCGTACTGCCCGGCGGAGAACCGGCTCAGGTCGAACGACGCCTCACTGGCCTTGGCACTCCACAGCCGGACGATGTTCACGGTGTCGGTGCCGTACCCGGGGACCAGCATGTGGCTCGGCTCGCCCAGCACGATCTCACCCGGCACCCAGATCTTGCGGGTGGTCGATCCGGGGACCGGCTCGGTGTGCCCGTAGAAGCCGACGGCCTGCCGGTCGTCGGGGGCCGGGAACTCCCACGGGTTGCCGTGGAACGCCCAGTCGTCGGGCAGTTCGGCCTGCCCGTTCTCGGTGACGATCTGCCGGAAGATGCCGAGGTCGTAGCGGATGCCGTAGCCGACGGCCGGGATGTCCCGAGTGGCCATCGAGTCGACCAGGCAGGCGGCGAGCCGGCCCAGGCCGCCGTTGCCGAGACCCGGTTCCACGTCGAGGTCCTCGATGTCGTCGAGGGTGAAGCCGAGCGCTTTGACCGCGTCGGCGGCGAGTTCACCGGTGCCGGAGTAGAGCAGGTTCTGTTCGAGCTGTGCGCCGAGCAGGTATTCCGCGGAGAGGTAGTAGACCCAGCGGGGGTTGCTGGCGTAGTGCGCGGCGGCGGTGCGGGCCCGCCGCTCGGCGAGCCGGTCCCGGACGGTCAGGGAGAGCGTCTCGTACGCATCCCGCGCGCTGGCCGACTCCACTGTCGTGCCGCGCCGGTAGAAGAGGTTGCTCAACAGGTCCTGCTGGAACTCATCGGCGGTCCTGCCCAGTTTGCGTAGACCGATGCCCTGTCGAAGATCCATGCCGCCATTGTGCCCCGCCCGCACGTGTGGTGAGAGACTTCCCGGATGCTCGGATCGCTGCTGCCGTCGTCGGTGACCACCGCTGAGGCCTACACTGACGATCCCGCCGAGACGGTCTTCCCCGGCGAGGAGGATCTGATCGTCAAGGCCAGTGACGGGCGCCGCCGGGAGTTCCTCACCGGCCGCCGCTGTGCCCGGGAGGCCCTGGCCGCACTCGGGCTGCCGGCCGTGCCGATCCGGCCCGGTCCACGCCGGGAGCCGCTCTGGCCGGCCGGGGTGGTCGGCAGCATCACCCACTGTGCCGGGTACCGGGCCGCGGCCGTCGCCCGTACCGCTGACGTCACCGGCCTCGGTGTCGATGCCGAACCGCACGCCCCGCTGCCGCCACGGGTGCTCGGCGCGGTCACCGCTCCCGGCGACGTCGAGCGTCTCGGTGTCCTGACCGCCGGGGACCCGTCGGTGCACTGGGACCGGCTGCTGTTCAGCGCCAAGGAGTCGGTCTACAAGGTGTGGTACCCGCTCACCGGCCGGTGGCTGGGGTTCGAGGAGGCCGCGCTGGAGATCGATCCGGAGCGGGGGACCTTCACCGCCCGCATCCTGGTCGACTCGCCGTTCGTCACGCTGACCGGTCGCTACCTGATCGAGCGGGACTTGATCGTGACCGCTGTCGCCCATCACCGGTAGGGGCCGGGAGCGCCCAGCCGGCGCCCAGCAGGCAGGTGCCGCAGCCGCGGCAGTCGCCGTCGCCGTCGACGGTTCCGTCGGTACGCAGCGAGTACGGGCACGGCTCGCCGGTCGGGGTGGCGTAGCGGACCTGTTCCTCAGCGGTGGTGGTCATGCCTCCATCAAGGCACGGGACACCCGGCCCGGTCCCGTGCCGAAAGTCCCGGCTGTTCGTGATCTGTCCGCACCACGTTCGAGATGCTAGGTTAGCCTTGCCTAACTTGAGGGTCTGGTCCTCTCCTGAACAAGCCCGGTACGCCGGCACTTCCTCGGTCTCGGCGTACCGGGCTGTCCCCTCTCAGATCTGGCGGTTCCGGCCGGCCAGGAAACCGGCGATCACCTGCGGGATCATCAGCGCCACCATGAAACCCAGTGGCAGGCGCCAGCCGCCGGACCAGTCGTGCAGGGCGCCGACCAGGATCGGGCCCGGGATGGCGATCAGGTAGCCGACACTCTGGGCGAACGCCGACAGCCTGACCACCGTCGCCGGAGTCCGGCCGCGCAGCGCGATCATCGTCAGGACCAGTGGGAACGCTGCATTCACGATGCCCAACAGGATCGCCCACAGCCAGGGCGCGGCAGCCGGCGACGCCCACAGGCCGGCCCAGCCGGCGATGCCGAAGACACCCAGGGTCAGCGCGATGAAGCTCTGCGAACGAAGTCGGCCGGCGAACGCCGACAGCAGGAACGACAACGGCACCCCCAGCAGGGAGGTCGTCGCGAACAGCACCCCGGCTAGCGAGGCGGACAGGCCGGCGTCCCGGAAGATCTCCGGCAGCCACCCGATGATCACGTAGGCCGAGGTGGACTGCATGCCGAAGTAGACCGCCAGGGCCCAGGCCACAGGGTGGCGGCTCACTCGTACCGGCGAGGGGTCGTCGGTAGTGGGACCGGCGACGGGCCGGTCGTCGCGGGCCAGCATGAACCACGGCGGAAGGGCGAGGACCGCCGCGAGGGACCAGCAGACCAGGCCCAGCCGCCAGTCGCCGAAGGCGCCGGTGATCGGGACGGTGGCCGCTGCCGCGGAGGTGGCGCCGATGTTGAGGGCCACCGAGTAGAGGCCGGTGACGGTGCCGACCCGGTCCGGGAAGCGGTCCTTGACGATCGATGGCAGCAGCACGTTGACCAGTGCGATGCCGGCCATCGCCACGGCGCTGAAGAGCAGGAACAAGATCGCATTGCCGCTGTACGGCCGGATCAGCAGTCCCGCGGTGAGCAGCAGCAGGCCGCCGAGGATCACCCGGGCGGCCCCGAACCGGGCGGCCAGCCGGGGCGCCCCGAATCCGATGACGGCGAAGCAGACCACCGGCACCGACGTCAGCAGCCCGGCCGTCGTCGCGCTCATGCCGAGCCCGGTGCGGATCTCGGTCAGCACCGGCCCGATGCTGGTGACCGCCAGCCGCAGGTTGACCGCGGCCAGCAGCAGCGCCGTCAGTGCGAACAAGCCGCCGGTACGTGTCTTCTCCCCGATCACCACGGGCACCATCGTATTGGGTGATCGGGGTTACACCCCTTACAGGTCGATCATGCGGCTTCCTGCTCGCGCTCGACCTGCTCGTTCCACTCCCGCTTGCCGGCCTGCCAGCCGTCCTCGTTGAGGCCCCGCCGCCAGTAACCGGAGATCGACAGCTGGTCCCGGCTCAGGCCCCGCTCCAGGCGCAGGTGACCGCGCAGCTCCCGGACGAAACCCGCCTCGCCGTGCACGAAGACCTGCGGCGTGCCGGCCGGGAACTCCAGCCCCTTCACCGCGTCGACGAGCAACTCGCCGACCGGCCGGGAACCGCGGTGCAGCCAGACGATCTCGGCGTCGCCGGTCGTCTCGATCTTCTGCTCCTCGTCCGGGCCGGACACCTCGATGAACGCGTGGGCCCGTGCACCCTCGGGCAGCCGCTCCAGGGAGGCCGCGATGGCCGGGATGGCGCTCTCGTCACCGGCGAGCAGATGCCAGCCGGCCTCGGCGGACGGAAGGTAGGCGCCGCCCGGCCCCATGAACCGGATCGTGTCGCCGGGGCGGGCCTGCGCGGCCCACGGGCCGGCGATGCCCTCGTCGCCGTGGACCACGAAGTCCACCCACATCTCGCCGATCTCCGGCAGCCACTTACGGATCGTGTAGGTCCGCACCACCGGCCACGTCTCCCGCGGCATCGTCTCGCGGATCACGCCCATGTCGAACGGTGCCGGATAGTCGACGCCGGACTGCGGGAAGAAGATCTTGATGTAGTGATCGGAGAACTGTCCGGCTTCGATCCCGGCCAGAGCATCCCCGCCGACGACCACCCGCACCATGTGGGGGGTGAGCTGCTCCACCCGGGTGACGACACCCTCGTGGGCCGCTCGCGCGGGTCTGTTCGCCATGACTGCACCTCACTGCCGGTGGAAAATCAGTACAGCAGGTAAGGCTACCCTTATTCTCGGCGATCTACCGCGTCGCCTCGGAATTCTCCGAATTCTGGCACCCTTGTAGATCATTTCCTCGAATGCCCAGGGTATCCGGCACTGACGGGTCATGTCGTGATCGGCAGATGACGCACGAAAAAGCAGCGGGACCCGAACCGGGTCCCGCCGCTTCTGTGCTTATCGGGTCAGCGCCAGTTGTTGCGGGGCCGGGCCCGCATGAAAGACGCGATCACCAGTCCGATAAGGACCAGAACCGCACCGCCGCCGATCCAGACCAGGTTGCTGCTGATCAGGTTGAGCGAACCCTCCTGAACCGCGGGCGGCTCGGCCAGGGTGTCGGTGCTGCCGTCCGCGTCCGGAGCGCCGTCACCGGGATCGTCGGCCAGGGCGGGGCCGTCGGTGTCGGTGGGCTCAGGTTCCGGGTCGTCGATCTCCGCGGCCGTCGTCGTCTTCTTGGTGTTCTTCGGGACCGCCTGGGTGGTCTCCTCGGTGGTGTCCTCGGTGGTGTCGTCGGACTCCGTCTCGGTGGACCGTGTGGTGGTCTTGGCCGACGGGCTCGGGCTCGGCTTCGCGGTGTTGCCGCCCGCCGCGGAGGCGTCCTCGTCCTCGTCGTCGTTGTTGTCCTTGGTGATGGTGGCCTTCGGCGTGGCGGTGAAGGTCTGGTCCGTCTTCGGCGTGATGGTCACGACCGGGTTGGCGCCCCCGCCGTTGTTGCCCCCACCGTTGTTCCCACCACCGTTGTCGCCGCCGCCGCCGTTGTTGCCGCCGCCGTTGTTGTTGCCCCCGCCGTTGTTGCCGCCGTTGTTGCCGCCGTTGTTGTTGCCGCCGCCGTTGTTGCCGCCGTTGTTGTTCCCGCCACCGCCGTTGTTCCCGCCGCCGGCGGCGGTGGCGGTCACCCGGACGGAGTCGAGGGCGGGCGTCTGGTTGGCGCGCTCCATCATCGGAATGCGGTGCGAACCGTCACCGGCCCACGAGGAGCACTGGAAGTCGCCCTCCTCGGGCAGGCCGGGCACCTGGATGACGACGGTGTCGGGCTGGGCGCCGCCGCGGCTGTCCTCGGTGGCGACGAAGAAGGCCGGCACCGGCTCCGGGTTGGGCGCCTGGTCGTCACTGTCCAGGATCCGGCAGGCGGTGTGGAAGTGACCGCGGACCAGACCGTTCTGCAGGACCGAGCTCTCCACGTAGTACCCGCCCTGACCGGCCGCGAGGAAGCGGTCCCGGATCAGGTTGCGGGTGCTGATGCGGAGCTGGAACGCCTCACCGACGGTGACGTTCTGTGGGGCGTCGGTGATCAGCAGTGTGGGGTTGTTGGCGGCCGCGCCGACCTCACCGAACTCGGTGGAGACGCAGCGGTTGCCCTTCTGGAAGCCGTCGTGTGGCTCCAGATCGCTGTCGATGCAGGTGTCGGTGAGGATCGTCAGGTTGTTGCCGACGACCTTGCCGGCGCCGCTCTCGGTGGCCGCGGCGTTGGCGTACTGGGTGAAGCCGATGACTCCGCCGAGGGCGGTGAGCACCGCGCCGGCGGCCAGCAGCCGGGTACGTTTCTGACCCGAGCTTCGCATGACGGAACCTTCTTCTTCCGAATTCCCGGTCCGCGGCCGCCCGGGTGGGTGGATGTGGGACGGCCGACGCCCAGACGTTAGGAGGAACCTTTACGGAAAGCAATTCCACCCGGTGAATTAGGACGTTCTTACAGCCCACTTAAAAAAGATTTATGGGAGCCGGGCCGAACCGCCGACATCATCCGTTCGGCTGATGTCCAGGGTTCACGAGATCTTGGAAGAAAGTCTCTGAACAGGGGAGACTAGCGGATGGAGCTGTGAGCGGACGGTCGCCCTACGCTACCCATAATCCGCGAGCAGCATAGACGTCGCGAAGTACCTCGACGCGGTCCGTCATGATGCCGTCGACGCCCATGTCGAGTAACCGATTCATTTCTGCGGGATCGTCGATCGTCCACACGTGAACGGCTAGTCCGAGCCGGTGCAGATAGGCCAGGAATCGCCTGGTGAGTACGGTTACCGGGCCGTGCCGGACCGGGATCTGGGCGGCCACCACCGACGCGGGCAGCCGCAGCGGCAGACCGACCTGGGCCGCCGTCCACAGCCGGGTCACCGAGCCCATCCCCAGCGACGTGGCGATCCGTTCGCCGCCCAGCGCCCGGACCCGGGTGAGGCGGGCGTCGCTGAACGAGGCGAGCAGCACCCGGTCCCCGGCGCCGGTACGGTGGACCGCCTCCACCGCCGGTGCGACGACGGCGTCGGACTTGACGTCGATGTTGAACCTGATCGACGGCCAGGCGCCGAGCACGTCGTCCAGGCGCGGCACCGCCGACTCCCCGCCGACCCGCACCGCTGACAGTTCCGCCCAGGTCAGGTCGGCGACTCGGGCGGAGAGCCCGGCGAGACGGTCCAGTCCGGCGTCGTGGATGACGACCGGCACCCCGTCGGCGGTGGCGTGCACGTCGGTCTCGACGTACCGGTAGCCCATCTCGACGGCCCGGCTGAAGGCGGTGGCGGTGTTCTCGTCACCGGCTGCCGCGCCGCCCCGGTGGGCGAACGCCAGCGGCCACGGTGCGTCCAGGTAGGGGTGGTTCACAGGGGGAGTATGCCGTGGTTTGTTGCACGAGCGTAAAAGACCTGTCGGCCCATTGACCCAGCCGGTTCACCTGTTGATCCTGGGTGCCACGGCTGGGGGCCTGAACGTGGAAGGCAGGGCAGGAGACTGAACACCATCGAGGACGACGTGACGGTTCGCCGGCCGCTGCGTTCACGTGCACTCAAGAACCGTCTGGTGACCCGGCGCTTCGGTGCCCGGCGGGCCGCCCGGCTCCGGTTCACCCCCCGGTGGCCCTGTCAGCGATGGCCCTCCGGCAAGGCCTGATCGGATGACCGGCCCCGCGGTGGTGATCATCGGTGCCGGGATCGTCGGATGTGCGCTCGCCGACGAGCTGACCGCCCGCGGGTGGACCGACATCACCGTGCTGGAACAGGGGCCGCTCTTCACGGCCGGCGGCTCCACCTCGCACAGCCCCGGGCTGGTCTTCCGGATCGACCCGTCGCGGACGATGACCCGGCTGGCCCGGTACACCGCGGAGAAGTACACCCGGCTCGGCTGTTTCGAGGCGGTCGGCAGTCTCGAGGTGGCGACCACACCGGAGCGCCTGGCCGAGTTGCACCGCCGGTTCGGGTTCGGCCGGTCGTGGGGGGTGGCGGCCTCGGTGGTCGACCCGGCCACCTGTGCGGCGCTGTTCCCGCCACTGGACCGGACGGCGGTCCTCGGCGGGCTGCACGTCCCGGAGGACGGTCTGATCCCGGCCGTCCGGGCCGCCGAGATCCAGGCCGCCCGGGCCGGAACCGCCGGTGCCCGGTTTATCGGGAATAAGCGAGTCGACAATGTCTTATCCGATAATGGCAGGATAACCGGCGTCCGGACCACTGACGGCGAGATCGTCCCGGCCGCGGTGGTGGTCGAGTGCACCGGATTCTGGACCGCCGGCCGGCCGCTGATCCCGGCCGTCCAGCAGTACGTCCGGACCACCGCGACCCCGGTCGCCGACGGACTGCCGATTCTCCGGCACCCCGACCGTGACCTGTACTTCCGCACCCACGGTGACCGGCTCGGCGTCGGCTCCTACCGGCCGTTGCCGGGCCCGGCCGACCTGGACGACCTGCCCGGTGACGGGCGCCCGGCGATGCTGCCGTTCACCCGGGACGACTTCCGGGCCTCCTGGACCGCCGCCGCCGAGCTGATCCCGGCCCTGCGCGGGACCGCCTTCGACGAGGCCTTCAACGGGGTGCTGGCGGTGACCGCGGACGGGTTCCCACTACTGGGCGAGGTCGGGCCGCGCGGGCTGTGGACCGCCGTGGCGGTGCCGGTGGCCCAGTCGGCAGGTGCCGCCAAAGCCCTCGCCGAATGGATCGTGGACGGCGCGCCCGGCATCGACCTGCGGGAACTCGACGTCCACCGGTTCGGGGCAGCTCAGCGCGTACCGGCGTACATCCGCAGGAATGTGACAGCCGCGAGCACGATCGCCCATCCGCACGCACCGCCCGCGTTGCGTGATCTGCTGATCGGGCCGTTCCACTCCCGGCAGGCCGAGCTGGGCGCGGTGTTCGGCGAGGCCGGCGGCTGGGAGAGGCCGCTGTGGTACGCCGCGAACCCGGCACCGGACGACGCGCCGCCCCGGGACGAGTGGTCGGCGCGGTACGTGTCGCCGATCGCCGGAACCGAGGCGCGCCAGACCCGCCGGAAGGTGGCGCTCTTCGACCTGACCGCCGCCGTCCGGGTGGAGGTGCTCGGCCCGTTGCCCGGCCCGCCGGTGGGGCAGCTGCTCCGGTCCGGCGGCACGACCGTCGCGCGGCTCGCTGAGCACCGGGCTCTGATGGTGGGCGGCCCACTGCCCCGGCAGGCCCCGCCGGGTGTGACGGTCCGTGACATCACCGCGGGCACGTGCGGTGTCGGCGTGTGGGGTCCGGTGGCCCGGGAACTGGTCACCCCGCTGACCGGGCCGGTGGGTGCGGACGTCTGGGAGGGGTGTCTGGGCCTGGTCCCGGTCATCATGCTGCGGGTGCCGCTGGTGGGCGAGCCCGGCTGGGAGATCTACACCGAGGCCGCGTACGGCCCTCGGCTCTGGGACACGCTCTGGGCCGCGGGGCAGGAGTTCGGGCTGGTGGCGGCAGGTCAGGTGGCGCTGGACTCGTTGCGCCTGGAGAGTGGGCCGCCGACCGGGGAGCGGGACGGACCGGATCGGATCCTGGCCCGTCTGGTGCTGGCGGGAAGCGCTGACGTGCCGGTCGGTGGTGAACCGGTGTACGCCGGTGGGTTCGCGGTCGGCCATGTCACCGAGGCGGCGTACGGGTGGACGGTGGGTGCCCCGATCGCCTACTCGTGGTTACCCGCAGTTCTGGTCGAGCCCGGGACGCAGGTGGAGATCGGCTACTTCGACCGGATGCTGACCGCTACGGTGAATCCGGATTTTCCCCGCAAAGTGGCCTGACTGTGCCTACGATCGACGGCATCCCGTGCCGCGGCACCATCCGTCCGGGGTAAATCGCACGACTCCGTCACACGGCTCTGCGGACTGACCTAGCTTAAGCCAGGTCTAAGTCGGGCAAATCCGTCGAAATGGAGTTTCTCGTGCGCTCTCCTCGTGCGCCCAGGACCGCCCGGGGTGGTCTCTGGGCCTCCGCTCTACTGGCGATAGTGGCTGCGGTCAATACCGGCGCCGCGCCGGCGGCGAGCGCCGATCCCGACGACTACAACCCGCTCCTGTCCCTCAACGGCACCGCCTCCCTGATGTGGCGGGCCGGCGACGACAAGCGGGTCATCCGGCTGACCGACGGCGGTTACAAGCAGACCGGCTCGGCCTGGAGCACCCTGCGTGTACGGCTCGACAACTCCTTCGAGTCGACGTTCACCGCCCACATCCGCAACGGCAAGGCCGGTGCGGACGGCATCGCCTTCCTGATCCAAGGGGTCGGACCCCGTGCCCTGGGCGGCTGGGGCGGCGGCCTCGGTTACCGGGGCATCGGCCGGAGCGTGGCGATCGAGTTCGACACGTACCAGAACTCGTCCGACCCCAGCAACAACCACCTCGCGGTGGTGTTCAACGGCCATCCCGACACGCATGCCGCAGTCGCCCATTCACCGGTGCCGCTGCACGGCAAACCGTTCCGGGCCCGGGTCACCTACGACGCCGGCCGTGAGCGCCTGACCGTCCACGTCCGCTCCACCGACCAGGGAGCGCCCGAGAAGCAGGTGCTGAACCAGAAGGTCGACCTCGCGGACCGGATCGGTGGTGGTTCCGCCTGGGTCGGGTTCACCGGCGCCACCGGCGAACTGACCGCGCGCCAGGACGTCTACGAGTGGTCGGTGGGCGCGCCGCAGGACTGACTTTTCCCGTGCGCCGGCCCGAGGCGGTCCGGCTTTCCCCGCGCGCCGGCCCGAGGCGGTCCGGTGCCATCTGCCCGATCGGAGACAGACATGCCCACGGTCGACCGTGTGCTTCCCGACGAGACCTCCCTGCGTACCGGCGACATCCCGATCCCGGCCGGACCGCCCGGGAACGACGGCTCGTTCGAGCCCCGGATCAGCGTGATCGTCCCGGCCCTCAACGAGGCCCGGAACCTCCCGCACGTCTTCGCCCGGCTCCCCGAGGTCGACGAGATCGTCCTGGTGGACGGCGGCTCCACCGACGACACCGTGGCGGTGGCCTGCGGTCTGCGGCCCGACATCCGCGTCGTCCGGCAGAACCGCAGGGGTAAGGGCAACGCCCTGGCCTGTGGGTTCGCCGCCTCGACGGGCGACATCATCGTGATGATCGACGCCGACGGCTCGACCGACCCGATGGAGATCCCGGCCTTCGTCAAGGCGCTGCGTGAGGGTGCCGACTTCGCCAAGGGCTCCCGGTTCCAGCCGACCGGCGGCAGCGCCGACATCACCCGGCTGCGCCGGGCCGGCAACAAGTGCCTCAGCCTGCTGGTCAACGTGCTGTTCCGGACCCGGTACAGCGACCTCTGCTACGGCTACAACGCGTTCTGGGCGCACTGCCTCGACGTGTTCGACCTGGACAGCACCTCGCCGGCGCCGGACAACACCGACGGCCGGCTGTGGGGTGACGGGTTCGAGATCGAGACCCTGCTCAACCTGCGGGCCGCCCGGGCCGCCCTGAAGATCACCGAAGTGCCCAGCTTCGAGCACAACCGGATCCACGGGGTCAGCAACCTGAACGCCTTCACCGACGGGATGCGGGTGCTCCGGACGATCGCCCGGGAATGGCGCCCGCGCCGGTCGCGGACCGCCACCCGGGTGACCCAGCGAGCCGCCCGATGAGGATCGGTGTCGTCTCGAACGCCTACCACCCCGACATCGGCGGGGTGGAGACCCACGTGAAGCGGCTGTGCGCCGGCCTGACCGCAGCCGGCGACGACGTCGAGGTGATCACCCAGCACGCCACCCGGTCCGTGGAGACCGTCGACGGCGTGCTCGTCCGCCGTTTCCCGCTCACCGTCCCGGCCGGCAACTACCGGCTCTCGGTGCCGCTCTGGCGCTGGCTGCGCGCCCACGCCGCCGAGTACGACGTCCTGCACGCGCACAGCTACCACGCACTCGCCGCGCTCTGTGCGGCCCTGGGCAATCGGGCCCCGATGGTGTTCACGCCGCACTATCACGGCAC
>DATMVU010000726.1:0-12665 GCA_035562875.1 Actinoplanes sp. | reverse complement strand
GCGCCGGCACCAGCAGAGTAGCCACGCCGAGCTGCTCGTTCATGGCGGCGAGCCGGTATTCCAGGCCCATGTCGGTGCGGTTCCGAACCCCGCGGACGATCACGCCGGCCTGATTCTCCCGGCAGAAGGCGGCGGTCAGCCCCGGCCAGGCGGTCACGGCGACGTTGTCCCAGCCCTTGGGGATCGATTGCCGTACGCCCATCGCCCGCTCCTCGAGGCCGCAGCCGGGACTCTTCTCCGGGTTCACCGCGACAAGCACCGTGACCAGGTCGAACTGACGCCGAACCCGGTCGACGAGGTCGAGATGCCCGGCCGTGAACGGGTTGAACGTGCCCGGATAGACAGCATGCACACCCACCACCCGATCCTATGCCGATCGATTCCTTGCCGTCGCGTCCCACCTCGCCGCGCCCTCACCGCCCGCCCCGGATGCCGCACCGGCAGGGTGCCGCCGTCCTCGGTCAGCATTGCCTCGCAGGTTCGCGCGGAGTCTCGGGCCCTATCCTTGCGGACCGTCTCCTTGTGGGTCGCCGAACTCCCAGAATGCTCGCAGTGCCGCGATCCGCCCGGCTCCGTCGCTGCGGTAGGTGAAGACGCCCCGTACCCGCATCGTGTCCCCGCCCGGAAAGGTGAGGTGGATGCTGCCGACGTCGGCGACCTCGTCACCGCACAGATAGGACCGCTCGATCTCGAACCGCATCCCGTCGACCTGTCCGATCACACTGTCGTAGAAGGCGGCGATGGCCTCGGCCCCGTGATGCCCGAGCCCGTCCGGGCACAGTGGGGACGGCCCGACCGGGTCCTCCACCACGGCGTTCTCGGCGAACAGCCCGAGCCATCCGGCCCGGTCCTTGACGGAGGCCGCCGCTTGCGACTGTCGTGCGAGTTCCCGTGCGCTCACCGCGTCCCTCCCGACGTACCGGCGACCAGCCGGCCCACCTCGAGAGTAGAACACGTTCTAGATTTCAGCGAGCGCGGTAGTCTCCCCACCACCCCATGAAGATCGATGATCGTAGAGGCGCCGATAGTGACGACCCTGCTCCGCGGCCTGGCCCGGAATCCGTCCGCCCCGGTGGAGATACTGCTGGAGCTGATCCGGCGAGAGGTGCCGCCGGAGGTCCTGCCGCGGGAGGTGCAGGAGGCGATGCTCGCGCACCCGTCGCCGGGGATCCGCGCCGCGCTCGCCGGCAACCCCGGTATCGATGTGGACATCCGCGGGCGGCTGCTGGCCGACCCGGAGTGCCGGGTCGCGTGGAGGGCATTCGGCGCCCCGGTGTCCGACAGCGATCTCAGCACGCTGCTGACCAGGTTCGCCGACCCCTCCCAGGGCTGGTTGGCGACCGTCCCGGAACTCTTCGGCGAACTGGGCGAGGCCATGCGCTGGAGCCCGCAGATCCACCGGGTCGCCGCGGCGCACCCCGATCCGCGGATCCGCCGGTACGCGGCCGAGGTACCGCAAAGGCTCAGCGAGGCCGCCATCGCGGCACTGCAGACCGATCCCGATCCGGAGGTCCGGCAGGCAGTCGACGCGGCCGTCACCGAGGGACGGCGGGTCATGCATCCGGCGGATCTGCCGGCACGTCACGGGCACGCGTTCTGGGCCACGATGCAGCGGCCGTTGTCCCGCGAGCTGATCGACCACGTCCGCGACGACGAGGACGCGCTGTATTTCGTCGGCACCAACCCGACCACCCCGCCGGACGTGGTGGACGAGCTGATCGGCCACCCGTCGGCCACGGTCCGCCAGCGGGTCGCGGAACGCCGCGACCTCAGCACCGATCAGCTGTCGCGGCTCGCCGAGGACCCGGACGCGGGGGTCCGTACCCGGATATCGGTCCATCCCGCCCTCACCGAGGAGCAACGCGCGAGCATCGGCATCGACGTCGCCCCGGACCCCGAGGATGGATTCTGCGGGACCTGGGACGACTGCCGGCACCGGGCCGGCGGGCGTATCCCGTCACTCGACGACGCTTCCCGATGGGCGGGATCGGTCAATCCGCTGCTGCGCCGCCGGGCCGCCCATCATCCCGGCCTGCCGTCCGATGCGGTCACGGCCCTGGCCGGGGACACCGATCTCGGCGTACGGGTACTGCTCGCCCGTCACCATCCCGGCGCCCCACCCGAACTGTTGCTGCGCTGCTACCACGAATATCAGGGTTGTGGGCGCGACCGTCTCCTGGAGCACCCGAACTTTCCGATCCTGGAGCTCGCCGACGACCCGGGCGAGCAGGTACAGCGGGCGCTGGCCCGGAGTCCTCAACTGCCCGCCGACCGGATCGTCGCCCTGCTCGACGACCCGGAACTGGGTGAGTGGGCGGCGTCGAACCCGGCACTCCCGATCGCGGAGATGCACCGGATCCTCGGGTGATGCGTGCCACCGTCCGTCCACTGTATATGGTCGGGGGGTGATGAGTTCCGGTAGACGGGGCCCGCGCGGCCCCTACCATTCCGGCCGGGAAGCGCAACGGGCCATCCTCGACGCCGCCCGCGCGGTCTTCGCCGAGCACGGCTTCCGCGGTGGTGTGCTGCGTGACGTGGCGGTGCGGGCCGGGGTCAGCGCGGCGAACATCATCCACCACTTCGGGTCCAAGGAGGCGCTGCTGGTGACCCTGCTGGAGGACCGCGACGTGGGCAAGAGCATGCATTTGCGGGCCGCGCCGGGAGGGTTCGTCGCCGGGTTGCGTGACCTGGTCCGTCGCAACGCCGCCGACCGCGACATGATCCGCCTGTTCACCACGCTGTCCGCCGAGGCGACGGCCCCGGACCATCCGGCGCACGACTTCTTCCGGGAACGGTACGCGGCGGTCACCCAGGAGACCACCACCGGCATCGAGGCCGCCCGCGAGGAGGGCACGCTGCCGTCCGGGCCCCCGGCCGACCAGATCGCCGCCGGCCTCATCGCGGTCATGGACGGCCTGCAGACCCAGTGGCTGCTGGACCCGGAGTTCGACATGGTGGCCGCTTTCGACGCACACCTGTCCGCGATCGGCGCCGATTAGCGGGACACCTCCATCCGTAAAGGTGGACCCCGGCCGATCTGGGCCGCACTCCTGATCAGGGTCGTCCGGCCGGGTCGACCAGGTCGCTGACGTGCTTCTGGAAGCTGGGGCAGTTGGCGACGTCATGCGCCCGGCAGCTCAGGGCGTGCAGTGTCATGTCCCGGGACCGCTGCATCTCGGCCATCCGGCGGTCGAGATCGTCGAGATGCGCCTGCAGCACCCGGTGGCGTTCGGGAGCGTCCGCGTCGAGGAGGACCGCGATCTGCTCCAGGCTCATCCCGGCGTTCTTGCTGCGGACGATGACGGCGATCGTGACGAGGTCGGCGGGACCGTACCGCCGCCGGCCGGCCGGGTCACGGGCGGGCCGCAGCAGCCCCATCGTCTCCCAGTGCCGCAGCACGTGGGTGGCGAGGTCGAACCTGGCCGCCAGGTCCCCCACCGACCAGGGTGTATCCCGGGTTGACTTCATGTCAACATGAAGTCACATCATCGTCGTGCAGGCAAGTCCCCGACGATCGGAGCACCATGAACACCACCCCCGAACTCCTCGACGCCGTCGTCATCGGCGGCGGGCCCGCCGGGCTGCAGGCCGCCCTGACGCTCGGGCGGATGCACCGCCCGGCCGTGCTGGTCGACTCCGGCGAGTACCGCAACGCCCCGGTCGAGCACATGCACAACTTCGTCACCCACGACGGGCGTCCACCTGCCGAGTTCCGGGCCGCCGCCCTCGCCGACATCGCCGCCTACGGCACCGTGCGTGTGCTCCGCGACCGCGTCGGCACCGTCACCGAGGCAGACGGCGTCTTCACCGCCGGACTCGACGGCGGCACCACCCTCCGCGCACGCCGGCTGCTGCTGGCGACCGGGCTGCGCGACACCCTGCCCGGCAAACCGGGACTCGCCGGCCTGTTCGGCACGGTGGCGGCGCACTGCCCGTTCTGCCACGGTCACGAGTTCGCCGGACAGCACGTCGGCCTGCTCGGCGCCGGCCCGCACACATCACGGCTGGCCGCGATGCTGGCCCCGATCGCCGCCCGGATCACCGTGTTCGCCGACGGCGACGTACCGGACCCGGCGGTCTCCGCGGCCCTCGACAAGGCCGGTGTCCCGGTACGCCCGGAGACGGTGACCGGGTTCTGCCGCAGCGCGATCGGCGCCACCGTCTCGTTCACCGACGGCCCCGCCGAGGAGGTCGGCGGCCTGTTCGTCACGACCGCATTCGCCCAGTCGGCACCGTTCGCGACCCAGCTCGGCCTGACGATGTTGCCGTCCGGCGCCGTCCAGGTCGACGCCTTCCAGCGCACCAGCCGTCCTGGAGTCTTCGCCGTCGGCGACATGGCCCACGTCGAAGCCCTGCCGATGCCGCTCGCGTCGGTGCTCACCTCGGCGGCGTCCGGCCTCGTCGCCGCCGGTGTCCTGGTCCAGGAGCTGTCCGCCCTCTGACCATCACCGAGTCCGCCAGCCGGGAGGGCTCACCTCGAGATCCTTCCCGAGCCGGACCCGGCAGACCACCCCGCTACGACGGACAGCCCGCGGGCGATGTCACGGTCCGATCCAGCGGTAGCGGCGTTCCGGGCGGCCGTGGACGGCGTAGCGCAGGGTGACGGCGGCCCGGGCGGTGGCGTGCAGGTGTTCCAGGTAGCGGCGGGCGCTGACCCGGGAGATCCCGACGACGTCGGCGCATTCGGCGGCGGACAGCGTGTCGGTGGCGGTGCTGAGGGCGTTGCGGACCAGTTGGGCGGTCTCCGTGCTCAAACCTTTCGGCAGGGTGGTCGAGGCGCGCGGGGCGTGGGTCAGGGCACGGTCGATGTCGGCCTGGTCGTTGTGGTCGGCGTACATGCCGGTGCGCTGGGTCGCGTACTGCTCGAGCCGGGTACGGAGGTCGTCGAAGCCGAACGGTTTCAGCAGGTAGTTGACGACTCCACTGCGGACGGCGCCGCGGACCGTGTCGGCTTCCTTGGCGGCGGAGATGACCAGGATGTCGCAGTCGTGGCCGCCGGCCCGCAATCGGGTGACCACGTCGAGGCCGAACATGTCGGGCAGGTACAGGTCGAGCAGCACCAGGTCGGGCTGTTCGGTGCGGGCCGTGTCCAGGGCCTCGGCACCGGTGTGGGCGACACCGACGACGCCGAAGCCGGGGATCCGGTCGACGAAGCTGCGGTGGATGCGGGCGACACGGAAGTCGTCGTCGACGACCAGGACACCGATCATGACGATCTCCCCAGGGACAGGCGGGCGGTGAACATCGATCCGGCGACGGCGACCTCGCCGCCGTGCCGGGTGCAGACGAGCCGGGTCAGGGCCAGGCCGATGCCGCGTTCGCCCTGCTCGGCGGCTTTGGTGGTGTAGCCGTGCGCGAACACCTCGTGAGCAAGCGAGGGTGCCACCCCGGGGCCGGAGTCGCTGACCATGATCTCCACGGTCGACCGGTCCTGCCGCAGCTCGACCTCCACCCAGGCGTCGGTGGTGGCGAATACCGCGTCGATGGCGTTGTCGACCAGGTTGCCGACGACGGTGGCGACGTCGGCGGCGTCGGCCGGGTCGAGACGGTTCAGCGACGTGCGCTCGGAGATCTTCAACCGCACCCGGCGTTCGGCGGCCTGCGCCGACTTGGCCATCAGCAGCGCCGCCACGGCGGTGTCGTGGACCCGGCTGGTCAGTGTCAGGTCCAGCGACGAACGGTGGCTGGCGAGTGCGTCCACGTACTGCACCACCTCGTCGTGCTCGCCGATCTGGATCAGCCCGGAGATGGTGTGCAGCTGGTTGGCGAACTCGTGCGCCTGTGCCCGGAGCAGTTCGGTGGTGCTGCGGAACGAGCCGATCTCCTGTTCCAGCTGGGCCAGCTCGGTCCGGTCACGCAGGGTGGTGACCGACCCCAGCCCGGTGAGGCTCATCCGGTTCATCACGAGCACCCGCCCGGCCCGGATGACCACCTCGTCGCGGCCGGCACCGGAGGAGAGCACGTCGGCGAGCCGTCCGGTGACACCGAGTTCGCCGAGCGACCGCCCGACGCAGTCCTCCGGGAGTGAGAGCAGCGCCCGCCCGGGTGCGTTGACCAGGGTGATCCGGTGCTGCGGGTCGAGCGCGATGACACCTTCCGCGATCCCGTACAGCATGGCTTCGCGATGTTCGGCCAGTCCGGCGATCTCGCGGGGTTCCAGGCCCAGTGTCTGCCGCTTGATCCGGCGGGCCAGCAGCCACGATCCGGTCAGGCCGACGAGGCTGGCCAGACCGAGATAGATCCCCAGGTTGTACGAGGATTCCAGCGCCCGCTGCCACAACGTCGGGGACACCTCGCCGATCACCACGATGCCGAGCTGGCGGCCGAGGGTGGCCGGGTGATCGCTGAGGACCGGAACCTGGGCGACCAGCTCCAGGGTGCCGTCGACCCGTAACTCGCCGGACCAGCTGCGGCCGTGGGCCACCGACGGGTCGCCGAGCGGGAGGGTCTCCCGTACCAGAGTGGGGTTGGTGGAGTCGAGGACGACGCCGCGCGGACCGGTGACGGTGACCGAGGTGACGCCGGACTGGGTCTGGGTGGCCTGGACGATCGCGGGCAGGGCGGCGCCGGGGGCGGGTTGTTCGAGCTGGGCGCGGATGAGCGGGTTGTCGGCGAGTTGTTCGGCGAGGGCGGCGACCCGGCGGCCTTCGACGCGGTTGAACGTGGCGGCGGACTGGGCGAGCGACAGCGCGGCCACCGCCACCAGCACGATCACGATGATCGCCAGCTGGAGGACCAGGAGCTGACCGGCGAGTGTCGGACGTCTCAGATTCGTGACCACAAATTACTCAACCTTCGCTGATTACAGAACGCAGACACCCCCGTCGCACGAGGGCCACCATCATCGCGCCGGACAGCCACGAAACGAAAGAGAAACAGCGATGAAAACATCGACCAGGGCGATCTTGACGGCACTGACCGTGCTGAGCCTCAGCGCCTGCGGCGCGACCGCGGGCGGCGACGACAAGGAGACCGGCGGACCGGTCGCTGACCTGCGGCTGATGGTGCCGAACACGCCGGGCGGCGGGTACGACACCACGGCCCGCACGATCGCCAAGGTGATGGAGGACAACCAGATCGCCGCCGGGGTCGAGGTGTTCAACCTGTCCGGAGCCGGTGGGGTCGTCGGGTTGCAGCGGACCGTGAACGAGAAGGGCAACGGCAAGCTGGCGATGCAGATGGGCCTCGGTGTGGTCGGGGCGTCCTACACCCAGAAGTCGCCGGCGAAACTGACCCAGACCACGCCACTGGCGAAGGTCATCGAGGAACCCGGGGCCATCGTCGTACCCAGGGAATCGCCCTATCAGACCATCAACGACCTGGTCGCGGCATGGAAGGCCGACCCCGGCAAGGTCGCCGTAGGCGGCGGGTCCTCGCCCGGCGGGCCCGATCACCTGCTGCCGATGCGCCTGGCCAAGACCGTCGGCATCGACCCCAAGACCGTCAACTTCGTGTCGTACGACGGGGGCGGCGAACTGTTGCCCGCCGTCCTGGGCGGCAAGATCGCGTTCGGGGCCAGTGGTGTCGGTGAATTCCTGGACCAGGTCGAAGCCGGTCAGGTGCGGGTGCTCGCGGTGACCAGTGCGCAGCGCCTGGACGCGGTGAAGGACGTGCCGACGCTGAAGGAGTCCGGCATCGACATGGAGTTCACCAACTGGCGCGGCATCGTGGCGCCGCCGGAGATCTCCGCCGCCGACAAGCAGCAGTGGATCGACGTGCTGACCCGGATGCACGGCACCGACGCGTGGAAGGCCGAGGTGGCCAAGCACGGCTGGACCGACGCGTTCGTCACCGGTGATGAGTTCGCGGCGTTCCTGACCGAGCAGGACAAGGCGGTCGCCGACGTGCTCACCGACCTGGGCCTGGCATGACGCAGGTCAAGATCAAGGACCGGGCTCAGTACGGGGTCTGCGCCTTCCTGGCCGCGATCGGGATGCTGATACTCGTCGACGCCAGCCGGATCGGGCACGCGTCCAGCAGCAACGACCCGATCGGTCCGCGGCCGGTGCCGATCGGGATCGGGATCCTGCTGCTGGTGGTGGCGGTGCTGTACGCGGTCGACGTGGCCCGCGGCGGCACCGGCAAGGAGGAGGACGGTGAGGACGTCGACCTGGGCTCCCGGGTCGACTGGCGGACCGTGCTGCTGCTGATCGCCGCGTTCGGGCTGAACGCGGTGCTGATCGAACCGCTCGGCTGGGTGATCAGCGGTTCGTTGCTGTTCTGGGGTTCCGCGTACGCCCTCGGGTCCCGCAACCACCTGCTCACCCCGGTGATCGCCGTCGCCCTGGCCCTGATCACCTTCTACGGGTTCGCCATCGGCCTCGGGGTCAACCTGCCGGCCGGCGTGCTGCAAGGGATCCTCTGATGACCGAACTCGCCAACCTGCTCGACGGTTTCGCCAACGTGGTGTCGCCGGAGAACCTGCTGATCGCGCTGATCGGCGTCACCATCGGCACCGCCGTCGGGGTACTGCCCGGCATCGGCCCGGCCATGACCGTGGCGTTGCTGCTGCCGCTCACCTACGGGATGGAGCCGACGCAGGCGTTCATCATGTTCGCCGGCATCTTCTACGGCGGCATGTACGGCGGCTCCACCACGTCCATCCTGCTCAACACGCCCGGCGAGTCGTCGTCGGTGGTGACCGCCATCGAGGGCAACAAGATGGCGAAGGCCGGGCGGGCCGCGCAGGCCCTGGCGACGGCGGCGATCGGCTCGTTCGTGGCCGGGCTGATCGGCACCCTGCTGCTGGTGTTCGTGACACCGCCGATGGTGGCGTTCGCGATCAGCCTCGGCGCCCCCGACTACCTGGCGATCATGCTGCTCGGGTTCATCGCGGTCAGTGCGGTGCTCGGGGTGTCCCGGATCCGCGGGTTCGCGTCACTGCTGGTCGGCCTGGCGATCGGCCTGATCGGCATCGACCGGGTCACCGGCCAGCAGCGGCTCACCCTCGACCTGCCGCAACTCGCCGACGGCATCGACGTGATCGTGGTCGCGGTCGGCATCTTCGCGGTCGGCGAGACCCTGTGGGTGGCGGCGCACCTGCGCCGGAAACCCGCCGAGGTGATCCCGGTCGGTCAGCCGTGGCTGGGCCGCGACGACTGGCGGCGGTCCTGGAAACCGTGGCTGCGCGGCACCGGCCTCGGTTTCCCGTTCGGGGTGATGCCGGCCGGTGGCGCCGAGATCCCCACCTACCTGTCGTACGCCCTGGAGAAGCGCCTCAGCAAGCATCCGGAGCAGTTCGGCAAGGGCGCGATCGAAGGCGTCGCCGGTCCGGAGGCGGCGAACAACGCGTCAGCGGCCGGAACCCTGGTACCGCTGCTGGCGCTCGGACTGCCGACGAACGCCACCGCCGCAGTCATGCTCGCCGCCTTCCAGGGCTACGGCATCCAGCCCGGACCGCTGCTGCTGCAACGCGAGTCGGCGCTGGTGTGGACGCTGATCGCCAGCCTGTTCGTCGGCAACCTGCTGCTGCTGGTGCTGAACCTGCCACTCGCGCCGGTATGGGCGCGGCTGCTGCAGGTGCCGCGCCCGTACCTGTACGCCGGGATCCTGTTCTTCGCCGCGATGGGCGCCTACGCCGTCAACGCACAGCCGTTCGACCTGCTGCTGTTGCTGCTGCTCGGCCTGCTCGGTTTCGGGATGCGCCGGTTCGGCCTGCCGATCCTGCCGCTGATCGTCGGCGTGATCCTCGGCCCGATGGCGGAACGGCAGGGCCGGATGGCACTCCAACTGTCCGGCGGCGACCTGTCCGGGCTGCTCGGCGGGCCGATGTCGTACCTGATCTACACCGCGATCCTGCTCATCCTGTGCTGGCCGATCGTCTCTAGACTACGGGCCAGGCGTGCACCGGAACCCGTGGAAAGGCAGTCGTCAGAAAGTGTTCGGTGATCCGGTCGCCGGGTAACGCGTCCGGCCACTCGGCGAGGATCTCCGGCAGAGTGCGATGCCCGAGCGCCAGCCGCAGCAGCGCACCCGGCGGGATCGCGGCGGCCGGGCTGACCTCGCCCCGATGCGTGCTGACGTCGGTGAGGAGACCGTCGGTGAAGTGCAGGCGGGCGGCCCGGCCGTACGACTCGATCGTCATCGTGGACCCCGGCCATCGCAGGCCCGCAGCCTGCCAACGGGCCCGCAGCACCGGTTTCAGCCGGGCGATCAGGGCCGCCGGGTCGCCGGTGCGGACGAACCAGCCGCGGGTACGTTGCGGCACGCCGGCGGGTCCGAGAACGCTCAGCGGATGGTCCGGTCCGAGCAGCAGCCGCACCTTGGTCTGCTCGGGGCCGGCGATCTGCCGCAGGTAGGCGTAGACCGAGTCGTCGGGCCGTACGGTCGCCGCGATCACCGCGGCTCCGCTGACGGTGTGCACGAGGTAGCCGCCGTCCTCGTGTACGGCGACGATCCGGCGGATCAGGTCGTCGGGGCGGCGGCCGGCGATCTCGTACCGCCAGGATCCGGCGTCGCGGGGACAGCACAGGACACCGGTTCGGGACAGCTCACGGTCGGCGGCGGCGAGGGCTTCCGCGTCGTCGACGGTGGCCGGGCGCATCTTCGACGGCCCGTCCGGCAGGGCCGCGACCGGGATCGACGGGGCGCCGTCGTTGGCGAGGGCGTAGTCGTAACCGAACCGGCGGTAGAAGTACGGGATGCCCTCGATCAGCTGAAGGGTCACGCCGTCGGCGTCGAGCCGCCGGTGCACCGCCTCGAACAGCCGGTCGGTGAGCTTGTTTCCGCGGTGCTCCGGTAGCGTGCCGACCAGCTCGATCACGGCGACCGGCAGGCGCACCCCGGCGAGACTCCACTCCTGGCGGATGACGACGAGACTCGCCGCCACCCGGCCGTCGTCGCTCTCGGCCACCAGGAAGTCCTCCGGGCGCACCGTCGGATGCCCGTCCATCAGGTCCTCGACCCAGGCCGCGATCCCGGGATGCGGCTCTCCACCGGTCATGTCCTGCACCTGCACCGCGGCCTGCAACTCGGCGATCGCCGCCACGTCACCGGGCCGGCCCGGACGAATCACGTAATCCATGCTTTACCTCCACCGTGGTTCAGGTTGCAGGATGTCGACTATGACCAATGTGGATGAGGTTTACCAGCGACTTTCCGGCACCGGGCCGGAGCGGGACGGATGGCTGTCCAACCATGCGCCGATGGCCGCCGAAGCACTGATCCGGCACGGACAGGGCGCCGTGGTGCACCGGTGGCTGGACGCCTACGCCGACCGGCTCGAACCACGGCCGCGCGGGATCAGCCCGATCCTGGCCGAGGACTGGCGGTCACCACTGGGCGATCCCGGTCGTACCGGCGACTGGCTGGTCTTCTTCGAACGGGAACTGGACCTCGCACCGTGGCGGGACGTGCTGGTCCGGTGGTGGCCGCGGCTGCTGCCCGGTATCGCCGCCGGGGTCACCCACGGGGTGATCCGGGTCGGTCATGCGGTGCGATCGCTGGTCGACGCGGAGACACCCGGGCGGATCGCCGAACTGGGGCAGGGACTGGCCTACTGGGCCGGCCGATGGCAGCCGCTCGCGCCGCCCGGAGCCGGGCCGTACCCGGCGACCGATCCGCGGGCCGCGCTCGACAGCATGCCGCGGATCCCCGATCAGCGGTCCGGCGCCCGGGAGCGCCTGGTACAACTCGCACACACCCCGGGCTGGGCGGATGCGTCCGGCGCGGTTCCCGGCGCGGCGGCCGACGACGCGCCCGCCCGGCTGGCGGAGATCGTCGCGGCGGCGACACTGCGACACGGCACCTTCGGATACGCGTCCCCGGTCATGCTCGTCCACGCGGCGACCGCGCCGAGTGCTGTCGCCCGGGTCCTGCCGGTACTGCCACAGTCGTTGTGGATGCCGAGCCTGACCGCGGCGTGGGCGGCCACGGCGGCGATCACCGCCGCCTACTCCCCCGCCACCCCTCGCCCGCTGCCTGCTTCCCCGCCGGCCGGCGACCTGATGGAACTGGCCGCCGCCGGTGGTGACGAGCATGCGATCAAATTCGCCGACACCGCCCTGGACGTGTACGCCCGGACCGGCTCGGAGCAGGTCCTGGCCTCAGCCCGGCATTCGGTCGGGCTGCTCGGCGGCTGACCGCGCAGTGATCGCGGCCCGGACGATCCGCAGCGCCTCGGCGGCGTCCAGGCCGAGACCGGCGGCCGTGGCGGCGTAGTGGGCGGCAGCGGTCTGCGCATGCTCACGGCTGTGGTCGCCGGCCGCGGTGACGAAGGTACCGGCCCGGCCGCGGGTCTCGACCAGGCCGGCGGTCTCCAGCTCGCGGTAGGCGCGGCCCACCGTGTTGATCGCCAGTCCCAGATCGGCGGCGAGCCGCCGGACGGTCGGCAGGCGGGTCCCGGCCGGCAGCGCCCGGCTGACGATCCGCCGGGCGAACTGCGCACGGATCTGCTCGTACGGCGGGACCGCCGACCCGTCCTCGACGGTGATCACACCGGAACCTCCACCGGGCGGCGGGCCCGGACGTGCTCAGCCGACCATCCGAGCCCGAACAGCAGGGCCAGCAGGGCGGCCGCCGCCAGCTCCGGCCAGTCGAACACCGGCTGCAGGTCGAGCACCGTCCAGCTCAGAATCACCGGGAACAGCGAGGCGAGCACCGCCCGCGCGTCCTCGGCCCGCATCCGGTCGTCGGCGGCGAGGGACTCGGCGTCCTCCGCGAGGGTG
>DATMVU010000725.1:0-3971 GCA_035562875.1 Actinoplanes sp. | reverse complement strand
GGCGAAGACGTCCTGGTAGGCGGCGGAGAACCCGGCGGCGCCGATCGCCTGCGCGATGGTCTCGTCGATCTCCTGCGCGGACGGCCAGATCTCGTTCAGGTAGACCGGCCTGCCGTCCGAGCCGGTGCCGAGCGGCTCGGTGGTGATGTCGATGTCCATCGACCCGGCCAGCGCGTATGCCACCACCAGCGGCGGGGACGCCAGGTAGTTCATCTTGACGTCCGGGTTGATCCGGCCCTCGAAGTTCCGGTTGCCGCTCAGGACGCTGACCGCGGTCAGGTCGTTCTCGTTGATGGCGGCCGAGACCTCCTCGGGCAGCGGGCCCGAGTTGCCGATGCAGGTGGTGCAGCCGTAGCCGACCAGGTTGAAGCCGATCTTGTCCAGGTACGGGGTGAGGCCCGACCGGTCGTAGTAGTCGGAGACGACCTTGGAGCCCGGGGCCAGAGTGGTCTTGACCCACGGCTTGCGGGTCAGGCCACGCTCGACGGCCTTCTTCGCGAGCAGAGCGGCACCGATCATGACCTGCGGGTTCGAGGTGTTCGTGCAGGACGTGATGGCGGCGATCACGACCGCGCCGTGGTCCAGTTCGTACTCCACACCGTCGTCGCCCTTGACCCGGGTGGGCTTCGAGGTGCGGCCGGTGGCGCCCAGGGCGGCGCTGAAGACGTGCGGCTTGTCGGCCTCGTCCTCGACACCGTTGGCCGGCGCGTCGCTGGCCGGGAAGGACTCCTCGCTGGCCTCGTCGGCGTGACCGTGCGCGGCGGCGTAGGTCGGCAGCGCGTCGCGCCACATCTGCTTGGCGGCGTTCAGCGGGACGCGGTCCTGCGGGCGCTTCGGGCCGGCCAGCGACGGGACGATCGTCGAGAGGTCGAGCTCCAGCTTCTCGCTGAAGTCCGGCTCGGCGTTCGGGTCGAGCCAGAGGCCCTGCCGCTTCGCGTACGCCTCGACCAGCGCGACCTGCTGCTCGGAGCGGCCGGTGAGCTTGAGGTATTCGATGGTCTGCTCGTCGATCGGGAACATCGCGGCGGTCGAGCCGTACTCCGGCGACATGTTGCCGATGGTGGCGCGGTTGGCCAGCGGCACCGCGCTGACGCCGGGGCCGTAGAACTCGACGAACTTGCTGACCACACCGTGCTTGCGCAGCATCTCGGTGATGGTGAGCACCAGGTCGGTGGCGGTGGTGCCGGCCGGGGCCTCGCCGTGCAGCTTGAAGCCGACGACCCGCGGGATCAGCATGGAGACCGGCTGGCCCAGCATGGCGGCCTCGGCCTCGATGCCGCCGACGCCCCAGCCCAGCACGCCCAGGCCGTTGACCATGGTGGTGTGCGAGTCGGTGCCGACGACGGTGTCCGGGTACGCCTGGCCGTTGCGCTCCATGATGGTGCGGGCCAGGTACTCGATGTTGACCTGGTGCACGATGCCGGTGCCGGGCGGGACGACCTTGAACTCGTTGAACGCGGTCTGGCCCCAGCGCAGGAACTGGTAGCGCTCGCGGTTGCGCTGGTACTCCAGGTCCACGTTGCGCTGGAAGGCGTCCGCACGGCCGAACAGATCGGCGATGACGGAGTGGTCGATGACCATCTCGGCGGGGGAGAGCGGGTTGACCTTGGTGGGGTCACCGCCCAGCTCCTTGACGGCCTCGCGCATGGTGGCCAGGTCGACCACGCAGGGGACGCCGGTGAAGTCCTGCATCAGCACCCGTGCCGGGGTGAACTGAATCTCGACGTTCGGCTGTGCGTCCTTGTCCCACTGACCCAGCGCGTTGATGTGGTCGGCGGTGATGTTCGCGCCGTCCTCCGTGCGCAGCAGGTTCTCGAGGAGGATCTTCAAGGAGTAGGGCAGGCGCTCGTGCCCCTTCACCTTGTCGATCGTGAAAATCTCGTAGCTCGCGTCTCCGACGCGCAGCTCGCTCTTCGCACCAAAGGTGTCGAGGCTGGCCACCGTCTTCTCCTTCACACCCAGCGACTGGAATTCAAAAGTCTTCCGCACCGAAAGGGGGACCTGTAGGTTAGGTATGCCTAACTCTCGGTTGCGCGTCTTCGGTAAACCGTACGTCCGTCTTGCTAGAAGTGGCAAGGCGGGTTCCCTGCGCCGATCCTCCCAGTCGGAGGGTGCGGCTGCGATGATGTTGCGGTGACGAGATGGCTGGTCGTGCACTACCAGCGGGCCGACGACGACTACTCCGACTGGGTGCTGCACGCCTGGGGAGACCTCGCCCCCGGCGCTGAGCTGGCCTATCCCGCCGGTGTCCGGTTCGCGGGTGAGGACGCCTGGGGCCGGTTCGCCTGGGTCCGGCTGGCCGACCGCGCCCGGAAGGTCGGTTTTCTGATCATCGATCGGCACGGCGCCAAGGACGTCGACGCCGACCGCTGGGTGTCGGTGCCGGAGACCGGCGAGATCTGGGTGACGGCCGGTGAGAGCGAGATCCGGACCGAGCCGCCGGTGCTGCCCGGCCCCGGCCACGACGACGTGCTGATCCACTACCGGCGACCCGACGGCGATTACGCAGGGTGGGGACTGCACTGCTGGGAGGGCGTCCCGGTCACCGAGAAACCCCGCTGGGGAGCACCGCGGATGCCGGCCCGATTCGACGCGTTCGGCGCCGTCTTCCGGGTCCGGGTGCGTCCCGACGCGGTCGGCCTGCGCTACGTCCTGCACCGCGGCGAACAGAAGGACCTCCCCGACGACCAGCGGCTTGACCTGACCGTCACCCGCGAGGTGTGGTTGACCGCCGGCGAGACGGCACCGGTCCGTCCCGCCCTCGGTGATACCCTCGGCCCCGAACTGGACCCGGCCCGCGCCCACGCCGTCTTCCTCGACCGGACCACCGTGGCGCTGCCCGAGTGGTTCGCGGCGCGCGCCCCGTCGTTCACGCTGGGTGGCCTCCAGCTGGTCGCGCGACCCGGTGGGCTCTTCCAGGCACAAAGTCGCCTTTTCCCGCATTTAAGGGCCTACCGGGCGTACGCCGTTCCCGAACTGCCCGACGACGAGTTGCGGGAACTGCTGAGGGACCGGCTGCTCGTCGAAGGACGGGACGGCACCGCCGTCACCGCGGTGCAGATCGCCGGAGTCCTCGACGACCTCTACCCCGGGGCCGCCACCGCCGAACTAGGCCCGGTCCTCGACGCCGAGGGCCGGCCCCGCCTGTCGGTCTGGGCACCCACCGCCCGCTCCGTCGAGCTGGAACTGTTCCGCGAGCCCGGCGACGAACCCCGCATCCACCCGATGACCAGGGACGACGACACCGGCGTCTGGACCGTCACCGGCAAACGCAAGTGGCTCCGCCGGTGGTACCGGTTCCGGGTCCAGGTCTGGCAGCCGGCCGTCCAGCGGGTGGTGACGACCAGCGTGACCGACCCGTACTCGGTGTCCCTCGCCGTCGACTCCACACACAGCCAGCTGATCGACTTCGACGACCCCGAGCTGGCCCCGTACGGCTGGGAGGATCTCGTCAAGCCGCCGGTCGTCGCAGCGGCCCGGATGCAGATCAGCGAGCTGTCGGTGCGCGACTTCTCGGTGTACGACACCACCGTTCCGGCCCCCGAGCGCGGCGGCTTCCTGGCCTTCACCCGCGACGAGTCGGCCGGGATGCGGCACCTGCGGTCGCTCGCCGACGCCGGCCTCACCCACGTGCACCTGCTGCCGGTCAACGACTTCGCCACCGTGCCGGACCGGTGGGAGGACCAGAGCGACCCGATGTGCGACCTGACGCCGTTCCCGCCCGACTCGGCGGAACAGCAGCGGGCCGTCATGGAGGTGGCCGGCACCGACGGCTTCAACTGGGGTTACGACCCCTGGCACTGGACCACGCCGGAGGGCAGCTACGCCACCGACCCGGACGGCCCGGACCGGATCCGGCAGATGCGGGCCGCGGTGCGCGCCCTCAACACGGCCGGCCTGCGGGTGGTGCTCGACGTCGTCTACAACCACACCATGGGCGACGGCCTCGATCGGTTCAGCGTGCTCGACCG
>DATMVU010000724.1:0-12392 GCA_035562875.1 Actinoplanes sp. | reverse complement strand
GTGATCGGCCGGCTGAACCGGCTGGGCCTGCCCGCCGAGGCGACGGCGGCCCGGGTGAGCATCGCGCAGCGGACGAGCAACCCGGAGGCCCGGGCCAAGATGATGACGGCCGCGGCCCAGGACGAGCTGGCGGCCGGTCGCGTCCCGGAGTTCCTGACCGAAGCCGCGACAGCCGGTCTGACCGTCGCCGACCGACATCTGGCCCGCGCCGACTTCGACGCGGCGGCCCGCTCGGTGCTCCAGGTGATGAAGTTGCTGTTCCATCGGGCCGTCCACTTCGACGGGCTCGCCTCACCGATGGCTCCGGACCCGACCCACTATCTGGCGCCGCTGCACAACAGCCGGGTCGGGCAGACCATGGCCGCGCCGCGCGGTCGCCGGACACCGGCGGCACCGCCACCCACCGACCGGGCGCACCGGCTGCTCATCGTCAGCCGGGGAAACGAGAACTTCCTCGGCACCATCCGGGAGCATTACCGGTCGAGCCCCGACTTCGAGGTTCGTGACCTGGATCTGCTCGCCGATCCGGAGAAGCAGTCCCTGGCCACGGTTCCGGCGATGCTCAAGCACAAACTCGGAGGCGATCCGGAGTACAGCGACCGGGTCCAGGAATGGTTCGCACCGCACCTAGAGTGGGCTGACACGGTCTTCGTCGAGTGGTGTCTCTTGCAAGCCGCACTGTTCACCGTGGTAGACCCCGGAACCACCCGGATCATCGTCCGGTTGCACCTCTTCGAGGCGTTCACGATGTTCCCGCACCTGGTCGACATGTCACGCATCGACGAATTCGTTTTCGTCTCTGCGCCCCTGCTGGACTACACGAAAGATGTGGCACCCCGCCTGCGCGCACCCGGTGCGCCTCGCTCCCTGGTCGTCACCAACGCGGCCATGCTGGATCGCTACCGCCGCCCCAAGGCCCCGGAGGCCCGGTTCACGCTGGCCCAGATCGGCCAGAGCCGGATCGCCAAGGACCCCCGCTGGACGTTCGAGGTCCTCCGCAGGCTCCGGCGCCATGACGAGCGGTACCGCCTCGTCCTGGTCGGCGCGGAGCTGGACGGTTCACCGAGTCCGCAAGCCGCCGACTACGCTCGGGAATACCACAGGGAGCTGGCCGACCTCGAGCGGCAGGGAGCGGTCCAGCAGATCGGTCAGACCGACGATGTGCCGGGAGTGCTGACCGAGGTCGGCGTGATCCTCAGCGCCTCGGTCCGGGAGAGCTTCCATCTCGGCGTGATCGAGGGCGCAGCCAGCGGCGCGGTGCCGGTCGTCCGGGACTGGCCGTTCTTCGCCGGCCGGGTGCACAGCGCACGCAGCATCTTCCCCGCCGACTGGATGGTGGAGACCCCGGACCAGGCCGTGAACCGCATTCTGGCGTGCACCGCCACCGAGGAGATCTGGCGCAAGACCGGCGACGAGGCAGCCCAGCATGCTGCAGTGACCTGGGATTGGTCCGTGGTCCAGGAGCAATACGATACTTTGCTCCGAAACCCGGCAAATTGACGCGGCGGGAAAATCGCATATCAGTTCACGTATCGTGTGCCGCGGCTCGCAACCGATCAGCGCTAGGAGCAGTGTGAAAGTCCTCAGTGTGGTGGGCGCCCGCCCACAGTTGGTGAAATTGGCCCCGATCGCCGCAGCGTTCGACGCGACCGAACACGAGCACGTCATCGTGCACACCGGCCAGCACTATGACGCCGACCTCTCTGACGTCTTCTTCTCCGGTCTCGGCATTCCGGACCCCGATGTGCATCTGGGTGTCGGCTCCGGCAGCCATGGCGTGCAGACCGGCGCTGTGCTCGCCGCCATGGATGCGGTGCTCGATCGGGAGAAACCCGACTGGGTCCTGGTTTACGGAGACACCAACTCCACTCTCGCCGGGGCGGTGTCCGCGGTGAAGCAGCACTTCCGGGTCGCGCACCTGGAGGCCGGCCTGCGTTCGTTCAACCGCCGGATGCCGGAAGAGCACAACCGGGTGCTCACCGACCACGCGTCCGACCTGCTGCTGGCACCCACCGAGGAGGCCATGCGGCACCTCGCCTCCGAGGGGCTGTCCGAGCGTTCGGTGCTGGTCGGTGACGTGATGGTCGATGTCTGCCTGCGCGTCCGCGACGCGGTGACGGCTGGTGAACATCCTCGCCCGGAGCTGCCGACGGGCATCGATCCGGAGGCGCCGTACCTGCTCGCCACGCTGCACCGAGCGGAGAACACCGACGACCCGGAACGGCTGGGGCGTCTCATCGAATCACTCGCCGCGCTGCCCGTCCCGGTAGCCCTGCTCACCCACCCACGCCTGGCCGCCCGTGCCGAGGCTTTCGGCCTGAAGCTCACCCAGGGTGCGCTGCACGCCGGCCGGCCGTTGCCATACGCCGGAATGGTGGCTGCGGTGCTCGGCTCGGCAGGCGTCGTGACCGACTCCGGCGGTCTGCAGAAGGAGGCCTACCTGCTGGGCCGGCCCTGCACCACGCTACGGCCGGAGACCGAGTGGGTGGAGACCCTGGTCGGCGACTGGAACCGGCTGATTCCGGACCCGTGGACTCTCGGTGCGGACTGGACCGATGCAGCGGTCCGTAAGGCTCCGGCAACCGACCGCGGGGAACCGTATGGTGACGGTCAGGCCGCGCACCGGGTCGTCGAGGTCCTTCAGAAAAGCTGACCGAATCGGGCAGTGTGGAGACGCATCACCGCTCCACACTGCCCGATTCGCTAGTTGATCCAGGGTTTGCGATCGAGTGCCTTCGTCGCATACACGTGGGGATAGCGTTTGGCGATACGCCAAGCCAGCGGTAGCGCCGCCGGATCGGCTGCCACGATCCGGTCGGCATTGCCGATGTCGAAAGCGAGAGCCTGCTTCCTGCTGGCAGAGATCAGCAGCAGGGGCCGTGCCTGCTTGAACATCGGCCAGAAAAGCTTCTCGTGGAACTTCTTCGACACCTTGGTCTGCCGCCGGCGCACGGCTAACGCCGTCCGGTCCAACAGTGCCAGTCGCTTGCCCTTCCGAGTGAGGGAGCGAGCTTTGCCGAACAACTGGGACGGGACGTCGAAGACCAGTTTCCGTTCCACCCAGCGCAGCGGCAAGCCGTACATCTCGCGTTCGAAGACCGGCCGCGCGTTGACCAGCGGGCCGAACTCGGCGTCCTCCAGGGTCTTGTTCTCGAGGACCAGCAGGTCGACCCGAACGCCGGCGCCGATCAGATCTTCGATGTAGTTCCGAACCCGGCCGGACAGCTTGTAGCTCAAAGCGATTACCACCACGCGGGGCGTGGCTGTGGACGATTCACTCATTGACGGACTCCGACTCGGGAACCGGCCGACCAGCCAGCCCTCGGATCACTTTCTCCAGTGGGGCCAACAGCTTGTCGCGCTGGAACCGGTCGGCATAGGCCACGGCTTCGGCCCGTTGCTGAGGGGTCAGCGCGCGGGCGGCGCGGCCCGCATCGAGCATGGATTTGGCCACTTGACCGGGATCGAGGCTGTCCGCGGTGAACCAGAGCGGATAGCCTTCCAACACTTCGCGAGCAGCGATGTCCGGGGCGTGCACCGAGACGATCGGCTTACCGGCAGCCATGTACTCGAAGATCTTGCCGGAGGTCACATATTTGCCGCCGGCAGCCAAGAAGACCAGGACGTCGTTGTGTTCGTAGACTCCGGCCACCTCGGTCTTCGAAACCGGTCCGCGTAGGCGCAGACCGTGGTCCGACTCCGGGTCCGGGTCACCGTTCGCGTTCAGACCCAGCAATGGCAGGAAGACGTCGTGGCTCTGCTTGAAGAAGCCGAGGTGCCCATGGATGTTCAGTTCCGCGTCATGGAGCTCCGGGTGTTCCCGGGCCTGACGGAAAGCCTCGGCCATCTCCACAACCGGCTGCTTCGACGTGATGGTGCCGAGGAAGCCGAAACGTAGCGGCCGGTCAGGCTGAGCAGCATCGTCACCGACGGACACCGTCAACAGATCCGGGTCCCAACCGTTGGGGACCACATGCATCCGGTCCGCTGAGCGCGGGTAACGGTCGGCGTGCCAGGCGAGCAGAGCGTTGTTGACGAACACCGTGGCGCTCGCGCCCCCGATGATCTGCTTCTCCCAGCGCCAGGCGGAATGCTCAGGCGGAAACGCGGGCTCGTCGTTGAAGAGGTCCAGCGTCCACGAGTCACGATAGTCCACGACGTACGGAACGCCGGTCTTCTTGTTGATCTCCCAAGCTGCCGCGAAGGCCGCGAACGGATTGCCGGTGGCGAGCACGACGTCGAACTTCTCGGTCTTGTGCATCCGCAGCGCCTTCGCCACCGAATCGCGCGCCCAGGAGGCGTACACCTCCGGGAAGTAGCGGTCCTCTCGCCACTGCCGCAGCTTCTTGGCACTCTCCGGAAACGTGGCGGACAGCCAGCTCAGGTTGTGCAGCTCGTTCTCCCAGCGGGACAGATCCAGCTCGGGGCGTTCCACCTTGATCCGGGGGTCGACCGTCTCGGAGAGCTTCTCGTCGACCGAACCGATCACCTGGTAGAGAAAGCGCAGCGGAGCGGCGAAGACGGTGACATCCCAGCCCGCCGCGGCGAAGTGGTTGGCGGTGGCACGGGCCCGGTAGACACCGCTGGCCCGCGACGGTGGAAAGTAGAAGGCGATGTAGAGAAGCCGCGGGGGCTTCACACTGCCGGAGGTCATCGCTTCACCCTGTGATCCGAGTTGGCCGGTGTTAACAGTTGGTCGATGCGGAATGCCACTCGCTCGGAGTCGACCAGCTCAAGGGCTACCGGGACGGAAGCGGGGTCGGTCACTACGAAAGCATCGTATGGCCCGTTCGCGCGGACCACGGCAGCCAGGGCTCGTTGCTGCTGATCCGGCCACGCCTTGCGGTATGCGGGCAGAAAGAGGCCGCGGTGCACCCGCTTCGCGACACGCTCCTCGTACGCCTTGGCCCATCGTTTCGGGTTTCGCTTCATCGTCCGTGCCGCTCGGGTCAGGAGGAACCGCGGACCACGGAACAGCGCGGCCTGCTCGGCCCGCAACGGCCAATGCGCCTCGGGCGACGGGGGCGAAAGGACACGCACGCCGGGCGCGAACGTCTCACCCGACCAGGACGAACGGCTCTTGACGAGCACCACCGCCTGACCACCGCTCTCGACGACCCGCCGACTCTCCTCGATCACCGCGCGCCGGCGGTTGGCCCCGAGAGCAAGAAAAAATACCCGCATGAGATCCCTACCAGGCCTGACCAGAACGTGAGGGTGCGAACCAGGCCTCTTGATGACTGCGTGCTACTGCATCATATCCGTACCGTTCGGCCAGAACTCGTCGCGCACGCACCTGGTCCAGTCCGGACGGAAAGCGGCTACGCAACCGCCGGAAACCCGCGATGAGGGCGTCCGGCGCGTCCTCGACATCGACGAACTCACCGGCGTCCGCCTCGATACCCGCCAATGTCTGCTCCGGGCCACCGCTGCGGGTGATCAAGACCGGCAAGCCTGCCGCCAGAGCTTCGATGATCACCACACCGAACGTCTCGTACCGGCTCGGGTGCACCAGCAGGTCGTGCTCGCGCATCAGCTCGAGGGCCTGATCCGGTGCTAGCGCACCGGTCAGGGTGATCGCGTCCGCGACACCGAGCTCGGCGGCACGCTCCCTGAGCCAGCCTTCCAGTTCCCCGGTACCGACCACGGTCAAAGTCAGCGACGGGTCGTCGGCGTGGCAGACGGCGAACGCTTCCAACAGCCAGCGCACACCCTTGCGTTCGATCAGGCCGCCGACGAACAGCCAGCGGCGCAGCTCGGTCACCGGCTCCGGGCGGGACACCTCGAAGTCGATCGGGTTGGCGATCGACCTCAGTTTCGACTCGTGCTCCGGGAACGCCTCGACGAACTGCCGGTGCAGTTCGTCGCCGACCACGAAGAACGCCTCGCAGGCGGCGAGCACTTCGGCGTAACCGGCCTTGCCGTCCGGCTCGGCCAGCATCCGATCCAGGAAGGTGGCGTGCTCGGTGACAAAAAGCCGGGCATCCGGCCGCATGTTGCGCAGCGCCGGAAGGCCACCGAGCAGACCGACATGTGCGTGCACCACCTCGGCGTCGATCGGCTTGCCGCCGAGAGCACCGCCGAGGGCGTCTGCCGCCCGGCGGGCCTGCTCGGCGAACGACGAGGCGCGGGGCATCACGACCGGTACGGTGACCAGCGCAGCACCGCCCACCGTCTCGGCAGGATCGGCCGTGTGCGCCCACAACTCCCGGGCTGCCTTCTGGATGGCCGCGTCCTCAGCCGCGGACAGCCGCGCCACCCAGGAGTCGCAGTGATAGACCGTCATCTCCTCCGCGACCGGTGTCGTGGCCTCGACCATGGCACGCACGAAAGCACCCCGGAACGGCAGTTCTCCGCTGGGATACCAGGGCGTCACCACGGCGACGTCACGTGCCATCAGGTCGAGGGGATCGTGAGAGTGGCGCCGGTCCTCGCGGACTCGAGGAGAATCGCGGCCACCTCGACTGTCCGCATGCCCTGCTCGAGGGTGACGATGTCGGTTTCCTTGCCGTCCACCGCGTCCCGGAAACGCTCGTGCTCAACCAGCAGAGGCTCCCGCTTGGGGATCGCGTAGCGAATCATGTCCCCCTCCGCGACGCCCCGGAAAGCGCGCAGCGCCTCCCACTCGGTGTCGACCGCACCGTTGGCGTAGAAGGTCAGGTCGGCGGTGAGGGTGTCGGCGACGAAGCTGCCCCGCTCGCCGGTGATGACCGTGGACCGCTCCTTGAACGGGCTCAGCCAGTTCACCAGATGGTTCGCCACCAGTCCTCCGGCCAGCTCGGCCACCGCAGAGACCATGTCCTCGTGCGGACGGCCGCTGCGGCACGCGGTACGGGCCGCGACCTGCTGGTACGGACGACCGGTGACCCATGCAGTCAGGTCGATGTCGTGGGTGGCGAGGTCCATCACCACGCCGACGTCGGCGATCCGGCCCGGGAACGGACCCTGCCGTCGAGTGACGATCTGGTAGATCTCCCCCAGTTCGCCGGCCTCCAGGCGGGTCCGCAGGCTCTGCAGCGCGGGGTTGTAGCGCTCGATGTGACCGACCGCACCGATCAGGCCACGGTCACCGAAGGCCTTGACCAGCCGCTCGGCCGCCGCCATCGAGGGGGCCAGCGGCTTCTCGATCAGCGCATGCACGCCGGCCTCGGCCAGGCGCAGGCCGAGTTCCTCGTGCAGAGCGGTCGGTGAGGCCACCACCACATAGTCGACGCCGATCTTGAGGAGTGCGTCCAGGTCCGCAACGACCGGCACACCGTGCGGCCCGACCGCGTTCGGCGCCGGATCGACAGCGCCCACCAGATCGACACCACTCAACTGACTGAGCACACGGCCATGGTTGCGGCCCATCGCACCCAGGCCGATCAGGCCGGCTCGCAGCACCTTGGCGGTCATGCCCGCACCGCCACATCGTTCACGGCCGCGACGATCCGGTCCAGTTCCTCGGTGGTCAGGCTCGGGAAGATCGGCAGCGAGAGCACCTCGCCGGTAGCGAGGTCGGTCTCCGGCAGCTTCCACGGCCCGGGCTGTCCGTCCTCGGTGAGGTAGGGCCGCAGTCGATGGATCGGCGTCGGGTAATACGGAGCGCTACCGATACCCCGCTCGGCGAGGGCGTTCTGGAACGCGTCCCGGTCCTCGGAGACCCGGATCGTGTACTGGTGGTAGACGTGCTTGGCACCGGCGGCGACCGCCGGGGTGACGACGCCACTCAGGCGCTCGTCCAGGTAGGCCGCGTTGGCCCGGCGCTTGTCGGTCCAGCCCTCGAGTTTCCCGAGCTGCACCCTGCCGATCGCGGCAGCGACATCGGTGAGCCGCATGTTGGCGCCCACGATCTCGTTCTGGTACCGCGTCTCCATGCCCTGGTTACGCAGCAGACGTAGCTTACGCGCGAATTCGGCGTCCGCCGTCGTGATCATGCCGCCCTCGAGAGAGTGCATGTTCTTCGTCGGGTAGAAGCTGAAGCAGCCCGCCACGCCGAAGGCGCCGACCGGGGTGCCGTTCAGAGCGGAAGCGTGAGCCTGTGCGGCGTCCTCGACGACGGCGAGCCCGTGTGCCTCGGCGATCGGCATGATCCGGTCCATGGCTGCCGGGTGCCCGTACAGGTGCACCGGCATGATGGCCACGGTGCGCGATGTCACAGCCGCCGCCACCGCGTCGGGATCGATGCAGAAGGTCGCCGGGTCGATGTCCGCGAACACCGGCGTCGCACCGGCCAGCCGGACCGCGTTCGCGGTGGCGGCGAAGGAGAAGGAGGGCACGATGACTTCGTCGCCCGGCTTCAGGTCGAGCGCGAGCAGAGTCAATTGCAGGGCGGACGTGCCGGAGTTCACCGCGACGCAGTGCCGGCCCTCGACCAGATCGCTGAACTCACGCTCGAAGGCCGCAACCTCCGGGCCTTGAACAACCATGCCGCTGCGCAGGACTCGGACCGCGGCTTCGATCTCATCCTCACCGATCACGGGACGAGCGGGCGGGATAGCAGACTGGGGGCCAGTCATGGGCGTTCCTCTCTGAATGAAGAGCAAGGCGCGTAGGTGCCCCGGTTACCCCACGTAACGACCAAGGCTGGGCGGCACCGCTCCTGCCACCAACCGTGTCGATGACAGCGCACGAGATGGTATAGCATCCCCGTCACTTGGATCAGTTCGGCTCTATTTGCGCAGACTATGCACAGATGCGGTCCCTTTAGTATGACCCACTATGCAGGCTGTTCTTGCAACCCTCGGTTATATCCTGTCCACTGACCGGAGTCGACTTCTGATGATCCGGCGAGATAGCCGCCCGGAAGACATCCACTTCGGCAAGTACAACGGGCTCGGCGGCAAGCTGGAGCCGGACGAGGATGTGGTCTCCGGCATGCGCCGTGAGATCGCCGAGGAGGCCGGGCTGGAGTGTCATCGGCTCGAATTGGCAGGGACGATCTCCTGGCCCGGATTCGGCCGTAATGGCGAGAACTGGTTCGGCTTTCTATTTCGGATCACGGATTGGTCGGGCACTCCGCTATCGGCCAATCCGGAAGGCTCACTGCACTGGATACCGATTGTCGACGTTCTGGCCGGCCGGGTTCCCATGTGGGAGTCGGATCGGCACTTCCTGCCGCTCGTCCTCGGTGACAAGCCTGTGCCGTTTCACGGGGTGATGCCGTTCACTGACGGCCGGGCCACCGGTTGGTCCCACCAGGTCCTGTAGTCCAGGCCCGGGTGACGTTCGCAGCCCGGCCCGCCGGGGAACGCCGCCCGGGCGTACGGGATCCGCTGATGCCTTTGATCAGAAGCGGCGCATGCCGCCGAACTGACGGTCACCGGCGTCGCCGAGGCCGGGGACGATGTAGGCCTTCTCGTTCAGGCCCTGGTCGATCGACGCCGTGACCAGGCGCAGCGGCAGGCCGGAGTCGGCCAGTCGCTCGACGCCCTCAGGTGCGGCCAGCACGCAGCAGATGATGATGTCGGTGCAGCCGCGGTCCGCGAGAAGCCGGCAGCAGTGCAGCAGTGAGCCGCCGGTGGCCAGCATCGGGTCCAGGACCAGCACCGGCTGGCCGGTGAGGTCGGCCGGGAGCGACTCCATGTAGGCGCGCGGCTCGTGGGTCTCCTCGTCGCGGGCCAGACCGACGAAGCCCATGGACGACTCGGGGAGCAGCCCGAGGGCGGCGTCGGCCATGCCCAGGCCGGCCCGGAGCACCGGGACGATGAGCGGCGGGTTGGCCAGCCGGGTGCCCTCGGTGGCCGCGACCGGCGTCTCGATGGGGTATTTCTCGACAGCGAAGAGGCGGGCCGCCTCGTAGACCACCATGGTGGTCAGCTCGTGCAGCGAGGCGCGGAAGACACCGGAGTCGGTGTCGGTACGGCGCATCGCGGTGAGCCGGGTCTGGGCCAGCGGGTGATCTACTACAAGGACGTCCACGGCTGACAACCTATCGTTCAATCAAGATCAACTGTCACAGGGTTGCGTAGAATCCCGTTCATGACCGTGACAGCGCCCGCTGAACCGTCCGATCTCCGCTCGTTCCTGCACGGCCTGCCCGGGGTCGACAAGGTGGGCGTCGAGGCGCGGGCCGCGGCGCTCGCCACCCGCTCGATCAAGGCGGACGCCAAGGCGAAAGCGATCGACCTGGCCATCCGGATGGTCGACCTCACCACGCTGGAGGGCGCCGACACCCCCGGCAAGGTGCGCGCGCTCTGCGCCAAGGCCATCCGCCCCGATCCGGCCGACTCCTCGTGCCCGCCGGTCGCGGCGATCTGCGTCTACCCGGCCATGGCTCCGGTCGCAGCCGCCGCCCTGGCCGGCTCCGGAGTGCACCTGGCCAGCGTGGCGACCGCCTTCCCGTCCGGGCAGGCGCCGCTAGCGGTCAAGCTTGCCGACACCCGCGACGCGGTGGCCGCCGGCGCCGACGAGATCGACATGGTGATCAGCCGGGGCGCGTTCCTGGCCGGTGACTACAAGCACGTGTTCGACGAGATCACCGCGGTCAAGCAGGCGTGCGGCGCCGCCCACCTCAAGGTGATCCTGGAGACCGGCGAGTTGGGGACGTACGACAACATCCGCCGCGCCTCCTGGCTGGCGATGCTGGCCGGCGCCGACTTCATCAAGACCTCGACCGGCAAGGTGAGCGTCAACGCCACCCTGCCGATCACGCTTGTCATGCTGGAGGCGGTCCGCGACTTCCGGGAACGGCACGGGCGAATCATCGGGGTCAAACCGGCCGGCGGCATCAAGACCACCAAGGACGCCATCAAGTACCTGGTGCTGATCAACGAGACCGTGGGCGACGAGTGGCTCACCCCCGACCGGTTCCGGTTCGGCGCCTCCTCGCTGCTCAACGACCTGCTCATGCAGCGCACCAAGCTGACCACCGGCCACTACGCCGGCCCGGACTACTTCACCCTGGACTGAGGGGCCCATGTTCGAGTACGCACCAGCGCCCGAGTCGCGTTCGGTAGTCGAGATCGCCTCGTCCTACGGCCTCTTCATCGACGGCTCGTTCGACGCCGGCAAGGACGGCAACGTCTTCAAGACGGTCAACCCGGCCACCGAGGAGGTGCTGGCCGAGGTCGCCGCGGCCGGCCCGGAGGACGTGGACCGGGCGGTGGCCGCAGCCCGGCGCGCGTTCGGCCCGTGGTCCGCGCTGCCCGGCAGCGAGCGCGCGAAGTACCTGTTCCGGATCGCCCGGATCATCCAGGAGCGGTCCCGGGAACTGGCGGTGCTGGAGTCGCTGGACAACGGCAAGCCGATCAAGGAGTCCCGGGACGTCGACCTGCCTCTGGTCGCCGCACACTTCTTCTACTACGCGGGCTGGGCCGACAAACTGGCGTACGCCGGGTTCGGCCCCGACCCGAGACCACTCGGTGTCGCCGGTCAGGTCATCCCGTGGAACTTCCCGCTGCTGATGCTGGCCTGGAAGATCGCCCCGGCGCTGGCCACCGGCAACACCGTGGTGCTCAAACCGGCCGAGACCACCCCGCTGTCCGCGCTGTTCTTCGCCGACGTGTGCCGGCAGGCCGAGCTGCCGGCCGGAGTGGTCAACATCGTCACCGGGGCCGGCGACACCGGCGCCTACCTGGTCCAGCACCCGGACGTCGCCAAGGTGGCCTTCACCGGCTCGACCGAGGTGGGCCGGGAGATCGCCCGAAGCGTGGCCGGCACCGGCAAGCGGCTCACCCTCGAACTGGGTGGCAAGGCGGCCAACATCGTCTTCGACGACGCCCCGATCGACCAGGCCGTCGAGGGCATCGTCAACGGGATCTTCTTCAACCAGGGGCACGTCTGCTGCGCCGGGTCGCGGCTGCTGGTTCAGGAGTCCGTCGCCGATCAGGTGCTGGAGTCGCTGAAACGGCGGATGGCCACGCTGCGGGTCGGTGACCCACTGGACAAGAACACCGACATCGGCGCGATCAATTCGGCGGCCCAGTTGGCTCGTATTACAGAATTGTCGGAAATAGGCGTACAGGAGGGTGCGGAGCGCTGGTCGCCGGAGTGTTCGCTGCCGGACCGGGGCTTCTGGTTCGCGCCGACGATCTTCACCGGGGTGACGCAGGCCCATCGGATCGCCCGTGAGGAGATCTTCGGGCCGGTGCTGTCGGTGCTCACCTTCCGCACCCCGGACGAGGCGATCGCCAAGGCCAACAACACGCCGTACGGACTGTCCGCCGGGATCTGGACCGAGAAGGGCTCGCGGATCCTGGCCGTCGCCGACCGGCTCCGGGCCGGAGTGGTGTGGGCCAACACATTCAACAAATTCGACCCCGCGTCGCCGTTCGGTGGTTACAAGGAATCCGGCTACGGCCGCGAAGGTGGCCGTCACGGCCTGGAGGCCTACCTTGTCTAAGTCAACCAAGTCGCCGGCCGCCGAACCGGGCCCGGCCGCCGCGAAGCCCGCCGGGCCGCAGGCCGGGCGA
>DATMVU010000723.1:0-3554 GCA_035562875.1 Actinoplanes sp. | reverse complement strand
CCCACACACCCACACCACCACGAACACCCACACACCACACCGCCAGACCACCCTGCCCACAGAACGGTCAAAACACGAGAACGCGACGGCAGCACGGGGGAACCCCGTGCTGCCGTCGCGAGAATGTCGAGCGAAGTAGGTCGTAGCCGATTACCAGAGGCGCCAGGAGTAGGCCGCGTTGCGGGCCACCACGACCGGGCTCTCGCCCCTGGGCTGGGTGATCCAGCCGCTCTTCTCCGCGCGCTTGTTCCAGTAGCGGGACTTGTACTTGTTCGTCGCCTTCTTGTAGATGTCGCTGTGGCCCAGGCCCTGGCCCTTGTGGAAGACCACCTTGTGGCCGGCGGCGAGGTAACCGGCCGCGCTGCCGCTCGTGGAGACCGCACTCTTCCAGGGCACGACCTTGTCGTCCTCGGAGCCGATCAGGGTCCAGTCGGTGCCCTGCTTGGACTGCGGGTTCTTGTTCAGCCACTTCAGGAAGGACGAGCCGGGGCGCATGTCCTTGGCCTGCTGGGTGTTGTAGCCGCGGGCCCAGTTCGTGCCGGTGTGCGGGGTGCTGAAGGTGACGACGTCCTCGACGTAGAGGTACGGCGGCCAGCTCTTCGTCTTCTTCTGCACGCCGGTGATCGCGGCCCGGATGACCAGCCCGCCCATCGAGTGGGCGACGACATCAACCGACTTGCCCTTGCTGCTGTACTTGTTGTAGATGTCCCAGGCCATCTTGCGGCCGAGTTCCTTGATGCCGGCACCGTTCTCGTAGCTGGCGACGCGGGTGTTGCAGCGCACGTCCTTCTTGTAGTAGGCCACCGTGTGCTGTTTGCCCGTGGCGCCCCCGGACCGGAAGGCGTTGATGGCGGGGTGCCACTGGACGCAGTCGGCCTTGGGGTGACCGTTCGGGGCGATCTGGATGCCGTGCACCCAGTAGATCGGCTCATTCAGGCTGTCACTGCGTCGGGGTCCGGCTGCCGCAGCCGGCGAGGCGGGAGCCAGAACCAGACCTGATGCCGCCACCATGGCCGCCATGAGCGCGGCGAGACTCTTGCGCATTCATCCACCTTTCGGATGCGTGGTGTTCCTTGACGCATCGAAGGATGGGGTAGTGATGTTGGCGGAATGTTAGAGGAACATAGGCGAGGTGACGGGGGAGACGGTGGTGCGTGAGTTTCGGCTGCTCGGACCAGTCGAGGTGTGGGCCGGCGGCCGGCGCATCGATGCCGGGCCTCCGCAGCAACGCCTGGTGCTGGCCGTTCTGCTCACCGCCGCTGGTCGCCTGGTGTCCACCGAGGCCCTGATCGCCCGGCTCTGGGACGACGAGCCGCCAGCGGCCGCTCGCCGGGCCGTCTACGTGCACATCGCGCGGATCCGCCAGGTGCTGCGGGCGGCCGGTGCCGACGGTGCGCTGATCAAGGTCTCCGGCGGCTACCGGCTCGACGTGGACCCCGACGAGGTCGACCTGCTGCGGTTCCAGCGGCTCAACGAGCAGGCCCGGGAACACGATGATTCACGTGAAACATTGGCGGAGGCACTGGCCTGCTGGAGTGGTACGCCGCTGGCCGGAGTTCCGGGCCGGTGGGCTGAGGACACTCGGAAGACCTGGTCACGACTGCATCTGGACACCGTGATCGCGTGGTCCCGGGTGGCTGACCCGGCCCCGGCCGTCAACCTGCTCACTCCACTGGTCGAGGAGCATCCGCTGGTCGAGCCGCTGGCCGCGGCACTGATGCGGGTGCTGCACCGAGCGGGGCGGACGGCTGAGGCACTCGAGTGTTTTACGCGTACCCGCAAGAAGTTGGTGGAGGAACTCGGGTTGGATCCGGGCAGTGAGCTGGCCGAGGTGCAGCGGATGTTGCTGGCCGAGCCCGAAGCGGCGGCACGGGAGCGGCCGGTCCAACTGCCGCCCGACATCGCGGCGTTCGTCGGGCGGGACGCCGAGTTGGACACGCTCAAGGCGGCCGCCGATCAACCACTGATCGTCATCTCCGGGACGGCCGGGGTGGGTAAGACGACGTTGGCGGTGCACTGGGCGACCACCGTGGCGGACCGCTTCCCGGACGGGATTCTGCACGTCAACCTGCGGGGATTCGACCCCAGCGGCATCACCGCGACACCGGCCGAGGCGATCCGGGGCTTCCTGGAGGCGTTCGACGTGCCGCCACAGAGCGTGCCGGTGACGCTGCCCGCGCAGGTGGGGCTCTACCGGCGGCTGGTGTCGGGGCGGCGGGTGCTGGTGATGCTGGACAACGCACGGGACGCCGAGCAGGTGCGGCCGCTGCTGCCGAACTCCCCCGGGTGCCTGGCCGTGGTCACCAGCCGGCACCTGCTGCCCGCCCTGGTGGTCACCGACGGTGCCTACCCACTCTCGCTCGATCTGCTCACCGCCGCCGAGTCGCGGCAGCTGCTGACCGCCCGGCTGGGGGCGGACCGGGTGAACGCCGAGCCCGGATCGGTGGACGAGATCATCGACCGGTGCGCCGGGTTGCCACTGGCCATGACCCTGATCGCGACGCGCGCCGCGGTGCACCGGCGATTCGAGCTGGCCGATCTGGTCGGGCAACTGCGCGCGGCCGGTGACCGGTTGGACGCGCTGTCGAGCGTGGACCGCAGCATCGACGTACGCACGGTGTTCTCCTGGTCGTACGACGGGTTGAGCGAGGGTGCTGCTGAACTGTTCCGCCTGATCGGGTTGCACTGCGGGCCGGACATCACCGCTCCCGCAGCGGCCGCGCTGCTCGGCACCGACGTGCGCCGGGTGAACCTCCTGCTCGACGAGCTGGCCGAGGCGCACCTGATCGTCGAGCACATCCGGGGCCGGTTCGGCATTCATGACCTGCTGCGGGCGTACGCCGCCGAACGCTTCGACGACGACCCGGCCGAACCGCTGCGGAGGGTACTCGACTACTACCTGCACAGCGCCGACGCGGCGGACGCGATGATCTATCCGTACCGGGACGAGATGACGCTGGATCCGCCGCGTCCCGGTGTCACGCCCGAGGTCTTCGACACCGATCAGCGGGCGGCCGGGTGGCTCGCCGCGGAGCGTCCGGTGCTGCTGGCGGCGATCACCCAGGCCGCGTCGGGTCATGAGGCGCACGCGTTCCGGCTCGCCCTCGTCCTGGTCACGTTCCTGGCCCGGCGCGGGCACTGGGACGAGCTGATCACCGCGCTGGGTCTGGCCCTGGACGCCGCCCGCCGGCTGGGCGACGCGGGCGGCGAGGGGCACTCGTTGCGGGTGCTCGGCTGGGCGTACGCGTACTCCGGCCAGTACGAGAAGTCTGTCGGCCTGACCCGGGAAGCCCTCGCCGTCTTCGAGACGCTCGACGACCGGGTCGGTCAGGCCCGGGCCCACCGCGACATCGCCCTGGTCTTCTGGCGTCAGGGCGATCAGGCCGAGACCCTGCATCACCTGCGCCAGGTCCTGCGGTTGTCGGCGACGGCCGGGCTCCGGGCGGGCCCGGCCTTCGCGCTGTACCTGCAGGCCTGTGTGCAGTACCTCTCCGGTGACCAGCCCGGGGCTGTCGCACTGTGCCGGGCCGCGGTCGCGGAGTACCGAGCGCTCG
>DATMVU010000722.1:0-9297 GCA_035562875.1 Actinoplanes sp. | reverse complement strand
GGCGTCTCCGAGTCCATGCCGAGTAGCAGCCAGCTTCGGCACACATTCCCGCAGCTGGGCTCCGACCCAGTGATTCCAACTAGTCGATGAGTACTGATGCCATGGCTGGCGCATCACCTGGCGTCCGGCGCGGACTATCGCCTTATCGAGTGACGAATAGTCGCCGCGAATGGCACGACCTCGATAACAACAAGGTTACTCCCTGTAGTCGGCCGTCCTTGTACGCGCCGCGTGTGCTGCACCGCGAAAGGCCAGCACAAGGACTGACCCGCCGCGGATCGACAGTCTTTTGACACGCGATCACCACCGGATCACCACGGTCCCACCAGGCGGGATTTTGAGGGCTGAAAATAGGCAACAAAAAGGCCGTGACCCTTGTTTCCGCAGGTCACGGCCTTGATCGTTTGTGCGCCCGAAGGGACTCGAACCCCTAACCTTCTGATCCGTAGTCAGATGCTCTATCCATTGAGCTACGGGCGCTTGCCTTGTTGCTTCAGTCAGCTTACATCACCGACTTTTGCGCGGAGACTCCGGGATTCGAACCCGGGAGGGGCTTTAAAACCCCAACCGCATTAGCAGTGCGGCGCCATAGACCAGACTAGGCGAAGTCTCCCCGGTGCCCCGAAGGCCACCGAGGGTTGACAATACCGGACCGCCCGACGGCTGCACAAAGAGGTAGGCACCCGGCGCACCGGGGAACTTCGCAACGGGGCGCGAACAGGCGAAACGTGGCGGAAGCGGCTAGGCTTCCGGTGATGGAGGAGAACACGCGCCGGGAAGCTCCGCGGGCTCGGGATCCGCGTAGTCCGTTCGTCACGCCTGAGCAGACTTCTCCGGAGGGGCGGCCTGTCCGGCGGGCGGCGCCTCCCGCGGTCACTTTTCAGCAGCCCATGCCGGGGGACAGTGCCGAAGGTCACTCTTCAGAGCCTTCTTCCGGTACGGGTCAGCCCGCTCCCCGACGCCGCAGCCCTCATGAGGCAGCTCCGTCGCCCGACGCGGAGAAACCTGGCCCGGAGAAACCTGGCGCGGAGAAACCTGGCGCGGAGAAACCTGGCACGGGAGAGCCCGCCGCTGGGAAACCCGGCACTGGGACAACTGGCACGAGGGCACCAGACGCTGCGATTCCGGTTCAGCCGACCAAACCTGAGACGGAGAAGGCGCCCGTCGAGCAGGCTTCCGGGGAGACGTCGGCCGAGCCCGCGGTAGTGCAGGCGCCCGTTTCTTCCGAGGTGAGGGCGCCCGCCAAGCGGACCCCGACAAAACGTGCCGCTCCGGCGAAGAAGGCCGTGAAAGCCATCCCGGAGAAGGAGAAGGAGAAGGAAAAGCCGGCCGCTCCCGCCAAGAGAGCACGGACAGCCCCCGAGGGCCGGACTTCTGCCGAGGGCCGGCCGTTCACTGCCAAGCGCCGATCAGCCACTGCAGGGCAGCCTGCCGCGGAACCGGCAGAGGCGATCGAGACGGCAACGCCAGCCGAGGCGACATTCGTGACCTCGCCGGTCGAGGCGACACCTGAAACGAGCGGAAGCTCATCAGTCGAGGCGACACCGGCTACCGGTGAAGGCTTGTCGGTTGGGGTGGCGCCGCTGGTGGGTGCGGGACTGAGGCGGCACTTCGACTCTCTGGTGGAGGAAGTGCTGGCTGAGCCCACCCGTACACCAGTAATTCTGGCTCTTTCGGCGGTTGAGGTTTTCGGGCCGCGGGCCGCGGACTGGGCCGCCCGCACCCGGGCCGTCTATCCCACCGCGTCGCGGGAGGCGTTGGCGAGGCTGGCGGTGCAGCGGTTCACCCGTTCGGCGGGGCTGCGGGGTGCGGCTGGTGCGCTGGCCGGGCCGTACTCGCCGGTGGTTTTGACCGTGGGCATCCTGGTGACGCATGCCGAGCTGGTGTTGCATCTGGCGGCGGCGTTCGAGGTCGATCCCACGGATCCGCGCCGGGCCGAGGAGCTGTTACGGCTGGCGAGTTCGGGTCCGATCGTGGCGGGGCTGGTCTTGAACGGGCTGTTCCGGACGAGGCTGCCGGGGATGGGCCTGGTCACGACCGTGCTGGGTGCACGGGCGACGACCGAGGCGGTGGCGAGGCGTGCGTTGCGGTTCTACCGGGAGAACCAGGTCAGTTAGCTGAGAACCAGGTCAGCTAGCGGGAGAGCCCGGGTCAGCTGGCGGAAGGACGAGGTCGGCTGACGGGAGAACCGGCCGGTTACAGGGAGAGCCAGGTCAGCCAGGCCGCGGGCAGTAGCGCGTAACCGACGAACGCGACGATGTCGAGCAGGCTGTGGGCGACGATGAGTGGCATGACTCGTTTGGTCCGCAGGTAGAACAGGGCGAACACCACGCCCATCACCACGTTGCCGATGAAGCCGCCGAAGCCCTGGTAGAGGTGGTAGGAGCCGCGGAGTACCGCGGATGCCGCGATGATCCAGACCGGGGACAGTTCGAAGGTGCGCAGCCGGGTGATCAGGTAGCCGACGACGATCACTTCTTCGAGGACCGAGTTCTGGATCGCGGAGAGGATCAGTACGGGGACGGTCCACCAGTGGTCGTCGAGGCCGGACGGCCGGATCTGCGCGTTGATGCCGAGCTGGAGGGCCACGTACACCAGAAGCAGTCCGGGGATGCCGATGCCGGCGGCGAGGCCGGAGCCCCAGCCCAGGTCGTAGGCGGGCCGCCGGTAGTCGATACCGAGTTCGCGGGGGCGGATCCGGTCGCGGGCGAGCAGGTAGAGCGCGAGCGCGACCGGGATCAGGGCGAAGAAGATCCCGAGCAGCTGGTACGTGAGGTCGAGGTAGGGCCGTGGCGAGACCGTCGGGTTGAGCGTGGTCGTCTGCTGGGCGAGCGGCTTGTCCGCGGTGAGTTTCGCGGTCAGCGACACGATGGAGTACACGGCCGACTGCCCGAGGGACAGCAGCAGCACGATGGCGATTTCCGGCCCATAACGCGAGCGGGGCGAGTCGACGATCACCCAGCCACTTTAGGCGAGGCATAAACCGGTCCATTTCGGTAGCCGACGCGCCGCACAAGGTACTGAATCGCACTGCTCGTGCGTCGTGTTCCTGACTGCGCTGACCACCCTGAATGGCATGGGAGACCTGGCACGCTTGCTCAAGGAGAGCTGGAGCCTCGTCGAGGAACATCAGGACAAGGTTGCCGGCTATTTCTACGCGCGAATCTTCCTGTCGTACCCGGACCTGCGGGACCTGTTCCCGGTGCAGATGGACGTTCAGCGGGCCCGTCTGCTGGGGGCGATCGTGCAGGTCGTGCAGACGCTGGAGGATCCGGAACGCTTCGACGAGTACCTTCGTGCGCTCGGCCGGGATCACCGCAAGTTCCACGTGGAACCAGAACACTACGAGGTGGTGGGCGGGGCCTTGATCGAGGCGATGCGCGCGTTCGCGGGCGAGGTGTGGGGTGTCGAGTACGACCAGGCGTGGGCCGACGCGTACGCGGTGATCGCCGCGAAGATGCTGGCCGGCGCGGAGGCGGACCCGAATCCGCCCTACTGGTACGCCGAGGTGGTCGCGCACGAACGCCGGTCGCACGACATCGCGGTGTTCACCGTCCTGCCGTTGCAGCCGCTGGACTTCCGGGCCGGGCAGTACCTGAGCGTGGAGGCGCCGCGCTACCAGCCTCGGATGTGGCGCACCTATTCACCGGCGAACGCGCCCCGGCGGGACAACACGCTGGAGTTCCACGTGCGGGCGGTGGGTGCGGGCTGGGTGTCGAGCGCCCTGGTCCGGCGGCTCCAGGTCGGCGACATGATCAAGGTGGCCGCGCCGATGGGCGCGATGACGCTGGACCGCAGGTCGACGCGGGACGCCGTCTTTGTGGCCGGTGGCACCGGGCTGGCCCCGATCAAGTCACTGCTGGAGGAGCTGACCCGCTACAACCGGACCCGGTGGGTGCACGTCTTCTTCGGCGCGCGGAACCGCGAGGACCTGTACGACCTGGCCGACCTGAATCGGCTGGCGGCCCGTTATCCCTGGTTGTCGGTGGTGACCGCGTGCAGTGACGATCCGACGTTCGCCGGCGAGCAGGGGCACATCTCGGACGTGGTGGCGAAGTACGGCCCGTGGAAGGAGCACGACTTCTTCGTCTCCGGGTCGGGTCAGATGGTCAGGTCCACGCTGAAGCGCCTCGCTGAGCTCCAGGTGCCCTCGGTCCGGATCAAGTACGACAGTTTTCAGTAGCCCCACGGCTGTCCGGTGTGCTGGTATTGCGCGACCGGCACCAGCTTGGCGTCCGGGTTCATCCGGTCGACGTAGAGCCGCCCTTCCAGGTGGTCGATCTCGTGGCTGATCAGCCGAGCCAGGGCCCGTTCGAATGTGGTGACCACCCGGGTCCCGTCGAATCGTGCGTGTTCCACGTCGATCCGCATCGGCCGTGGCACGAGTCCCCGGTAGTCGAAGAACGACAGGCAGCCTTCGTACTGCTCGTCCTGTTCCACTGATTCGCCGACGATCCGCGGGTTGAGCAGGACGACCGGGTCCACGTCGCGTTCCGGCGGGCGGACCACTGCGGCCGCCACCGGCACCCCGATCTGGGGTGCGGCGAGCCCGACCCCCTTGCTGAACTCGTGCAGGTCCTCCAGCCGGCCGAGGGAGGTGAGCAGCCGGGTCATCGCGTTGCGGGCGGCCGGGCCCTCGCGAGGCAGCTGGAAGTGGCGGGCCCGCTGCCGGAGCAGGTCGGATCCGCGTTGGATGATGCCGATGCCGCGCATCCGGTGCGAGGCTTTGGGTAGGGCCGGCTCCGGAGGACCGGTTTCCTCGTAGACCGGAGCATCGGCGCCGCGGTACCGCCATTCCAGCCGGTACCGCGCGTTGAGCAGGGGCGCGTCGGTTGACCACTCGAAAATGGCACGACCTCCCTCGGTGCGGCGTTCCAACGGGGTACGGACGGGCACCTCGGCGCTGAGTGATGCCTCCACACCCCAGACCTGGGGTTCGAAACTCTCCGGCAGGTCGAGCCGGACGGTCAGGGACCGGGTCGGCAGGCGGACGGCGCGCTGGAACCACTGGCCCCACTTCTCCTCGCCGACCGTGTAGGCGTACTCGATGATGGTCCGTTCGCCGGGGTAGAGCGGGAACTGGCCGCGCTCGTTGGCGAACATCAGCCAGATCTCCTTGGACGCGTCCCGGTCGAGCTTGACCCGCCACTGCATGGTCTCCGCGGCGATGCCCTCACCGGCGAACGCCCGGACGTCCATCTCGTCGAAGGTGAGCGGGTTCTCCCGGTGATGACGGTTGGAACCGGCCGGGTCGTGCGGGTAGCGGTCGACGGAGATCTTCGCCAGGTAGCGGGTGACCGCCTCGGTGCCGGCGTTGTAGAGGGATCGCCGGACCCGGCAGCGGTAGGCGCCGTCGGTGTAGGCGAGTTCGGCGATCTCGCGTTCGACGATCAGGCCGGTGCCGGGTGGCAGCCACTGGACCGGCACCGGTGGGTCTCGGTGCAGGGCGGAGCTGCGGGCGTGCCGGAGTTCGTCGTACTCCTGGAAGCGTTGCCAGATGGCGCCGCCGGCACCGAGGACGGCTTCGGCCCGGCGGGCGAAGTCCTCGGTGGGTTTGTGGCGCCGGCCCTCGACGTGGCTGACGTAGGAGGGATCGAAGCCCATGCGCGCAGCGAGCTGCTTCTTGGTCATGCCGCGTTCGACCCGCCACAACGCAAGCACCGTCACGAACTGGTCTGCTGCCCGTTCAATGGGCGAGGTGGTCATCACGGATGTCCCCTTCGCGACGGCAAGTCAAGTGTCGCTGGCTCTCCGTGTCTGCAAGGAGCTACTAGCGTTTTGCCGACAGATACCTTGACGAATCCGGCAACGCAGCCACGCTACGTAAAGTAACAATGGCGTAGGGTATTCGTCCGAAATATCCCCTTGCCCACTGTGGTTAGGCTACCCTTAACCGGGTACCGTGGGTCACCGTGAGCCTTTCAACGCTCCACAAGAGCCGGCTCGCTGCCACCACTTCAGCACGTCCATCCGCAAGGAGTACTGCGGTGACTCAGCGACGAGTGCGTCCGTGACCAGCATCACCATGGAACTCACGCAGATCCGCCCGCGGCCGCTGGCCCCGGTCACCGCGACCCTGCGCGCCATGTTCGGCACCAGCACCGAGATCCCCGGCCTCGCTCCTGATCTGGTCGTCCGCGATCTGACCGGCTGGACCCCCACGGCCCGCCTGGCCGACGTGCACCTGGACACCCTGCTCGACAACTCGCGCCGCCGCTGGAACGCGCAGCCGCACGCCGCTGCCGCGCTGGCCTGGAAGGCGTACACGTACTGGCTGGCCCTGCCCGCCGTTCTGGGTTTCGCCTCGGCACGCAGAGTGCCGCTACTCACCGCGGCCGATGTCCTGATGCGCTTCGACGACCCGCGACCGCTGATCACTCTCGGTCTGCGCTCGGACATCCCGGTAGCGGTTCTGCCCAGCGACCCGATCGCGTTCACCGGCCGGCCCGAGGTCAAGGTGGTACCCGACGAGGAGGCCCTGCTCGGTGAATTCCGCCGGAGCCTTCTCGATGAACACCTGACTCCGCTGCTCGACGCCATTCACAACCGGGTCCGCCTGGGCAAACGCACACTGCTCGGCTCACTCGCCTCCGGCGTCGCCTATGGCGTGCTGCGCTCCGCCGATACCGTGCCCGGCTCCTCCGCCGACACGATCGACCGGTTGCTCAGCACCCTCGGCGTTCGCGACCTGATCGAATTACACCCCGGCAAAGCCGGCAACCTCGAACTCAAACGCAAGACCTGCTGCCTGGCCTTCACCCTGCCGCGCCCCAAGGTCTGCCCGGGTTGCTGCATCAAGACCCCTTAGCCGTACGAGTGACGACGGCTCGCGTGGCTAACCGCGAGGCAGGCGCGGCACCGGATGAATGCCGCGACCGCCGGGCTGAAGCGATGGGTCACCGTTCACCCCGGAACCCACGCGCCGCAAGCGAAAAACGCTCCCGTTGCGACGCGCAGTCCCGGACTAGAAGGTGGAGTCTTCGGTCACCACCGCGTCAGGGTTGTCGACCAGATGGCGGACGTCCCACATCCACACCCCGCCGGTCCACGTCGGACGGAAGCCCACCAGGTCGGACATGGTGCGCAGCATCTCGATGTCCCGGGTCTGCGGAGCCAGCACCACCACACCGGCCTTCCAGAACCGGAGGTCGGCCAGCGCCATCTCCCGCCGCGCATCGGTGATCACCGGTACCGGGTTGCCGCCACGGATCGAGGAGATCAGGCCGCTGGTCGGGCGCCACGGCGGTGCGAACATCGCGGTCCGGTCACCCGGGTTCTGCGGGTTCTCGTTCGGCAGCAGGGCGTACGCCCCTGCGATCCGCATGTCCTGGCCGGTCTCGGCGGTCCAGCGCAACGGGTCCGGGTAGTTGCTGTCCGGCAGCGGCAGGGTGACCATCGTGTGCTGGTCGTCGATGTAGGTACGCCAGGCCCCGGACGTCACGAAGTCCGGCACCGGGTCCATCGGCGTGGTGGCCAGCGGCCGCGGGATCAGCGGCACCAGGGCCATCGCGACCGCGGTGATCATCGCGACCCGGATCGGGCCCCGCGAGGTCGGCTGGGTGCGCATCAGGTCGGCGGCCCGCTGGCAGCCGAGCGCCAGCACGATGCCGACGATCGGGGCGATCGCCATCGCCCACCGGGTCGGCACCGCCGAGTTGAGCACCGGCAGGTGGTGCAGGGCGGCCCAGATTCCGGGCACACCGGTGACGACGCCGTTGAGCACGATCTTCGGACCGAGTGACATGGCCCCGAACAGCACCGCGATCCCACCGAGTGCCAGTACCGCCACCGACCGGCGCAGCCAGAGCAGCAGGCCGAGGAAGAGGACGATCAGGCCCCAGCCGAAGAAGGCGTTCTCCTCGGCCGGGTTCTGGGCGAGCCGGGCCGCGGTCGCCGAGTCACCGGCCACCGAGTGCCGCGAGTAGGCGACGAAGGAACCCAGGTCGGCACCGAAGTTGCGGACGAACTCGGCCAGGCCCTGGTAGCTCTGCGGTCCGAAGAACTGCACGCTGAGCGGGTAGGCGAGCACGGCCAGGGTGGCGGCGGCGGTCACCCCGAGCGCGCGCAGGAAGGGGAGTACCTCACCGCGGTGGCTGCGCCGCCGGGCGACCGCCATGACCGCGCAGAAGATGCCGAGTCCGACAGCGGTCATGAAGAGGACTTCGAGGTTGATGAACGCCTGCCAGACCAGCAGGCCGGCCAGGAGCAGGCCGTTACGCAGAGCCCGGCCGCGGACCCGGAGCTCCAGGGTTCGCCAGATGATCAGCGGGACGAGGAACTGGGAGACGATGTTCGGGTGGCCGCCGGCGTGCGAGACCATGCTCGGCGCGAAGGTGGCGAAGAGTGCGCCGACCCAGGCCGCCGCCCGAGAGGCGACGAACCGGCGCGAGAGCACCAGATACCACGAAGCACCGGTTAATGCCAATGCGCCGGTGAGAAATACGTTGAAGGCCACATGCGGACCGAACAGAAGAGTGACGGGCGTCAGTGGCAACGAAACAGCCAACACCGAGGTGTTGGCCATCATGTTCACCCCGTCGGGGTAATTCAAGCGGTCGGAGAAGAACGGATAAGCGCCATCCGTGAGCACTCGCGCACCGTGCGCCAGCATCCACTCGAAGAAAGCCTGATCCTGCGGATCATCACGCAGTTCATGATCAAGATTGAGCCACAACGGAGCGGTGAGCATGAAGGCCGCGATCACGAATGTCGTGATCGCGGCAACGTCCCGCCAGGTCAGCAAACGCCGCCTGACCTGCGGTTTTTCGGTCTCCGCCAAGGAGTCTGGAACCGCCGGAGCGGCCACCGCACCGTTTGCCCCGAGGGCTATCAGCTCCGCGTCCAGGTCGTCGTCGGCGGTCACTTGGCTCGGCGGCAGAACGTTCCCGCCGGTCGACTGGCCTGTCGAGTCAAAACCCGTAATCGTCATAGCATCGGCGAGCCTAACCGAGGATTCCAAGAAGCCGACGGTGTGCGGCCGACACGTGATAGAGCCGATATGTACGCGTGTTTTCAGCGTGCCCGCGCGAGGTCCACTCTGTGGACTACCGGATGGGGTAACCCATCCGAGTGCCCCCTCACCTATGTCTCAATCAGGCCAAAAAATCAGTGGTGATGAGCACTCAACTTTCGGTTAGCGGCTTCAGATGGTTAACTTCAGCGGTCCCGCTGTCAGCTCAGATCGGCAAGATGAGGGAACCTCACCTATGGCAGACATCACTGGAGACCAGCGGATCCAGTCTGAAGTGCTCGAAGGCCTAGCCACGGCGGTGAATCACCGTCGGTGGTTCGTCGAGC
>DATMVU010000721.1:0-6419 GCA_035562875.1 Actinoplanes sp. | reverse complement strand
CGGTGCCCGGTGCCCGGTGCCCGGTGACCGGTGGACGGGCGGATCGGTGGACGGCCGGGCGGGTGGCGGGGGCGGGGCGGTTGTTGATTTGGGGTTGGGTGGGCGGTTCGGGGGTGGGTTAGGGCTTGGGGGGTGGTGAGGGCTCGGAGGTGGGGTGGGTTGCGGCCTGGCGCAGGGCTGCGAACTCGGAGATCAGGGCGGGGAGTTGGAAGTGGGCGTTCAGGCCGCTCGGGTTCGGTAGGACCCAGACCGGGACGCCGGCGATGAGGTCCGGTTGTGGGCCCATTGTGGCTTTTCGGCGGTGGAAAGCCGCGCGGTAGGCCGTCACGCCGAGGACCGCCAGGAAACGGGGGCGTAGGTGGGCTACCCGGGCGGCCAGTTCGGTGCCGCCGGTGACGAACTCGTCAGGGGTGAGTTCGTCGGCGCGGGCGGTGGGACGGGACACCATGTTGGTGATGCCCAGGCCCAAGGCGGGAAGAAGATGCTGTTCGGACGGGTGCAGCAGGCGGCCGGTGAAACCGGCTCCGTGCAGGGCCGGCCAGAACCGGTTGCCGGGCCGTGCGAAATGGTGGCCGGTCGCTGCCGAGTAGAGGCTCGGGTTGATGCCCGAGAACAACACCAGCAGATGTGGCCCGGAGACGTCGGGCAGTGTCCGGCCGGCCGCGGCTGCCAGTTCGTCGGCGCTGGGCCGTCGTGATGCCGAGACGACCGACCGCTTCGACGAGGCGGTGGCAGTGGTGACTGAGGGCTGCGCGGGTGGGATGGCCGGGGGCACGGAAGGTGGGGGCATCGGTGGATCAGAGGGCTCGGAGGGAGCCGCCGTCCACCGGGACTGCTACGCCTGTCACGTAGCTGGCGGCGGGGGAGAGCAGGAAGGCTGCGGTGCGGCCGAACTCGGTGGGTTCGCCGATGCGGCGGAGGGGGATGTTGGCGGTCACCGCCTCGGTGGCGGCGGCCGGGTCGGCGGCGGCTGCGAACAGGTCGCGGCTGCGGTCTGTCATGAAACGGCCGGGCAGGATGCTCAGGACCCGGATGCCTCGCGGGCCGAACTCGTCGGCCATGTCCTTGGCAACCATGGCCAGGCCGGGGCGGAGACCGTTGGACAGGCCCAGGCCGGCCAGCGGCGCCCGCACCGAGGTGGACAGCACCAGGGCGATCGCGCCACCCTCCGGCAGCGCCGACGCGAACGTGCGGGCCGCCCGCACCGAACCCAGGAACACCGTCTCGAAGGCGTTCGTCCACTGGTCGTCGGTCATGCTGGCGGCAGTGCCGGGCGGTGGCCCGCCGACCGAGATCAGGGCGCCGTCGAGTCGCCCGAACCGTTCCTGCGCGGCGTGCACCAGCTCCCGGGGCGTACTCGGGTCGGAGAGGTCCGCGGTGATCCCGGCAGCCCGGTCGGGGCCGCCGAGCGTCTCCACCGCCTCGGCCACCCGGTCGGCGTCACGCGAGGAGATCACCACCCGGGCGCCGTCGGCGACCAGGGCCTGCGCGGTGGCGAAACCCAGCCCGCGGGACGCGCCGGTGAGGATGAAGACACGATCAGTGAGCCCAAGGTCCATGCCAGAAAACATAGTGCGGCGCGGAGACGGGCGCCGCGCGGAGGGTGCGGTGCGGAAGAGGCGGGTGCCCGCGCGGAGGGTGCGGTGCGGGTGCGGCGGGTGCCCGCGCGGGGGGTGCGGCGGGTGCCCGCGCGGACGTGGGTGGTGCGGCAAGCCGGGCGCCGTGCGAAGGGGAAGGGCGGGTGCAGAGGGCGGTGCGGGCCGGGTCAGTGCCGGCGGACGGCGTCCTCGACCACGTCCAGGACGGCGGACAACTCGCCGGCGGGGCGGCCGGTGGCCAGGTGCAGGACCAGGCCGTCGTATGCCAGTTCGAGGAACTGAGTGAGGACCTCGACCGGGACGTCGTCGCGGAGCACGCCGGCCTCGCGCTGCCGTTGGAGCCGCTCCCGGGTGGCGTCGGCGATCGACGCGGAGCGCTGTGCCCAGCGGGAGGCGAAAGCCGCGTCGGTACGCCGCCGGTGCGCCACCTCGAGCTGGGTGCCGAGCCATCCGGCCGTGTCGCCCTCGCTGTTTCCGGCCCGCTCGAGCAGGTCGCGCATCACCTGGACGAGACCGTTGCGGGCGACGGTCTCGGCCATGCTGGCGGCGTCGTCCTCGGCCACAGCCAGGAACAGGTGTTCCTTGTCCCGGAAATGGTGAAAGATCGCGCCCCGGGACATGCCGGTGGCCTCTTCGAGCCGGCGGACGGTGGCGCCGCCGTAACCGTAGCGGGCGAAGCAGTTGCGGGCCGCGCTGAGGATCTCGCTGCGGCGCGCTTCCAACTGGTCCTGACTCACCCTGGGCACGGCGCTGATCGTTTCACGGGCCCGGAGCACGCTGCAAGCCGTACGTACGGCTTCCTAGGGGGACCTGTCCCACTATCGGATGACGCGAATTCCGTCGAATTCTCATCATGCTGTTAACGGTCCTGCTCTGGATGCCCCGGCGAGTGCTCACGTACAGTGCCCGCGTGCCTCTAGTCTTCCTCTCTCTGGACGACACCCTGCTCGATCGCAGCGGGGCGTTCCGGTTGTGGGCCAAGGGGTTCCTCGACGAGATCTCCGCCCGGCAGGACGATCTGGAGTGGCTCGTCTCGGTCGACGCCGACGGCCTGACGTCCCGGTGGGACCTCGCCGACCTGATCCGGGACCGCTACCGGCTCCGGGTGCCCACCATCGACCTGGTCGACGAGCTGCGGGTCGGTCCGGCCAACTATGAACGTCTCGACCCGATGGTGAGTTGCGCGCTGGAGATCGCCGCCGACGCCGGGCTGGTGCCTCTGGTGGTGACCAACGGGCCCACCGAGCTGCAGGAGACGCGGATCCGCCGGACCGGTCTGGACCGGTACGTCGCCGACTGGGTGATCTCCGAGGAGTGCGGGGTCAGTAAACCGAACCCGCGGATCTTCGCGATGGCCGCCCAGCGGGTGCGGATGCGGCTGGCCGGGTCGTGGGTGGTCGGCGACAGCCCGGAGGCGGACATCGGCGGTGCGGCGGCACTCGGCCTGCCCAGCGTGTGGCTGCATCGGGATCGGCAGTGGGTGGACAACCGGTTCGCGCCCACCCACGTGGTCGGCAACGTGATCCAGGCCATCTCAGCGATCATGGCCACCCGTTGAACAGGACCCGTTGAACAGGACCCGTTGAACAAGACCCGGTGAAAGACCCGCTGAATAAATCGGTTGCGCGGTCCTGCGGTGATCAGCAAGAGTGGGCGCGTTGTCGTAACGACCCGACGAGAGAGAAGGGGGTGGACCTCATGGCCGTCTTTGTGATGCCTGCTGTCCCCGCTTCCCCGAAAGCTTCTTTCTCCGAGGAGATCCTCCAGTGCGAGAGCACTCCGTGCGCCGTGGGCGCCGTAAGTTCGACGACGACGATTCCGACTTCCTGAAGATCAGCCGGCTGGAGCCGGCCCTGCAGGAGGACCCCGATCTGCCCGCCGAGGGTGATCGCTGGTCCACCTGGGACGGTGCGCTGCACGGTCCCGAGCCCCGGCCCGACTGGGTCCGCACCGAACACGGCGCGGTCGACACCGAGCTGGGCATGCTGAAAACCGGTAAGGAAGCCGACGTCTTCCTGGTCCGGCGGTACGTTCCGGGCATCGATCAGGTCAGCATGCTGGCTGCCAAGCGGTACCGCGACGGTGATCACCGGCTGTTCCACCGGGATGCCGGCTATCTCGAGGGGCGCCGGGTCCGCCGGTCCCGGGAGATGCGGGCGATGAGCAACCGCACCACGTTCGGCAAGCAGATGATCGCCGGGCAGTGGTCGGCGGCCGAGTTCGACGCGCTCGGCCGGCTGTGGCAGATCGGGCAGGAGGGCGGCCAGGTCTGTGTGCCCTACCCGGTGCAGTTGATCGGCACCGAGGTGATGATGGAGTTCATCGGTGACTGGGAGACCGGTGAGGCCGCTCCCCGGCTCGCCCAGGTGCGGGCCGATCCCGATCAGCTCGCCGACCTGTGGCGGCAGATGACCGAGGCACTGTCGGTGCTGGCCCGGGCGCAGGTCGCGCACGGTGACCTGTCGCCGTACAACACGATGGTCCACGACGGCCGTCTGGTGATGATCGATCTGCCGCAGATCATCGACGTGATCGCCAATCCGCGCGGGGCCGAGTTCATCGCGCGGGACGTCAAGAACGTGGCCGGCTGGTTCCGGCAGCGTGGCCTGGCGGTCGACGAGAACGACATCATCGACCGGCTGTTCTACGAGTCCGGCCTGCGGTGAGACGAACACGTCCCGGTCCGCGGCCGCCTCGTCCGAGGAGGCCGCGGCGGCCGCGACCGGCCGAGCGTTCCTGAATGCAGCGCGCCAGGCCGGCCGCGACCGGCCTGGCGTCACTGAATGTAGTGCTCCACCTCGTCGGTGCTGTGGGCCTGCTCGGCGTCGGGGTCGTGCCCGGCGTCGCGGGCCGCACGCCGCCGGCGCAGCAGGTCCCAGCACTGGTCGAGGGACTCCTCCAGGTCCTTGAGGCGGGTGTGCTCCTCGTCGGAGGAGATCTCCCCCGCGCTCAGCTGACGGCGCAGCTTGTGCTCCTCGTCGACCAGTTCGTTGATCCGGCCCAGCACTGTCTTGTCATCCATTACCGAAGCCTATCGACCGGGATACTGTCTGCCGGTGACGCTTGAGGCCCAGCGGGAGCACATTCTCTCCGGACGGATGTACAACGACCTGACCGTGGAACTCGTCGAGGCGCGGCAGCGGACCGTGCTGTTGACCGATGAATACCACCGCAGTTTCGGGAGACCGCAGGCGGAGCGGGAGGAGATCCTGCGACGACTGCTGAAGTCGGTGGGGCGGGACTGTCACTTCGAGCCGACGTTCCGGTGCGAGTTCGGGTTCAACATCAGTGTCGGGGACGCGTTCTACGCCAACTTCGACTGCGTGATGCTGGACGGCGGTGGGATCAGCATCGGGGACCACGTGCTGTTCGGGCCGCGGGTCGGGATCTACACCTCGAACCATGCCATCGACGCTGCTGAGCGGGTGGCGGGCGGGTGTCACGCCAAGCCGGTGACGATCGGTGACCGGGTGTGGGTGGGTGGTGGCGTGACCATCAATCCGGGCGTGAGCATCGGCAGCGACTCGATCATCGGGTCGGGGAGTGTGGTGACGAAACCGATTCCGGCCGGGGTGATCGCGGTGGGGAATCCGGCCCGGGTGCTGCGCGAGATCACTGATGACGATAAATCTGGATTTGTTCCGTGAGAACGGGCAGCCTTTCCCGACGTACCCAAGCCAGATTTTGATCTTGGAAAGCGGAAGACGGCGCGCGGGAAACGGGCGTGGGGCGCGAAAAACGGGGCGTGGGGCGCGGAGAACGGGGCGTGGAAGTGGAACGGCCCGCCTCCCCGGAGAGGGAAGCGGGCCGTGAGGTGCGAGATCAGCTGCGGAGCATCTTGCGCAGGACGTACTGCAGGATGCCGCCGTTGCGGTAGTAGTCCGCCTCGCCGGGGGTGTCGATGCGGACCACGGCGTCGAACTCGATGCCGGTGTCGGTGGTCACCTTGACCGTGCTCGGCGTGGTGCCGTCGTTGAGCACGGTGACACCGGTGAACGAGAACGTCTCGGTGCCGGTCAGGCCCAGCGACTCGGCGGTCTGCCCCTGCGGGAACTGCAGCGGGAGCACGCCCATGCCGATCAGGTTGGAGCGGTGGATGCGCTCGTAGCTCTCGGCGATGACCGCGCGGACACCGAGGAGCATGGTGCCCTTGGCCGCCCAGTCACGGGACGAACCGGAGCCGTACTCCTTGCCGGCCAGGATCACCAGCGGGATGCCGGCCTCCTGGTACGCCACCGACGCGTCGAAGATGGTGGACTGCTCGCCGGTCAGGTGGTTCAGCGTGAAGCCACCCTCGACATCGGTCAGCAGCTGGTTGCGCAGCCGGATGTTGGCGAAGGTGCCACGGATCATGACCTCGTGGTTGCCGCGGCGCGAGCCGTAGCTGTTGAACTCGTGACGCGGCACACCGTGCTCGGCGAGGTACTTACCGGCGGGCGAGTCCGGCTTGATCGAGCTGGCCGGGGAGATGTGGTCGGTGGTGACCGAGTCGCCCAGCTTGGCCAGGACGCGGGCGCCGGCGATGTCGGTCACCGGGCTCGGGTCGGCCTGCATGCCCTCGAAGTACGGGGGCTTCCGGACGTAGGTGGAGTCGTCGGCCCAGGCGAACGTGTCACCGGTCGGGGTGGGCAGCGACTGCCACTGCTCGTCACCGGCGAAGACGTCCTGGTACGCGGCGGAGAAGCCCTCGGCACCGATCGCCTGCGCGATGGTCTCCTCGATCTCCTTCGGCGACGGCCAGATCTCGTTGAGGTAGACCGGCTTGCCGTCCGATCCGGTGCCGAGCGGCTCGGTGGTGATGTCGATGTCCATCGACCCGGC
>DATMVU010000720.1:0-18202 GCA_035562875.1 Actinoplanes sp. | reverse complement strand
AGCCGTCGGCCGAAGCACCGGCATTGGCACGGATAGCGACGCACCTGCGCCGCGGCGACGTCGTGCCCGTTCAGGAACGCCAGGAGGGCTTCGACGTCCAGGACATCCTGGCCGCGGTCCGTGAGGTCGACGGGGTCCGTGACGCATCGCTGCGGGCCACCCCGGCCGGTGCGCACAGTCTCCGGCTCGACCTGTCGGACGGCGCCGACCCGGCCGAGGTGAGCCGTCAGGTGGCCCGTCTCCTCCAGGACCGGATGGGCCTGGACGCGGCCATGCCCGGTGACCCGCCGGCCGCGCTGCGGCCGTCCAGCGCCCCGGTCTCGTCCCCGCGGACACCGCTGCTGCCCAGCCAGCCCAGCCGGCAGGGCCGCGCCTCGGCCTCGGTCGCGCCGGTCTCCAGTCCGGTTCGCCCGGTGTCCAGTCCGGTTCGCCCGGTGTCGAGCCCGGCGTCGCCGATGGCCCCGGTCTCCGGGATCCCGGCATCACCCGCCGCGCCGCTGGGGATGGCACCGCCTGCCGCGCCGCTGGGAACGGCATCGCCCGCCACCGCGCCGCGGACAGCCCCGCCGGCCGTGCCGTCACGGACTTCGCCGCCTGCCACGGCACCGCGGATGGCACCGCCGGCCGCGACACCGTTGATGGCGCCGCCACCACAGATCACTCCGGTGCAGCCAGTGATCAGCACCCCGGCCGCGCTGGTTCCGGCGGACGCCTCCAAGCCGCGCCCACTGGACCCGGGTGACAACCCCGGCCCGCGCGTGATCATCGAGAACGTGCACGTCAACACGTTCGGTGCGGACGCGACCGTCGAGGTTCGGCTGCGAGCCGGCGGGCGTACTGCAGCCGGGGTGGCCACCGGCCCGGCGGTCGACGGTTACCTGTTGCGCCTCTGCGCGACGGCCACCGCCGGTGCGGTTGACGAGTTGCTCTCCACCTCCGGTCACCCGGACGGCCCGGCCCGCTGTTTTGTCGAACACGCCGCAGCGGTGTCGTTCGGGCAGATGCAGGTCGCTGTCGTCGTGCTGCTGCTCTCGTGCGGCGGCGGCTGGGTCGAACAGTTGGCCGGGTCGGCGGTGGTGACAGGTGACGACCGGCACGCCATGGTGCGCGCCACATTGGCAGCGGTCAACCGTCGGCTAGAGGCACTCTTGGCTTGATGAGAGGCGCGATTCTGGCCGACGACAGCCTGCTGTTGCCGGATGGTGAGGTTCCGCCACCATGGCCCGCACGCCGGGTCACGGTGGGCGGTTCGATGCTGCACGTCCGGGACACTCCCGGGCTGGGCCCCGGTGCCGAGCCGGCCGTCTACGTGCACGGGCTGGGCGGTTCGTCGCAGAATTTCACCGATCTGGCCGGGCTGCTCGCCGACCGGCTCGACGGGCAGGCGGTCGACCTGCCCGGGTTCGGGTACAGCGACCCGAGTCCGCGCTATTCGATCCCGGCCTTCTCGTCGACGCTCATCGACTACCTGGATCACTCGGGGCGCGGCCCGGTGCACCTGATCGGCAACTCGCTCGGCGGGTCGATCTCGGTGCGGGTGGCGGCGCTCCGCCCCGACCTGGTCCGGACGCTGACACTGATCTCCCCGGCGATGCCGTTCCTGAACCCGCGGCGGACCGCACAGGGCCCGGTGCTGCCGTTGCTGGCGCTGCCCGGTGCCGAGCGCCTGATGGCCTGGGCTCTCACCCGGGTCACCGCGGAGGAGATGGCCGAGCAGGTGCTGGCGGCGTGTTTCGGGGACACCAGCAAGGTCCATCCGCAGCGCCGGGCCGAGGCGATGGAGGAGATCCAGCTCCGCTACACGGTCGCCCACTATCCGAAGGCTTATCTCGGCACCCTGCGCGGCCTGGTCGGCAGTTTCCTGCGGGCCTATCTGCCGGGTGAGGACTCGCAGTGGCGGCTGGCCGCCCGGATCGAGGCGCCGACGCTGGTCATCGGTGGTCTCACCGACAAGCTCGTCGATCCGCGGGTGCCGGCGCAGGTGGCCCGGATCGTCCCGGACGGGCGGCTGCTGATCCTGCCGGGGGTCGGGCATGTGGCCCAGATGGAGGTGCCCCGGCTGGTGGCGCGGGCCATCGTCGGGCTATTGACCGAGGTCGATGCCAAGGTGTAATGAAGGGCACCAAGATCATCCCCGGCCGGGGGCCGGGTGTGGTCTGTGGAAATCTCGGGTTAATGAGATGGCAACGGATCTTGCTCGTGGCGGTTGCCATCGTCCTGGTGGCGGTCTCGGCGGTCGTGATCGGCACCCGGCGGGCGCCGGAGCCGGCCGCAGCGGTCCCCACCATCATCGAGCCGGCCGAGTCCGAGCCGGCCGAGTCCGAGCCGGTTGAGTCCGAGCCAGCCGAGTCTGAGCCGGTTGAGTCCGAGGCGCCGTCAGCGAGTCCGACGCCGACTCCGGTGCAGACGAAAACCACTGAAGACGTGCTTCGGCTCACCGGAAGGGTGCCGGTCAAGGGCAGTGGCGAGTTCGAGTATTCGAACGATCGCGGCCCGGTCGCCGGTGACAAGGGCACCCTCCGCCGGTTCAAGGTCGCCGTCGAGCAGGGCAGTGGCGAGGACGTCGCCGAGTTCGCCGAGCAGGTGCGGGAGGTGCTGGAGGACGAGCGCAGCTGGTCCGGTTCCGGTGATTTCCGGCTGCAGATGGTGGCCGGTTCGGACAAGGCCGACTTCACCGTCTACCTGGCGACCCGGGAGACCACCGGGCGGATGTGTCTGCAGGGCGGGACCAACGTACGGATCGGCGGGGTGCCGTTCACCTCGTGCCGGACCACCGGTAAAGCGATCATCAACCTGGACCGCTGGCGGAAGTCGGCGACGCCGTACCTGGCGGCGGAGATCAGTCTGGCCGAGTACCGGCGGTACGTGATCAACCACGAGGTCGGGCACGAGCTGGGCCACCGGCACGAGAACTGCCCGAAGGCGGGCGGCCCGGCTCCGGTGATGGTGCAGCAGACCTTGACGCTGCGGGGCTGTGTGCCGTACTCCTGGCCGCGCCGCAACGGCAAGGACCTGGTCGGCCCGCGTATTTGACGGGTACGGAAACGCGAAAGTCCTGTGACGGACGGTGAGTTCTGGCAGGCTTTCGCTTGCTATGGCAAACGCGACAAATGGCCCTGTTGACCCGGACGCCGGCAGTGAGCGGCGAGGCCGGTCCCGCACCCGTACCGTGCCGGCGACGGCCACCGCGAAGTCTCCGGTGACCGCCTCCACCGATCAGCCGCCCCGCAAGCCGGCCCGCAGACCCGCGGCCAAGAAGTCGACCACCCCGGAGCAGCTGGAGAAGCCGAAACCGGCGGCGGTCAAGAGCACCTCGGCCCGCGCGACCACGACCGGTCGCGCGCCGGCCCGGAAGACCGCCACCCCCAGGACGGCCACCCCCAAGGCCGAGGAACGACGCCGCCCGATCGCCCGCCCCGTCCCGGCGGAGCCGGAGCCGGAGCTCGCAGCCCCGCCGTCGCTGACCCGCGGCATCCTGGAGCTGGCGGCGGAACGACTCGCCGCCACCCCACCACCCGAGCCGGAACCGGAGGTGGAAGCACCGGCGAGGACCGTCGGGGTACGACGCGCGACAGCGGCGAAGCCCCCGGTGGAGATCCGGCCGGAGACGAGCTATCCACAGACCCCGAACCGGCGGGGCCTGCCGGCCAGCCTGCGCCTGCCGGCCGAGCTGCCGGACAACCTGTGGCCGCCGAAGAGCGTGCTGGAGCGCAACCTGGCGGAGAACATCCGGGTCGAGGCGAAACCCGAACCGCTGGGCAGGCATCACGCTCCGGAGCTGGATCCGGTCACCGAGGAGCGGATCTACGTTCCCGCGGCTCCCGAGGCGGAGGAATTCCTGCCGGCGGTGCTGGCCCGGCCGGAGGTGCCGGAGGAGCCGGAGGAGCCGGAGTACGTCCCCGCGCACTCCCGCCCGTCGCCGGCCCGGAACATGGTGCCCGAGTCGACCACGGCTCGCCGGTTGCGCCGTCGCCGGCGTGCGGTTCTGGTGGCGTACGTAATAGTCGTGCTCTTGCTCTTGATCGTCGGTCATGAGTTGTGGAACGACGAGGAGCCGATCGCTCCGGGCCGGGAGATGGCGCAGCCGACCGGCCAGATCGGTGTGGCGGAGGGCCCGACACCGGCCGTCACCACAGCGGCGCCGGAGGCCGTCAAGGAGGAGAAGACCGAGCCGAAGGGCAAGAGCGGCGATTTCTCGTACGAACGTAGCCGTGGCCCGATGCTCGGTGAGGCCGGCCGCCTGTACCGGTTCCGGGTGGCCGTCGAGGAGACCGTCGACGGCACCTCGCCGGAGGAGTTCGCCAGTGTGATCGACGAGACCCTCGGTGACGACCGGAGCTGGGTGCACAGTGGTGAGTTGCGTCTGCGCCGGGTGCCGAAGGCCGGTGACGACGTGGACTTCACCATCTACCTGGCCTCGGCGAAGACGTCGGAGAAGATGTGCGCGACGGGTGGCCTGGACACCGAGGGTTACACCTCGTGCCGGGTGCCCGGAAAGGTGATCATCAATGCCGAACGGTGGGCGAACGCGGTGCCCGAGTACGGCGACCGGCTGACCACCTACCGTCGTTACACGATCAACCACGAGGTCGGTCACGAGCTCGGTCACGGGCACGAGGCCTGTCCCGGCAAGGGTGAGCCGGCCCCGGTGATGCAGCAGCAGACGTTCGGTCTGAAGGGCTGTACCGCGAACGCGTGGCCCTACCTGGACGGCGACCGTTATCAGGGCGAGCCGATCGCTTGAAATATTCCCTATCCCGCATGTCGGGCCCGTGGCCGACGTCATGGATACGAGCCCGCTGAGCGAGCAACAATGGGCGGCGATCCTTACCACCAACCCGGGGAGTGAATGTGGGTCTGCCTCCGCTCGTCGAGCCGGCCGCTGAGCTGAGCATCGACGAGATCCGCCGCTACTCGCGCCACCTGATCATCCCCGATGTCGGGATGGACGGGCAGAAGCGGCTGAAGAACGCCAAGGTCCTCGCGGTCGGCGCGGGTGGCCTCGGCTCGCCGGCGCTGCTCTACCTGGCCGCGGCCGGTGTCGGCACGCTCGGCATCATCGACTTCGACACGGTCGACGAGTCCAACCTGCAGCGCCAGGTCATCCACGGTGTCTCCGACGTCGGCACGCCCAAGGCGGAGTCCGCGGCCCGGAGCATCGCCGAGATCAACCCGCTGGTCAACGTGGTCATCCACAACACCGCGCTGGACCGCGACAACGTCAAAGAGATCTTCAGCCAGTACGACCTGATCGTCGACGGCACCGACAACTTCGCGACCCGTTACATGGTCAACGACGCCGCGGTGCTGCTCGGTAAGCCGTACGTCTGGGGTTCCATCTACCGCTTCGACGGTCAGGCCTCGGTCTTCTGGGAGGAGCACGGTCCCTGCTACCGCTGCCTCTACCCGGAGCCGCCGCCGCCCGGCATGGTCCCGAGCTGCGCCGAGGGTGGCGTGCTGGGTGTGCTCTGCGCGTCGATCGGCTCGATCCAGGTCAACGAGGCGATCAAGCTGATCACCGGCATCGGCGAGCCGCTCGTCGGCCGGTTGATGGTCTACGACGCACTGGAGATGGAGTACCGCAAGATCAAGGTCCGGAAGGACCCGAACTGCGCGCTCTGCGGCGAGAACCCGACGGTCACCGAACTGCTCGAGGACTACGAGGACTTCTGCGGCGCCGTCTCCGAGGAGGCGCAGGAGGCGATCACCGGTTCCACGATCACCGCCCGTGAGCTGAAGGACTGGCAGGACAGCGGCAAGGACATCTTCCTGGCCGACGTCCGTGAGCCCGCCGAGTGGGAGATCAACCGGATCCCCGGTGCGGTGCTGATCCCCAAGGGCGAGATCCTGTCCGGTGCCGCGCTCGCGCAGTTCCCGCAGGACAAGCAGATCGTGCTGCACTGCAAGTCGGGGGTGCGCTCGGCGGAGGCCCTCGCCGCGCTCAAGGCGGCCGGTTTCAAGGACGCGGTGCACGTCCAGGGCGGCATCGTCTCCTGGGTCAACACCGTCGACCCGTCGCTGCCGTCGTACTGATCGTTCTCTTCCCGAGGTGCCACCAACGGGTGACACCTCGGGAGGAACGGGCACGCGTTTGCCGGGCGCGGCCGGTACCGTCATGACCGTGATCGATATAGACGCCGCGATCGGATATGTGGTCGCCCATGGTGACCAGGTCGAACGGGCGCGGTTGTCCCACATCCGGACCGGCCAGGCCCCGCCGCCGGAGGTCCTGGACCGGATCGCCGCCGGGCAGATGCCGGAGGGTGGCTGGCCCGCCTCCGCCGACGGCGCGATCCCATCGATCGACGCCACCTGTTTCCGCCTGGCCGAGCTCGACGACGTCGGCGCACTCAACGGCCCGACCGGCGAACTCGCCCTGCAGTGGCTGGCGTCCGCCCAGCGCGGCGACGGCACCTGGCAGGAGCACGAGTCACTCGCCGGTCAGGCTCCACCGTGGGCGTTGCCCGGCGACCCGGAGGCGACCCTCTACCTGACGTCGCTGGCCGGTTTCTGGCTCACCGCCGCGGCGGTCATCACCGATCCTTTCCAAACCCGTTCGGCGTACGGGGAGATAGCGCGCACGTCCGCGACCTGGGTGGTCGCCCAGCTCCGCCCGGACGGCAGCTGGCCGTCGTTCCTGGCCACCGGCTGGTACGCCGCCGGGCTCCTGCATCAGCAGCAGTTCTTCTACGAATCGTCCCGGGTCCAGCAGGTGCTCGGCAACCGGCTGCCGGAGATGGCCCCGGCCGACGTGGCGTCGATGGCGGTGGCCCTGCGCCGGGTCAACCTGGGCGAGGACTGGCTGTTGCAGGGTGCCTGGAAACGGCTGGGGGAGACACAGCGCCCGGACGGCGGCTGGGACAGCAACGAGGGCCCGCTCTTCGACGTCAACGCGACACTGACGGCGCTGCGGGCCCTGCGTTAGCGGGATTTTTAGCGAGTGTGACCATTTCCGGTCACGACGTACTTCGTGGAGGTCAGTTCCGGCAGGCCCATCGGACCGCGGGCGTGCAGCTTCTGGGTGCTGATGCCGATCTCCGCGCCGAACCCGAACTCGCCGCCGTCGGTGAACCGGGTCGACGCGTTGACCATCACCGCCGCCGCGTCCACCCCGGCCACGAAACGCCGGGTTGCGGTGGTCGACTCGCTGACGATGGCCTCGGTGTGGCCGGTGCCCCACTGCCGGATGTGGTCGAGTGCGTCGTCGAGCGTGTCGACGACTGCCACCGCGATGTCCGGGGACAGGTATTCCGTACCCCAGTCCTCGTCGGTGGCGGCGACCACCGCGTCGTCGTAGCCCGCCACCCGGGCGTCGCCGTGCACGGTGACGCCGCGGCTCTGCAACTCCTCCAGGACCAGCGGCAGGAAGGTGTCCGCGATCTCGGCGTGCACCAGCAGCGACTCGGCGGTGTTGCAGGTGGAGTAGCGCTGGGTCTTCGAGTTGACCGTGACGGCCAGGGCCTTCTCCAGGTCGGCGGCCGCGTCCACGTAGACGTGGCAGTTGCCGACCCCGGTCTCGATCACCGGCACCGTCGACTGCTCCACCACCGTCTTGATCAGCGAGGCGCCACCGCGCGGGATCAGCACGTCGACCAGGCCACGGGCCCGCATCAGTTCCTTCACCGAGTCGCGGGTGGTGGCGTCGAGCAGCTGGATCGTGTTCACCGGCAGGCCCGCGTCGGCGACCGCCTTGCGCAGCACCGCGACGATCGCCGCGTTCGACGAGAACGCCGAGCCGGAACCGCGCAGCAGGGCCGCGTTACCGCTTTTCAGGCAGATGCCGGCGGCGTCGGCCGTCACGTTCGGCCGGCCCTCGTAGATCATGCCGACCACCCCGAACGGCACCCGGATCTGCCGTAGCTCCAGCCCGTTGGCCAGTGTCGAACCGCGCACCACGTCACCGATCGGGTCGGGCAGGGCGGCGAGCTGGCGCAGGCCGTCGGCCATCGCGGCGACCCGCTCCGGGGTGAGGGTCAGCCGGTCGATCATCGACTCGGAGAGGCCGTTCTCCCGGGCGTTCGTGATGTCCGTCCGGTTGGCGTGGACGATGTCGTCGGTCCGCTCGACCATCCGGCCGGCCATCAGCAGCAGGGCGGCGTCCTTCTCGGCGCGGGTGGCCCGGGCCAGATCGATGGAGGCGACCCGCGCGGCGGCGGCCTGTTCCAGCACGCTCATGGCGAGCCTTTCGATAGCAGCACCAGGTCGTCCCGGTGGACGACCTCTCGTTCATATCCCGGCCCCAGCTTTGCGGCCAACTCCGGTGTGGACCGGCCGAGCAGCGCCGGAAGCTCCACCGCGTCGTAGTTGACCAGCCCGCGCGCCACCGGCGTCCCCGAACCGGCATCCACCAGGTCCACCGGGTCCCCGGCCGCGAACGACCCGTCCACAGCGGTGATCCCGGCCGGCAGCAGCGACTTGCGCCGCCCGACGACCGCCGCGACCGCGCCCGCGTCCAGATGCAGCCGCCCGCGCGGCGAGGTGGCGTGGGCCAGCCAGAACAGCCGGGCCGCCGGCCGGGTGGCAGCCGCCTCGAACAGCGTGCCGACCTCCTCGCCGGCCAGCGCCTCGGTGGCCAGCGGCGCCGCCGTCAGCACCACCGGGATGCCGAACCCGGTCGCGATCCGGGCCGCCTCCACCTTGGTGACCATGCCACCGGTGCCGACCCCGGACTTCCCGGCCGTCCCGATCGTCACCCCGTCGAGGTCGCTGTCGTCGCGTACCAGCGGGATCCGCCGCGACGACGGATCGGCCGGATTGCCGGTGTAGAGCGCGTCCACGTCGGAGAGCAGCACCAGCAGGTCGGCGTCGGCCAGCACGGCCACCAGCGCGGCCAGCCGGTCGTTGTCCCCGAAGCGGATCTCCTCGGTGGCCACCGTGTCGTTCTCGTTGACGATCGGCAGCGCGCCCAGATCGAGCAGTTTGCGCAGCGTCTGATAGGCGTTGCGGTAGTGCACCCGGCGGGTCACGTCGTCCACGGTCAGCAGCACCTGCCCGACAGTGATGCCGTGCCGGGCGAAACCGGAGATGTACCGGCCGATCAGAAGGCCCTGACCAACCGAGGCGGCAGCCTGCTGGGTGGCCAGGTCACGCGGTCGGCGCGACAGATGCAGCGGGGCCAGACCGGCGGCGATCGCGCCGCTGGAGACCAGAACCACCTCACTCTTCTTATGAAGTTCGCCCAGCCCGTCGATGAGGGCTTCCACCCGCTGCTCGTCGATGCCACCCGCCGCCGTGGTCAGCGAGGACGACCCCACCTTGACCACGACCCGGCGCGCACCGGTAACCACATCCCGCACCCGGCCCATTGTGCTCGGCAGGCGGGTGTCGATCGTTGTCAGATCCCATATCGTGGCGGTTGATGACACCGCAGGAGTACGTCGAAGAGGTCCTCAGCCTGGTGGAGCGGATTCCCGAGGGCCGGGTCATGTCGTACGGCGCGATCGCCGACGCCCTGGCCGACCGTTCGGGCCGCAACTCGCCACGGCAGGTCGGCCGGATCATGTCGCTGCACGGAAGCGCCGTCCCCTGGCATCGGGTGTGCAGCGGCGGCGGGCGCCTGCCACCCGGTCACGAGGCCCGGGCCAAGGCGCTGCTGGTGGCCGAGGGTGTGCCGATGCGCGGCGATCGGGTCGTCATCGCCGCCGCCGGCTGGATGCCCTGATCCGCGTCACCGGCTGGTCAGGCCGGCGGCTGCCGCGGCGTTGCGCATCTGGAACTCGAAGAAGCCCCGCCGGTCCACCTCGACCGAGTTCTTGAGCTGCCCGAACAGTTCGTAGCTGATGGCACCGCAGAGCTGGAAGTAGGCGGCGATGGTGTCGGCCACGAACCGGGGCGGAAGCCCCGGATGGAACTGCTCGGCGATCGGCTCGAGTTGGGCGACGAAGTCCCCGGTGAGTGGTTCCCGAGGAGCCAGATCCCCTTGCTGGTACGCCTCAGCGAGCGCCTGTCCCATCTGCAGGAGCAGCCGGGTCGCCGGCCCGATGGTGTCCTGTGGCGCCTGGTATCCCGGCACCGGGCTGCCGTAGATCAGCGCCCACTCGTGCGGGTTGGCCAGTGCCCAGTCCCGTGCCGCGTGTGCCGCCGCCAGCCATTTGCCCAGTGCTGTGGTCTCGTCCGCGGCGGCCTGTTCGGCGGCGTCGCCGACCGTGGTGTACGCGTCGATGATCAGCGCGGTGAGCAGTTCGTCCCGGCTGGCGAAGTAGCGGTAGACGGCCGACGACGCCATCCCCAGGTCCCGGGCGACCGCCCGTAACGACAGGTTCGCCCCGTCGGACGCCAGGTGCTGCCGGGCGACCGTCTTGATCTCCTCGGTCATCTCGGCGCGCACCCGGGCGCGCAGGGTCCGCGGTGTCCTGGCCGGTGCTGACTCGCTCATCAGGCCAGTGTGCCATAACGAGAGCACTGCTCTTGCTTTTCCGATCGAACCTGTGCGATCGTTGTTCTCAACAGAGAGCAGTGCTCACAAAGGAGATCGCCATGCACGTCATCATCGGTTCCGGCCCGATCGGCTCCGGCGTCGCCCGCCTCCTCGTCGAGCGCGGCGAGCGGGTCCGGATGGTGACCCGCAGCGGCAGCGGCCCCACCCACGACCTGATCGAGCGGATCGCCGCCGACGCCTCCGACGCACGCCGCCTCACCGAGATCGCCGAGGGCGCGAAGGTCGTCTACAACTGCGCGAACCCGAAGTACACCGAATGGACCAAGCTCTGGTTCCCGATGAACAACGCGATGATCGCCGCGGCCAAGGCGTCCGGTGCGGTCTACGCGATCACCGGCAACCTGTACGGCTACGGCCCCCAGCCCGGCGGCCGGATGACCGAGGACTCCCCGCTCGCCGCCACCGGGCGCAAGGGCAGGGTCCGCAACCGGATGTGGCAGGACGCCCTGGACAGCGGCGTGCGCACGTTCGAGGCCCGCGCCTCGGACTACCTCGGTGCCGGATCGGTCGGCGTCTTCTCCAGCGTCCTGCTGCCGGCCATCGCCAAGGGCTCCGCCGCCTGGGCGCCCGGCGACATGGACGCCCCGCACACCTTCACCTACACCGGCGACATGGCCCGCACCCTCGTCGAGCTGGCTCCCGACGAGCGGGCCTGGGGTCGCGCCTGGCACGTGCCGTCACCCGAGCCGATCACCATCCGGGAACTGGCCGACCGCTACTGCGACCTGACCGGCCAGCCCCGTCTCAAGGTGCACAGCCTGCCCCGCTTCGTGATGCGCACGGCCGGTCTGGCCGTCCCGATGGCCCGTGAGATGGCCGAGATGGACTACCAGTTCTACGCGCCGTTCATCCTCGACTCGTCGCTGACCGAACGCACCTTCGGCCTGGCACCCACCGCCCTGGAGATCCCGCTGCGGGAGACCGCCGCCGACGCGACTGCCACCGCCGCCCGCACCATGTGACGGCTCCGCTCAGACCAACAGTCCGACACCGCCGCGCCGTGGGTCGCCGGCCGCACCTGACCGGCCCACGGCGGTGACACCCCCGAAGTAGTGGTTGATGTCCGGCCACTCCACGACCTGCCAGCCGGCCTCCGCCAGCGCCGCCAGATCCCCGGGCGGGCAGCCGGCTTCGGCGTGCACGGTGTCCTCGACCGCGTGGAACCGGGGCCGGGCGATCGCCTCCGGCACACTCAGGCCGTCGACGAGCACTCCCAGCAGCGTGTCCACCAGGGCCGTCCGGATCCGGGAGGCGCCCGCCGAACCCGCCGCGACGACCAGTTCGCCGTCCGGGTCGGTCACCACGAGCGGGCACATGTACGACGACATCCGCTGCCCCGGCACCAGTTCCTCGGAGAGCAGTTCCCCCTCGCCCAGCATCGAGTTCAGGTTGATGCCGAGCCCCGGCAGCCACACCCCGGCACCCAGCCCGAGCGTCGTGGTGATCACGCAGGCGTTGCCCTCGGTGTCCACCACCGAGACGTTCGTGGTGTCGCCCAGCCGCTGCTGACCCCGGTTGACCAGGGCATCCGCCACCGCCGGCGCCCGGTGGGGGCGGGACAGATCGGCGGGCAGTGCACTGATCGTGTCGACGGTCCGGTTCAGATCGCGCCGGGCGTGCACCCGGTACCCGGCCAGCGACGCGTGCTCCACCGGCACCGACTCGACCCGGTAGGCCGCCAGGTCGGCCGGCCCGATCGCCCCACCCGCCTCCCGGACCGTGGCGACGAGCAGCTTCGCGTACTCCCCGGTGTAGAAGACCTCCGGACCGTCGCTGGCCAGCGCGTCCATCGCTGTCGCCAGCCCGGAGTGGAACAGCAGCTCGTCACTCTGCAGCAGCCGCCCACCCGGCTGGTAGGTCGCAGCCCCGTCACCGTAGGCCAGGGCCGTCGCGCACGACTCCAGCGTGCGCGCGTGTGCCGCCGGCATCAGCACCCCGGTCCGGGCCAGCCCGGCCGCCGGAGCCACCACCTCGTCCCACGGCAGCCGGCCCCAGCGGCGGTGCACCTCACCGAGCCCGGCCGGCACTCCCGGCACTGCCACGCTGGCTCCACCGATCGAGTAGATCTGTGGCAGCCCACCGAAGAACACGTCCACCGCCACCATGTCCGCGGCACTGTGGTCACCGTCGAGGCCCGGCACCGCCACGAAGAAGTCGAGGCAGGTGACCTGGCCGGTGCTCGCCTCGAAATACGTGGCGAACCCGCCTCCGCCCAGCCCGGTGTAGATCGTCTCGGCCACGCAGCAGGCGAGCACCGCGGCCACCGCCGCGTCCGCCGCGGTACCTCCGGACTCCAGCACCCGCATCCCGGCCCGAGCAGTCGCCGGATGACTGGCGGCGACACCGGCAGCAACGCTTTTCATAGCGGCGAGCGTAGGCGGATCAGACCGATCATGGTTACGATGCGCGTCGATGACGGCCACCGGTCCCTCTCCCGTGGTCCCTCCGTCGAGTGTCCTGCCTCGCAGTGTTTTGGCTGGATATGCCCACCGCTCGATGGTCACCGGCACGATCGGGGCGGCACCCGGTTTGCTTCTTCTGCCTCATCTGACCGACGCGGTAGGCTGACGATCATGTATGTCCTCGGTGCGTAGGAGCGCGGCATCACAGCCGCCTCCCCGTCGCTTAGCAGCGCTGTCGTTCAGTGCTGTGTCATCCGAGGAATCGTCATGCCCTCATACCGTGCCGTGCTGCGTACCCAGCACGCCGTTCGTACCTTCGTTCCCGCCCTGATCGGCCGGCTCTCCTACGGCGTCGTCCCGCTCGCTCTGCTGTTCGCGGTCATCCAGTCCACCGGCTCGTACCGCGTCGCCGGTGTCTTCCTCGCCCTCTTCGGCCTGATCAGTGCGGTGCTGTCGCCGTGGCGGGCGCGGCTCATCGACCGGCACGGCCCGGGGCGGGCACTGCCCCCGATGGCCGCCGTCTACGCCTCGGCACTGATCGCGCTCACCGCCGCCACCTGGCACCCCGGCACCACACCGAACCTTCTGCTGTACGGGTTGGCCGCCGCCGCTGGTTCGTCCACTCCACCGCTCGGCCCGATCATGCGCACCCTCTGGAGTGATCTGCTCCCCGGCCAGGAGCTGCGGCAACGTGCCTTCTCTCTGGACACGGTCGCCGAGGAGACGCTGTACATCGCCGGGCCGCTGCTGGCGGGCGCGGTGGCCGCGGTGGCGAACCCGGCTCTCGGGGTGGCCCTGGGCGCGGCCCTGATCCTGACCGGCAGTCTCCTCCTGATCACCTCGCCGGCGGTCCGCTCGCGTCGTGTCCCGGTCCCGGCCGCCCTGGACACCTCGGGTCCGGCTGCGGGGCTGCCGGCGGTGCTGGTCCTGTACCGGCCGATCCTGGTCTCGGCCGCCGCCGGGATGTGTCTCGGCTCGCTGAGTCTGCTGATCGTCGGATTCGCCCGGAACGAGAACCAGCTCGCCGCTGTCGCCTGGATCGAGGCCGCTCTCGCCGTCGGCAGTGTCGCCGGTGGCCTGGCCTACGGCGCGATCACCTGGCGGATGCCCGGTAGCCGGTTGCTGCCGTTGCTGGCCCTGGCCCTCGGCCTGTCGATCGCGGTCGCCGGGCTGTCCACGAATCTCTACGTGCTCGGCGTACTCGCCGGGGTGATCGGCCTGTTCGTCTCCCCATCCCTGACCACCGCTTACCTGCTCGCCGACGAGACCGCCACCCCCGGCACCCGCACCCAGGCCGGCGCCTGGGTGAACACCGCCTTCAACCTGGCCGGTTCGGCGGGCACCGCGATGGCCGGCCTGCTGCTGGCCGGCTTCACCCTGCCGGTGTGTTTCGCGGTGGCCGCAGCCCCACCACTGATCGCCGCCGTGATCACCGCGGTTCCCGGCCGGATCAGCAGACGACGCGGAGCCGGTCGTACCGTGATGCGTTAAGTTGACCGGATGGCCGGTCTGCCAGGAGTACTCGGGGAACCCATCCGGTTCGTGCTGAACTGGGGGCGGCGCTATTCGCTCTGGGTGTTCAATTTCGGGCTGGCGTGCTGCGCCATCGAGTTCATCGCGTCGAGCATGTCGCGCCATGACTTCATGCGGCTCGGGGTGATCCCGTTCGCGCACGGTCCCCGTCAGGCGGATCTGATGGTCGTCTCGGGCACGGTCACCGACAAGATGGCCCCGGCGATCAAGCGGTTGTACGACCAGATGCCGGAGCCGAAGTATGTGATCTCCTTCGGCTCCTGCTCGAACTGCGGTGGGCCTTACTGGGATTCCTATTCGGTCACCAAGGGTGTCGACCAGATCATCCCGGTGGACGTCTACGTGCCGGGGTGCCCGCCCCGGCCGGAGGCGCTGCTGCACGGCATCCTGAAGTTGCAGGAGAAGATCGCGGCCGAGCAGTCGGGTGTGGGCGGCGTGCACCGCCCGGACCCGCTGGCCCTGACCGCCCCCCTGGTCAAGAAGCCGTAAGGATCTCCCGGGCGCCCTGTCGCAGCAGCGAGGCGGCGACCGAGGTGCCGAGGACGACCGGGTCGGCGGCCCACTCGTGCGCGTCCAGCACGGTCTTGCCGTCCAGGCTGATCACCCGGGCGCGCAGGCTGATCCGCCCGTCGGGTTCGGTGCGGGCGTAACCACCGATGGGTGAACTGCAACTGCCCTGCAGGATGTGCAGCATGGTCCGCTCGGCCTCGGTCTCCTGGGCGGTCCGCCGGTCGTCCAGGGCCTCGGCGACCTCCAGGGCGGCCGTGTCGTCCCGCCGGCACTGCAGGACCAGCGTCCCGGAGCCGACGGCGGGCACGAACGTGTCCACGTCGATCGGATGGGTGATCCGTCCGGGCAGGTTGATGCGGTGCAGTCCGGCGACGGCGAGCAGGAGCACGTCGTAGTCCCCGGCGTCGAGTTTGGCGAGGCGGGAGTTGGCGTTGCCGCGGATCGGCACCGGGCTGAGGTGCGGCCAGTGCAGGTTGATCTGGGCGACCCGGCGGACGGCGGAGGTGCCGACCCGGGTCCCGGCGGGCAGTTCGTCGATGCGACGGCCGGCCGGGTCGACGAGACAGTCCCGCACGTCGTCGCGGGTCAGGTAGCCGGCGAACACCGTCCCGGCGGGTGCCGGCCGGTCGCCGGGCACGTCCTTGACACAGTGCACCGCCACGTCGGCCCGCCCGTCGAGGAGCGCCTGGTCGACCTCCTTGGTGAACGCGCCCTTCCCGCCGAGGTCGGACAGCGCGCCCTGCCACCGGTCACCGCTGGTGCTCAGCGGCACCACTTCGACGGTGAGCTCCGGCCGCAGGGTGGCGAGCATCCGGCGGACCCTCTCGACCTGGGCGAGTGCCATGGGGGAGGACCGAGTGCCGATGCGCACCAGACGGGAAGCGGACATAGCGGAAAGGGTAGCCGCAGTGTCGTATCGGCTGAGTAGCGTGGCCGACATGAGGGCTGACTTCATCATCGACGTGCTGTCCCGGGAGTTCGGCGAGCTCATGGCGCTGGACCCGGCCGCGTTCCGCCGCAAGTTCCGAAAGATGGCGGCGTCCCCGTTCGCGTTCTACCGGGGTAGTGCCTCGCTCTTCTACGCCGATATGAGCGGTGATTTCCGAGATGACAGTTTTCTCGACGAGCGGACCAGCCGGGTCTGGATCCACGGCGACCTGCACGCCGAGAACTTCGGCACGTACATGAACTCGTCCGGGCATCTGGTCTTCAACGTCAACGACTTCGACGAGGCGTACGTGGGCCCGTTCAGCTGGGACCTCAAACGGTTCGCCGCCAGCGTCGCCCTGATCGGCTACTCGAAGGCGCTCTCCGACGATCACATCACCGCCATGGTCAGCGAGTTCGCGAAGGCGTACCTGACCGAGTTGCGGGCCGTCGCGCACGGCGGCGACGACGCGATCGGTTCGATCACCCTGGCGAACGCGGACGGGGTGCTGCGCCGGGTGCTGCAGGAGGCCCGCCTGAACACCCGGGTCGATCTGCTCGACAGCCAGACCACCATCGACGACTTCGAACGGAGGTTCTCCCTCGGCGACGGCGTCTACGACGTGGACGGGGAGACAGCCGAACGGGTGACCGCCGCGTTCGACCGCTACCTGGGCACCCTGCCCGCGTCGACCCGCCCGGTGTCGACCCACATCAAGGACATCAAGCTGCGCAAAGGTGTGGGCATCGGCTCGGCCGGGCTGCCGTCGTACAACCTGCTCCTCGAAGGCCACACCGAGGCGCTCGAGAACGACGTGATCATCTACATGAAGCAGGCCCAGGTCCCGGCCGTCGCCCGCTGGATCGACGACGAACGGGTCAAGGGCTACTTCAAACACCAGGGCCACCGTACGGCGGAGTCGCAGCGTGCCCTGCAGGCGCACGCCGACCCGTGGCTGGGCTTCACCGAACTGGACGGGATCGGTCAGCTGGTGGCGGAGGTGTCGCCGTACGCCGCCGATCTCGACTGGTCGGACGTGAACGAACCGGAGGAGCTGACCGGGGTGATCGCCGACCTGGGCCGGGCGGTGGCCCGCATGCACTCGGTCGCCGACGACGAGTCCAGCCACGATCTCGTCGACTTCTCCACCGAGGAGGCGATCGTCGCGGTCGTCGACAAGGACGAGGCGGGGTTCGTCCGCCACCTGACCGAGTTCGCACACAAGTACGGTGACCAGGCCCGCGAGGACCACCAGGACTTCGTCGACGTCTTCCGCAACGGCCGCCTGCCCGGCCTGTGACCGCCCCAGAGCCGACAGCCGATCGCCGCCGCTCCTTCGTCGCTCATTGCGGGGAGGGGCCGGGCGTGGCTGCCAGACGGTCCTCGATCTTGGTGCGGAGTGCCGGCGGCAGGGCGTCGGCGACGAGGAGACGGGACATCTCCTCGGGGGCGTGCATGTAGATGTTGAACGCCTCGGACAGGGTGAGGCCGTGTGCCGGGCGGTCCAGCACCGTGATGCGGTCGCCGGGGCTGATCGGGCCCTCCTGGAGGATGCGCAGGTAGGCGCCGGTCCGGTTGGAGGCCGCGAACCGTTTGATCCAGCGTGGCTCGCCCATCCGGTGCTGGAAGGTGGCACATGGGATCCGGCCGAACGTGGTCTCCAGCACCACCCCGTCGCCGACCTGCCACTTCTCGCCGATGACGGCGTTGTACAGGTCGAGGCCACGGGTTGTCAGGTTCTCGCCGAACAGGCCGGGCTCCAGCTCGCGGCCCAGCTCCGCGGACCACCAGGCGTAGTCCTCGACGGCGTACGCGTACACCGCCTGGTCGTCCCCGCCGTGATGCTGGGTGTCGCCGATGAAGTCGCCGATGATGCCGCTGTGCAGTCCGGTCGACTTCGGGCCGGGGCGGCGCACCGTCACCGGGTGATCCACCGGGCGTTTGCCGATGCCGGTGACCCCGGGGCCGCGGACGGGCGTGGGCTCGGAGCCGCCCACGTTGAGAGAGAGCACGATTCCGCTGTTCATCGGGAGAATTCCACCACTGCTCGGTCTTCGATCGGCCGGTAGCCCAGCCGTGGGTACAAGGCGTTGCTGGTCGGGTTCGACAGGTCGGTGAAGAGGGCCACTTCGGTGGCGCCCGCAGCAAGCGTCTTCCGGGTGACAGCGGTGGTGACAGCACCGCCGAAACCGTGCCGCCGGTGCGCGGGCGGAGTGTAGACGTACTGGATCCGGGCCATGCCCGCTTCGATGCGGGAGTGGGCGGCCATCGCCACCGGCTCGCCGGCCGACTCCCAGATCGTGACGCCGTCGTCGGTCAGTCGCTCGTCGACGACACCGCCGACGTCGGACGGACCCTCCCCTAGATGGTCGAAGAAGTCCCTGAACCACT
>DATMVU010000719.1:0-6169 GCA_035562875.1 Actinoplanes sp. | reverse complement strand
GCCTGCGCCAGGCAGTCCGGATCGTCGCGGCCGGTGACGCGCTGCTGTCCCCGAGCGTTACCCGCCGCGTCGTCGCGCAACTCGCCCATCGGCCGCCGGCCGGCACCGGCGGGGCACAGCTCGCCGCGCTCACGGAACGCGAACGGGAAATCGTCCGGCTGGTAGCGACGGGCCTGTCCAATGACGCCATCGCCGGTCACCTCGTGATCAGCCCGCTGACGGTGAAAACCCACATCACGCGGTCCATCGCCAAGCTCGGCGTCCGAGATCGGGTCCAACTGGTGATCCTGGCCTACGAGGCTGGGCTGGTCCGCCCGGGCGAGGCCGCCGCGCCAGCCGAACAGTCGCCCCCCGGCGGTTGAGGACTCCTCAGCGGAAAAGTGGCCGTGCAGTACCACACCGCACGCTTCCGGCTCGTGCCCCAGCTGGCCACGACACTCACGTTGTAGGGTGCTGTGATGCGGCATTCGTTGGAGGCGCTCCAGCGTCTCATGCCGCCACTGACCGCCAGCGACACGACAGTCGACTGGGACCGGCTGACCGAGTCCTGGGGTCGGCGGTTCCCCGCCTCCTACCAGCGCTTCATGGCAGTCTACGGAGCCGGGATGATTCAGAACCATCTGGTGATCGGCGACCCGGAGCCCTGGTCGGAGCCGCCCACCGGTGACGACAACTGCATGCGCGCCGGGACGGCCCTCGCTCGCCGGCTCTGGACGGAGATCGACCGCAGAGAACCCGACCTGGAAGGGGTGTCGCCCCGGCTGATCCTGTGGGGTGTGGACTCCAGCGGCGACAACCTGTGCTGGGACGCCACCGACGAGGACCCGGAACAGTGGCCGGTGCTGCTCTACCATCGGCAGCACGGCATCTGGCGGCGCTACGACTTCGGCATGACCGAGTTCTTGGTCCGCCTGCTCGACGGGGCCTTCCCCGAGTGCCCGCTCGGCGATCTCACCCTTTTCGGCCGTACGAACGCGATGTACCTGACCACGACGGAGTACTGGCGCCGCCGCAGATCCGGCCGGGACCCGTGGACCGGCGAGCCCGACCCGTACGCCGACATGTACCGGTACGACTGATGCGGGCGGATGCGGTTCACCGGGCGACCCAGGCAGCGGTGTCCAGTGCGTCGCGGCTCGGCCTGATCGTCGACGATACGGTCGTCCTGCACGACTCGAATGCGCTCACCCTGCGGCTGCGGCCCTGCGACGTGCTGGCCCGGGTGGTACCGGCCGTACACCAGACGGCCCACAGGGAAGTGGAGGTGGCCCGGCGGCTGGTCGCGGCCGGGAGTCCGGTGGCCGCGCTGGAGTCGCCGGAGGTCTTCGAGTACGGCGACCACGTGGTCACCCTGTGGACCTACTACGCACCGGTGACCTCTCCACCGCTGTCGACCATGGAGTACGCCGGTGCGCTCGCACGCCTGCATGCCGGAATGCGCACCGTCGACCTGCCCGCTCCGCATTTCACGGACCGGGTCGAGGCGGCCCGGGCTCTGGTGGCCGATCACCTCCGCACGCCGGAGCTGGCCGAACCGGACCGGGCCTTCCTCGCCGCAGTGTTGGACCGCACGTGTCGAGTGGTCCGCGGCAGTGGCCGGGCCGAGCAGCTCCTGCATGGCGAGCCTCATCCCGGGAACCTGCTCGCGACCCGTGCCGGCCCGCTGTTCATCGACTTCGAGACGTGCTGCCGGGGGCCTGTCGAGTTCGACCTGGCGCACGCGCCCGACGAGGTCGGGAACCACTACCCGGGCGTGGACCGTCAGTTGCTTCGGGACTGCCGGATCCTGGTGCTGGCGATGATCACCACGTGGCGCTGGGATCGCGACGACCGGTTTCCCGGGGGCCGGCGGCTCGGCACTGAGTGGCTGCGCGAGCTGGAACAGCGGGTCAGGTGGCCCGCCCGAGGCGGGTGAAGGAGACCGCGAAGACGGTGGAGGCGATCCAGCCGAGGATGGTGCAGAGGTTCAACAGCCATTCCAGGAGTACGCCGTTGCGTTCGGCCACCGGGTACCACGTGGAGCGTTGGTGCAGGTCGATCAGCGGGACCACCGTGTCGACGGCGTAGAAGAACGGGCTCAGGCAGCGGACTTTGCCGTTGCCGCACTCCCCCGGCGGCAGGTGTTCGTCGGGCAGGGGCTGGGCTCCGGCCGGAGTGAAGACCAGGGCGTTCTGGTCGGTTGCGCGCATCTGGGCCTGTACTGCGGGCAGGCTCAGCCCGGCGGTGACCGCTGCGATCAGGGCCACCAGCAGGTACAGGGCGCGTTGCGGGCGGAATCCGTACCGGACGGTGGTGTCCTGCAGTCTGTCGAAGAGACGGCGGCGGCCGGTACGCAGACGCCGGGCCTGTCTGCGCTGGGCGATCAGTACCGTCTCCGCGCCGTCGACGTCTCCGGCGGCCCGTAGTACCGCGGCCAGCTGTTCCCAGGCGCGGGGGTCGTAGCGGGTCATCCGGGACAGCCAGGCGATCCGGGCGGTCGCGTCCCAGACGGCTTCGCCGTGCCATGCGGCTGCTTCGAAACGTTCGTAGGTGAAGCCGCTGACGTACGAGTCGGCGGGCCAGTCCTGGTCGGGGCGGTCGGCGAGGTAGGAGGTGCTGGCCCCGGTGAAGTTGACCGCTCCGGCGGTGACCTGCCAGCCCAGGTTCACGCCGCCGCGGATGACCGCCGAGTTCACGTCGATCGCGTTGGTGCGTGCGCCGGGATCGCCTTTCCAGGTCAGGGTGGCGCCGTCGGCACGCAGGCGGCCGCCGATGACGGCCCGGGTCAGCACCACCCGGCCGATCGACTGGAACCGGCCGCACAGCCGGACGTTGCCGGTGACCTGGGCCATGTGCAGGCTGACTGTGGGGCCGCCGGGATTGCTGACGTATGCGTCCTGCGCGTCGAACACCCCGGCGATCGACGCGCCGCGAAAGGTCAGCGAGCCACCGACGGCGGACAGTCCCCGCAACTGGGCGTCGCCGGTGACGGTCAGGTTCACCGCGGAGACGCACCTGTCGCGGCGGGGCTTGGTGAGCGTGGTGTGGTCCAGGCAGAGCAGGCCGTTGATGCGGGCGCTGTTGAGGCGTACCACGCCTTCGATCGACAGGCCACGGGCGTTGAGGAAACCGCCGAGGACGGCCTGGTTCAGGTCGAGGGCGGTGCCGCCCGGATTCCACAGCGCACCGGACAGTCGCATGCCGCCGTCGAGTTGGGCGCCGGGCATCAGGATGCCACCGCGGATCACCGTTTCGCCGTCGACCCGGAACGTGCCGTGCACGGTCAGGCGTGGCGCCTGCAGGGTGGTCAGGTCGGCGTCGCGGATCAGGAGGGCGCCCCGGATCGTCGCGTTGCTCATGTCGATCCGGCCGCCGATCCGGCAGCGGCGGCCGGTGCCCGGTGAGTTCAGCAGCAGGCTGCCGCCGATGGTGGATTCGGCCAGGTCCAGTGCGTGGCCGTCCGCCGGTGTCAGTTCGGCACCAGTCACATCGAGCGATCCACCGAGACGTGCCGCCGGCAGCCGCAGTTCTCCGGTGATCACCATGCCGGAGAGGTTCAGGTCGCGGTTGATCCGGGTTCCGGAGGCATGAAGACCGGGGAGTACGGCGGGACGGGCCGCCGTAGCGTCTCCGGTGATGATCAGCTCGTGCAGTGCGGCGCCTTCGACGTCGACCGGGTCGGTGAAGTCGCACGAGGTGAATCGGAGCGGAACCGGCACGGTGCACGTGCGCAGATCGAGCCGGCCGGTGATCCGTGCCGCACGAATCCACAGCCCGGATTCGGTGCTCAGCAGTGCCGTCCGCACATCGGCGGCGGCGATCTCGGCGCCCGCACAGTCCAGGCCACGATGGCTTCGTGACGCGGCGAGCAGCTGGCGGACGGCGTCCCCGCCCGGTTGAAGGGGCAGCCAGCGGGACTCGTCCATACGTACACAATAGGAAGTGGGTTCTGGGTCATGACACAGGTGATCGGGGACCGGGCCGGGTTCGCGGTCGAGGCCGTGATCGCAGCCCTGACGGAGAAGTGAGAGGTCTCAGGCCACTCCGGCCGCCGCGTCGAGGGGATCGACAGTCAGCCGGAACCGCTGCCGGAGCACCCGGTCTGCGGCGTGCATGCCGGACATGCCGTGCACCGCCTGTCCCGGCGGTGTGGAGGAGGAGCAGAGGTAGACCCCCGGCAGCGGGGTGCGGTACGGGTCCCACCGTGGGGCCGGGCGCATCACCAGCTGCCAGGCGTTGGTGGCGCCCCCGGATATGTCGCCGCCCTCATAGTTGGGGTTGTGGTCGGCCTGCCGGGCGGCCGGGATGACGTGCTGTGCGAGGACGAGGTCGCGGAATCCGGGCGCGAACCGTTCGATCTGGTCCTTCACCAGCTCGCTGACGTCCCGCGTGGACCCGTTCGGAACGTGCGCGTACGTCCACAGGACCTGCCGGCCCGCCGGTGCCCGGGTGCCGTCGACGACGCCGGGCTGGACGGCGAGGACGTACGGCCGGTCGCTGTGCCGGCGCGCCCGTCGTCCATCGGGTGTGCGTAGGCGACCTCGGCCTGGTACAGGCGGACGCCGTGCCGGCGCAGGTCGAAGGCACGGAAGAACGGCGACGCCAGGGCCATCGGGTGGACCGCGGAGCACACGTCGTGGTGATATCCCGGCAGGGTGAGTTCCCGGGTCCGGGCTCCGCCGCCGACGGTGGGCGCGACCTCGTACAGGTGCACACGCAGGCCCGCGCCGGTCAGCACCAGAGCCGCGGCCAGTCCGTTCGGTCCCGAGCCGACCACATTCGCGTCGGCCGGTGAGTCCTGCCCCGACCAGCTCGGTGGCCTGATCGAACCGGTCAGCCCGCCGGCGGCGAGTTCACGTGTCTCTCGGTGCCGAGGCGCTCCAGTTCACGGCGGATCACCCGCAGCGCGTCACCGGCAGCGGATGCCCCCACCTGTGCGGACACCACCAGTTTGCTGCTGTGGGCGGCGTGCAGGACCACCGCCCGCGGCGTGTACGCGACACCGAGGCGTTCCCGCAGCTCGGTCATCAGCCGCGACGAGCAGTAGCCGCCGAGCACGACGGCGGCCAGTTCCAGGGCCACTCCGTCCGGGTCACCGGGCGGTCGGGCCTCGGCGGCCACCCTGATCAGCGTCCGCCCGCCGTCTCGGGGCACCACGTGCGGGCCGCCGGGCACCAGCGCCCGTACCGGGGGCATCGGCGGTGCCGGCGGGCGCGGCGGCCAACCGCCTAGCTTCTCCTGGGCCAGGTCGGTGGCCCGTTCCGGGTCGACGTCGCCGACCACCACGAGGGTGGCCTGTCCCGGGCCGATCCGGTCCGCGTGCAACGTGGTCAGGGTGCCCGCCGTCACCGCCCGCAGGCCGGTGACGTCCGGAGCCACCCCGTACGGGTGATCGCCGTAGAGCCGCCGGTTGAGTTCCTCGTCGGCCACCATGGCCGGTTCGCTGCCGGCCAGGGTGGCGAGCAGCCCGGCGAACCGGTCACGTTCACCGGCCACCGCCTCCGCCGGGTACCGCTGCGCCAGCAGGCACTCCCCCACGTCGCCGAGAACGCTGCCGAGGCGGTCCGCCGGGCAGACCGCGCTGATGAGTAGCCGGTCGGCGACGGCGTCGACCCCGGCACCGTCGCCGCGTCTCACCAGTGCGGGTGACCCCGCCAGCATGGTGGGCCCGAGCAGCATGGTCGCCGCCGGGCCGCAGTGCCCGAGCGGGATCCGTAGCCGTACTTCAGCCAATGGCACTGCGGACCGGCGTACCAGCAGCACGTCCAGGCCGTTGGGCAGTCTCCGGCGCAGCCCCGGCCGCGGCCCGATCGCCGAGAACTCCCTGGTGATGTGGTCGGCCACGACCTGCGGATCGAACGTTCCGGTCACACTGAGCACGGCGTTGCCCGGCGCGTACCACTGCCCGAAGAACCGCCGTAGGTCGTCGGCGGTGGCCGATTCCAGGTCGCCGAGAGTGCCGTTGCCGTCGTGGGTGTTCGGATATCCGGTGTACATCAGCTGTTGCAGGTGAGGCATCGGGAACCGGCCGTACGGACGGTTCAGCACGCGGCTGGCTACCTCCTGACGGATCACCGCGACCTGCGAGGCCACGGTCGCCGCGGTGATCCGGGGGCCGGCCATCCGGTCGGCTTCCAGTGTCAGCACCCGCCGCACCGCCCCGGCGGGAACGGTGGCGTGGTAGACGGTC
>DATMVU010000718.1:0-3700 GCA_035562875.1 Actinoplanes sp. | reverse complement strand
TGCTCGCCGCGAACGACGGCACCGCGACGTTCGCCGCCGACGCCTCGTTCAAGCCGGTGGCCGGGCTGGCCGACGCCGCGTGGACGTCGTACCAGTCGTACAACTACCCGACGCGCTACCTGCGGCATTACAACTACCTGCTGCGGGTCGACCCGATCAGCACCACCACGGAGAAGGCGGACGCCACCTTCCGCGTCGTCTCCTGACCTCGGTTTCTGCGGACGGGCCGCTTCGGCGGCCCGTTCCTTGTTGCTCGTACCTTGCGGCGCAAGGTACCTTGTAGTCGTGAGTGATGAGGCGGCACTGACCACGGCACTGCGCCGGGGCACCATCGAGTACTGCGTGCTCGCGCTTCTCGACAAGCGTGAGCTCTACGGCGTCGAGCTGGTCCAGCAACTCAGCACCGGGCTCGGCATGACCACCAGCGAGGGGACGATGTACCCGCTGCTCTCCCGGCTACGGCGCAACGGCCGGATCGCCACCACCTGGCGCGAGGCACCGGCCGGCCCTCCCCGGCGCTACTACACCCTGACTCCGGACGGCGAGGCGGCCCTCACCCACTTCCGCACCGAGTGGGTCACCTTTCGCAGCGGCGTCGACCGCATCCTCGGAACGGAGAAATGATGATGATGACCGAGAGCGATCACCTGGTCGCGGTATATCTGGCGCGGGTGGACCAGGCCGCGATGCGACTGCCTGCCGGGCGGCGCGAGGAGCTGGTCAACGACCTGCGCGAGCACATCGAGATCGCCCGGGCCGAGCTGGAGGAGGAGACCGAGGCCTCGATCCGCACCATTCTGGACCGTCTCGGCGACCCGGAGAGCATCGTCGCTGCCGCCGACACCCAGACCGATCTCCCCCGGGTGATGCCCGCCGCGCCCGCCTACGCCCCACCGGCGCCCGTCAAGAGCAGCAACCGGAACCTCTGGATCACCCTCGGTGTGCTGGCCGTCATCGGCGTGGTGGTGCTGTTCTGCGCCGCTTTCTCCCTGGACCGTGGCTCCAGCTACGACCCGGCGCCGATCAGGCCCGAGGTGACAGCAGTTCCGGCCGAGCCCGCCAGTGAACCGTCGGGTAACTGACCCTTAATCGACCCTGATGATCGATTCACAGGGTCCCGTCCGGGTTACAACGGATACGCCTGGCCGGTTACAGAAGGCAGGATTGGGGCGATTCTCAGCCAGGGGAGGCCACCGTGAGATTCACCCGTCCAGCCACCGCCGTCGCACTCGCCGCCGTACTGTCCCTCGCGGCGTGCGGTTCGGACTCCGAACCGGACGCCGCGCCGGCACCGAACGGCACCCATACCGGGCACACCGGTTCGGCGTCACCGCCCACCGCGTTACGGGACGGGGAACGGTTCGTCGACGTCGGACTCCCGGCGCCGTACACACCGAAGGCGCCGAACGGAGGCACCGACGAGTACCGCTGTTTCCTCGTCGACCCGAAACTGACCGAGCAGGCCTTCCTGACCGGCAGTTCGTTCAAGCCGCAGAACGCGGCGCTCGTGCACCATGCGATCTTCTACCGGCTCGACCCCACCCAGGCCAAGGAGGCCGAGAAGGTGGACGCGAAATCCGACGGTGAGGGCTGGACCTGTTTCGGGGACAGTGGGGTGCAGGGCCAGACCGCGTGGGTGGCGCACTGGGCGCCCGGCGCCGGCGAGACGCTGATGCCGAACGGGTTCGGGTTCGCCATGCCACCCGGGTCCAAACTGGTCATGCAGGTCCACTACAACCTGCTCGGCGCCGGTGACGGGACGATCGGCTCGGACCAGTCCGGGATGCAGATGCGGCTGTCCCAGACCGCGCTGAAGCCGTTGGAGACCGGCCTCGTGATGGCCCCGATCGAGCTGCCCTGCGAGACCGGTGCCACCGGGCCGCTGTGTGACCGGACGGCGGCTGTCGCCGACGTGAAGAAGCGGTTCGGTGACCCGTCGGCGGAGCAGGTCAACCAGCTCAATGCATGGTGCAACAACGGCGGGGCCCCGAAACCGGGCAACACCCAGAGCTGTGACCAGCCGATCGACCAGGGCGGCACGGTCTACATGGCGGCCGGGCACATGCACCTGCTCGGCCGGTCGATCAAGGTGGAGCTGAACCCGGACACCCCGAAGGCGCAGACCCTGCTCGACGTGCAGCAGTACAACTTCGACGAGCAGGCGCTCACCCCGTTGAAGGAGCCGATCAAGATCACCAAGGGCGATAACGTACGGGTGACCTGCACGCACGACGCGACCCTGCGCAAGCAGCTCCCGCAGCTCAAGCAGTTGCCGTCCCGCTACGTGGTGTGGGGTGAGGGCACCAGCGACGAGATGTGTCTCGGAATCCTGGTCGTGGCACCGGAGTAATCCCGGGAAGTGGGTATGGAGGTCGTATGACCGAGTACGGCATCCACGCCTCCCACGAACAGATCAGTCCCGGCGCGCTCCTGGACGCGGTGATCGCTGCCGAGCGCGCCGGGTTCGACGCCGCAATGTGCTCCGACCACTTCTCGCCATGGAGCACCCGTCAGGGCCAGTCAGGTTTCGCCTGGTCCTGGCTGGGCGCCGCGCTGCAGGCCACGAACCTGTCGTTCGGGGTGGTGAACGCGCCCGGCCAGCGCTATCACCCGGCGATCATCGCGCAGGCGATCGGCACCCTGGGCAGCATGTACCCGGGCCGGTTCTGGGCCGCGCTGGGCTCCGGCGAGTTCAGCAACGAGCACATCACCGGGGGCAGGTGGCCGCGCAAGGAGGTCCGGGACGCCCGGCTGATCGAGTCGGTCGGGGTGATCCGGGAACTGCTCGACGGGCAGGAGGTGTCCCGGGACGGCCTGGTCACCGTGGACCGGGCCCGGCTGTGGACCCGTCCGGCGGTCGCTCCCGCGCTGATCGGCGCCGCGGTCAGCGTGAAGACGGCCCGCGCCTGCGCCGAGTGGGCCGACGGCCTGGTCACGGTGAACGCCCCGGAGGAGCATCTGCGCGAGATGATCGCCGCCTACCGGGACGCCGGCGGCCGCGGCCCGATCTGCCTGCAGGTGCACCTGAGCTGGGCGCCGACCCAGCACGAGGCCGAGTCGATCGCGCACGACCAGTGGCGCAGCAACATCTTCGTGCCACCGGTGTGCTGGGACCTGGCCACCGCCGAGGAGTTCGACGTGGTGTCCGAGAACGTGACGGTCGACCAGGTGGCCAAGGTCGTGAACATCTCCGCCGACCCGGCACAGCACGTCGAATGGCTGCGCGGTTATGCCGGCCTCGGGTTCGAGCGGATCTACCTGCACCACGTGGGGCAGGACCTGCTGCCGTTCATCGAGACGTTCGGCAGCAAGGTCCTGCCCGAGCTGCGGTGACCGTGACGGCGTCGGCATGCCCCGGCGGTCGTGGGGTGACCGGGAGGGCACGCCGGCCTCGCGTCGACGTGGCGGGGCCTTACAACGGCGTACGGAGAAGGGGTAGAAGTTGATCTCCTTGTCTTTTGATCTCCGGTAGGTAAGGGGTGTCGGAGAGCACCGGCCCTGACCGGCGCCGAGCTGTCGATCATCGACGGGACGGTGGAGAAGAGCTGAGAATTCTCAAGCCCGGCCGGGTGCCGTCGATGCACTCCGTGTGGACGTACCGGCGAGCCCCCGGACCGGCCGGGATGACTCCCGGCCGGTCGTCGTCGGGTTCACCCTGCTGGTGGTGGTGTTCGCCGCCGGCTGGACGGCCGGGACGGCG
>DATMVU010000717.1:0-15542 GCA_035562875.1 Actinoplanes sp. | reverse complement strand
GACCCCCGAGCAGGAGGACGGCCTGGTCGAGCGGGTGCGGGCCGGGGCCGGGTTCGCCGGCTGGCACGGTGGGATCATCGCGTTCGGTTATCAGGCGGCCCGTTACCAGTTCATGGTCGGCGGCCGGTTCGTGTGCCATCCCGGCGGGATCATCGACCACCGGGTCGAGTTCACCGGCGAGCACCCGATCACCGCCGGGCTGGAGTCGTTCGACGTGCATACCGAGCAGTACTACTGTCACGTCGACCCGAGCCTGACGGTGCTGGCCACCACCACGTTCGACGGCGGCCACGGCGAGCCGGACACCGCCGGTGTGGTGATGCCGGTGGTGTGGACCAGGCGGTTCGGTCAGGGCCGGGTCTTCGTGTCGACGCTCGGCCACGCCCCGGAGGATCTGGAGATCCCGCAGGTCCGCACGCTCACCGAGCGCGGCCTATTGTGGGCAGTGCGCGGTGCTGTCCCGGATCACCAGGCTGGTGCCGAGCACGCCGCCGTCGGCCTGGCCGAGCACGGTGCGGACGGCCAGGGCGCCCATCTCGCGTAGCGGCTGGCGCACCGTGGTCAGCGGCGGCGCGGCCCAGCGGGCGCCGGGCAGATCATCGAAACCGACCACGCTGAGCTGATCGGGAACGGTCAGGCCCCGTAGCCGGGCCGCCTCGTAGACACCGATCGCCATGAAGTCGTTCATCGCGAAGATCGCCGTCGGCGGACGCTGCCGGTCCAGAAGCCGGCCGGCGGCGGCGATCCCCAGCGCGGTGTGGAAGTCACCGTCCTCGATCAGCTCGGGGTGGTGCGGCACGCCGAAGTCGTCGTGCGCCGCCAGGAAGCCGTCCCGCCGGGCCTGGCAGCAGACGAGCTGTTCGAGACCGGTGATCAGGCCGATCCGGCGATGCCCGAGGGCCAGCAGGTGGGCGGTCGCGGCCCGGGCGCCGGCGAAGTTGGCGGCATCCACGAACGGCAGATCCGAGTTCCCCCCGGCGACCGGATCGAGGGTCGCCATCGGCACCCTCATCCGGGTCAGGGCGGACACCAGCGGCGTGATGGCGGCACCGGTGGCCAGGATTACCCCGTCGGTGCGCCCGGACCGCAGCCGCTGCAGCAACCGCCGGCGGGCCGGCTCCCCGTGATCAAGACTGGACACCACGATGCGCACGCCCGCCTCGGCCCCGGCCGCTGCCAAGCCTCGGATGTACTCGCCCTCCCACGCGCAGTCGATCTCCGGGAAGACCACGTCGACCAGGCCGGACTCCTGCTGCACGGCCCGGCCCCGGTAGCCGCTCTCGCGCAGCAACTCCTCGACCCGCCGCCGGGTCCGCTCCCCGACGTCGGCCCGGCCGTTCCACACCTTCGACACGGTGGCCGGCGAAACCCCGGCGGCGGCGGCGATCTCGGCCATGGTGGTCCGGTCACGGTTCTCCACGATCAAACCCGCTTTCCGGTACGAATAGACGGCCCCCGCCCGCAAGCCACACCGCCCGTGGCCACCGCGGCGAGACGGCCGGCGCACCGGGCCCGGCGGTGTGGCTCAGCCGAGGACCTCGACGATCATTCCTCGCCGCAGGTCGCCTGCAGTTCGGTGATGGCCTTCTTCAGTTCGGTCTTGCTCGGCTTCTTGTCCGGGTTCTTCTGCCAGGCCTTGTCCATGGCGTCCATCTCGTCGGCCACCGCGGACGCGGCATCGGTCACCGCCGGGGCGGCCCCGATCGACTTGGCGTAGATGTCCGCGGACGCGGCGATGTACCGCGCGCCCACCGCGATGTGCCCGGCCGGCGGCCCGATCTTCTCCGTCTCGGCGACCAGCTTCAGGTTGTCCTCGATCGAGGCGAGAAGCTCGGTGCAGGCCTTCTTGGTGGCCTCGTCCACGGCCGGCGCCGTGCTGGCGACCTCGGTGGGTGCCGCCGCGCTGGCCGGCGCGGCGACGCCGCCCTGGTCCGTGTCGCTGGCCGAGTCACACGCGCTGATCAGCGCGACCACGGCGACCGAGGAGAGCAGCAGCCCAAAACGCTTGTGAAGCAATGTCAATCCTTACGCTATTCCCCGTTGAAGCCCGAAACGTACCAGAGCATCGATTGACCCCTCTGCCCTGTTTCCGCACGCTGAACACCCGATACAGGATCGTGACGGTCCCGCCGTCCCGAGTCACCCGTCCGTTCGGCCGAAACCTACCGGGGCCCACGTATCAGCGGGTCCCGGCGACAGGACGGCCGGACGGGCTGCAGAGACGGTCATCACGCCGGTGACGGAACGGTGCCGAAGCGGCGTTCGACACCGGTCGGGCAGATCCGGCAGCGACCCGGGGCCGCTCCCCGCCGCAGTCGATCATGATTGATCGGAAACCCTGTGCAGAGGATCGGTGGATGCCACCGTCCGCTCCGTCGGGCAACACGATCCGCGACGTACGATGCCGTGGTGCAGATCGACCTGGTTTCGCTGATCGTGGACGAGTACGACCCGGCCATCGCATTCTTCACCGGGGTGCTCGGGTTCGAACTGGTCGAGGACTCCCCGTCGCTCACCGGTGACGGGCGGGCGAAACGGTGGGTGGTGGTGCGACCGCCCGGGGCGCAGACCGGGATCCTTCTCGCCCGCGCGGACGGGGAACGGCAGATCGCGGCGGTCGGGAATCAGACGGCCGGGCGGGTCGGGTTCTTTCTCCAGGTCGACGACTTCGACGCCACCTACCGGCGGATGGTCGAGGCCGGTGTCACGTTCGTCAACGAGCCGCGCACCGAATCCTACGGTCGCGTCGTGGTCTTTCTCGACATCGCCGGTAACCGATGGGATCTACTCGGGGCCGATCGACGGTGACCACCGCATTCGGCCCGGCGGACGCGGGTCGGTCCGGTGTCCGGGCCACCTCGCGTCGTCGTTGCGGGACCTTTCCCCGGCGTACCGGAGAAGGGTTTCCGTCTTCCTCGTCCCCGAAGAACTGGAAAACGGTTTCTTTGTCGCCTGATCCGCTCGGTGACGTGCGCGGGCACCGCACCTCGGCCCCTGGTTGCGGCGCCTGCTGCCGTATGTCAGGCCGCGACCGGCCAGCCGGGGTGCTGTTGGTAGCGAGCAGGGGGACGGCGGCGAGCGCGGTGTCGACGCCGGCGGCTTTGCCGAGCCGGGCGAGCAGGCCGGCGTCGGGGTGACCGGTCGACAACAGAATCGGTTGCCCCGGCGCGATTCCGTGCAGCGGACCACCGACGGCGACCCGGTGGTGTTCGCTGGTCACGTCCTCCGAGGTCGTTTCAACACCAAAACGGACACTGACACGTACGACTGTATGGTTGTCAGACCAGTGGTGAGTCGACTATCGCGAGTGCGAGGTCGATCAGGGCGTGGGCCCGGCCGCTGATCAAGGTGAGAAGGGCGTGCGCATGCGGGGCTCCCTCGGCGGCCTCCTGCAGGGCTTGCAGGTTGGCGGAGAGTTCGGCCAGTCCGGCGGCGAGGTCGTGGTCCGGCGCGGAGCCGTGCAGGGCTGCGGCGATGGACTGCAGAGGAAGGCCGTGGGCTTCCAGGCTCTTCACGGTCGCGATCGTGTCAACAGCGGTCTGCTCATAGAGACGGAAGCCACCCCCCGTGCGGTCGGCGCACGTGAGCAGGCCCAATTGGGTGTAATAGTCAACGGTACGGGTAGAGACCCCGGCCTGAGCGGCGAGCTCACCGATGCGCAACAGATCGCTCATCGGGACAACATACATTTGAACGTGCGGAGGGACCCCGGTTGCTGATCACGATCGGCATCGTGGCGATTGTGTTACTCACAGCGGCCACCGGATATTTCGTGGCCCAGGAGTTCGCCTATGTGGCGGTGGACCGGGAACGGTTGCGCGCCATGGCCGACGAGGGGGATGCCGCAGCGGCGCGCGCCCTCAAGGTCACCCAGAAATTGTCATTCGTCCTGTCCGGCTCCCAGGTCGGCATCACCGTCACCGCACTGCTCGCCGGCTATGTGGCCGAGCCGTTCCTCGGTGAGGGCACCGCGGAGCTGCTCGGCCTGACCGGGCTGCCGGAGGCGGTGACCGCCACCGTCTCGATGGTGTTCGCGCTGCTCTTCGCAACCGTGGTGCAGATGGTGCTGGGCGAGCTGGCGCCGAAGAACCTGGCGATCGCCAAGCCGGAGGCGGTGGCGAAGGCGCTGTCCCGGTCCACGGTCATCTACCTGGCGGTGGCCGGGCCACTGATCCGGTTCTTCGACTCGACGGCGACCCGGCTGCTGCGCGCGATCGGCATCGAGCCGATCGAGGAGCTGCCGCAGGGCGCCACCTCGGAGGACCTGGACCGGATCATCGAGGCGTCCAGCGCGCACGGTGTGCTCGACGCGCGGGCCGCCCGGCTGCTGGACCACGGCCTGGACTTCCGGATCCGGACGGCCGCCGAGGTGATGCGCCCCCGGGTCGACGTCACCACGATCGGTGCCGGCGAGCCGGCGTCCCGGGTGGTGGAGTTGCTGAGCACCGGTCATTCCCGGTTCCCGGTGATCGGTGAGGGCCTGGACGACGTGATCGGTGTGGTGTCGATCGCCGAGGTCGTCGCCATCGATCCGGCGGTGCGGGACAGCACGCCGGTGAGCACGCTCGCCACCGCGGCTGTCGCGCTGCCCGAGTCGTGCCGGCTGCCGGTGGTGCTGGACCGGCTGAAGTCCGCGCACCGGCAGATGGCGGTGGTGGTCGACGAGTTCGGTGGTTTCGCCGGGATCATCACCCTGGAGGACGTGGCCGAGGAGCTGGTCGGCGAGATCCGCGACGAGGACGATCTGCCGGAGCCGGTGATCGAGGAGAAGCCGGACGGTTCGTGGGTGATCCCCGGCCGGGCCCGGATGGACGAGATCGCCGAGGCGACAGGTATCAGCCTGCCCGAGGACGACCTCTACGACACATTGTCCGGCCTGGTCCTGGCCCGGCTCGGGCGGCTGCCCGCGGTGCAGGAGACCGTCGAGCTGACACCGTCGCCCTCGATCGACGACGACGGGAACCCGCAACCCCGGGCGGCGGTACGACTGACCGTGCTCGAAGTCCGCAGGCGTGTGCCGTCCCGCGTCGCCCTCGCCGAAGTCGTTGAGGTGACCGAATGAGCACCACCTGGTCGTTGATCGTCAGTTTCTTCCTGCTCGTCGCCAACGGGTTCTTCGTCGCCGCCGAGTTCGCCCTGGTCGCGGCGAAGCGGCACCGGCTGGAGTCGGCGGCCGCCGAGGGTTCCCGGGGTGCCCGGGCGGCGATGGCCGGCACCCGGCGGCTGTCACTGATGCTGGCCGGCGCCCAGCTCGGCATCACCCTGTGCACGCTGGGCCTGGGTGCCCTGGCCAAACCGGCGGTGGCGCACCTGCTGGAGCCGGTGTTCACCGCTGTCGGCATTCCCGGTGACGCGGCGTACGTGGTGGCGTTCCTGCTCGCCGTGATCCTGGTCAGCTTCCTGCACGTGGTGGTCGGTGAGATGGCCCCGAAGTCGTGGGCGATCAGCCACCCGGAGACGTCCGCAGCCATGCTGGCGATCCCGTTCGTCGGGTTCACCACGGTGCTCAAGCCGGTGCTGACGGCACTGAACGGGCTGGCCAACGCGGTTCTGAAGCTGTTCAAGGTGGAGCCGCAGGACGAGTTGGCGCAGGTGCACAACGCCGAGCAGTTGCGGATGCTGCTGCAGACGTCGAAGGAGCACGGCACCATCCCGGACGCCGAGCACGAGTTGCTCACTGCGATGCTGCAGATCGAGTCGCGGACGGTGCGTGAGGTGATGACACCGACCGACCGGATCATCACGGTGGCCGCCGCCGACAACGCCCGGACTGTGGAGTTGCGCAGCACCGAGGCCGGCCGGTCCCGGCTCGCGGTGACCGACGCGGCCGGCGAGATCACCGGGATCGTGCACGTGCGGGAGGCCGCGAAGGCGGTGGGCAGCGGCGCCGACGGGACTGCCGGTTCGCTGATGACCACGGCGTTGCGGCTGCCCGCCGACACCACGGTTCTGGACGCGATCGCCTCGATGCGGCAGCTGCGCAACCAGGTGGCGCTGGTCGTCGACGACACCACGGTGATCGGCCTGGTCGCCCTGGAGGACCTGCTCGAGCAGGTGATCGGCCAGTTCGACGACGAGACCGACCCGGTGATCGACGCCGCCCGGCGAGCCGGACGGAAGTCCAGGTCAAACGCTTAAAGACCTTTTCCGGTACGCCAGGGAAGGGTCCCGCTACGACGACGCGAGGCGGTCCGGACTCCGGGCCGTCTCGCGTCTTCCGGGCCGAATGCGGTGGTCGCGGTTCAGGCAACCACCGGCAGCCAGGAGCCGTCCGGGGTGCGGACCTCGACCTTGCCCGGGTCGACCCGGACGTCCGGGCAGCCGTCGACGACCGCCTGCCACCCGTCGACCGGGTCGTGGACCGCGTGCCACCGGCAGTGCTTCTCGTCCACGAATCCCCAGGCCATCAGCACCGCCCGGCCCGCGTACGAGTACCGTCCCACGCTGGCGATCCGGTCCCCGTCCGGGCGACGGTAGAACTCGGCGCGCAGTCCGGGCACCACGAGCCCTTCGAAGTCCGCGTCCTCCGCGGTTCGATGTGGGGCATATGCCGTTAAATCAGGAAGTGTCACGGCGGGTTAGTCGTCACGCGGGCCCGGATGGTTCCCGCACTTTCAGGTGACTCCGGACCTTGGCCCGCAGCGCCCGCCGCGCGATCGGCCCCAGCTCGTCGACCACCTCCACCAGCACCGCAAGCTGATCCAGAGCCGCCAGCGCCTGCCGCGCCCCGTCCCGGTCCACGCCCTCGAACAGTTCCAGCCCGACGAACGCCGCCGACACCGCCCGTGCCAGCCCCGGAATGTCCGCGACCTCGGCGACCGGCGACCCGTCGAGCAGCCGGTGCAGCACCGCCTCGATCTCGTCGGTCCACATCTGCAGCGCCGCGGCGGTCGGCTCGGCCAGCCGCTCCCCCGTCTGCGCGGCCGCCAGCATCTGCGCCAGCACCGACACGTTCCCGTCGGCCAGTTCGGACGCGTGCAGGTCGAGCCCGACCTGCAGCAGCTCCCGCAACGACCCGACGGCACCGAACCGGCTCGCGTAGGCGGCCACCCGCTCCTTCGTAGCCGACAGACAGGCCGCCCCGAGCAGTTCGTCGACACTCTTGTAGTGGTAGAAGACCAGCGCCTGGTTGACGCCGGCGGCGGCTCCGATGGTCCGCGCCGACACGCCGGTGACCCCGTGCTCCCGCAACGCGGTCAGGGCCCCGTGGAGCAGGCGCTGCTTGGTGTCCGTCTTCGCACTGCCGGATGCTCGTTCACTCATCACTGTCCATTCTGCCGGAGAGCGGGAGGGCCGGATGCGGGGGTGCGATCAGGGCGTCGACGACGAGCTGGGTCAGCGGTTTCAACCCGGGGACGATCAAGAGCCAGCTCGGGTACGCCCGGAGCAGGCTCGTGTGTTCGAGGGCTTTGGCGACGGCGGCGGCCCCGTCCAGGGTGTAGCCGTCGGCGGCCTCGTAGCGGGCCCGCCACAGGACGGTCCGGTATGCCGAGGCGGGATGGATCGTCAGGTGGACGGGACCGTTCCGGATCAGCATGTCGCGGACTGTGGCGCACGGGCCGCAGTCGTCGTCCAGCCACACGTGACCGGCTGTCATCCCCGGGTAGGGCGTGCCTCTCGGCCACCAGTCCCGCACGTGCGCGCGGTAGTCACGCCACTGGTAGCCGTACCGCGCCCGCATGTCCTGTCTCTCGTGCGGGCCGGCGACCGCGACCGCGAACGCCGCAGTGGCCAGGGCCGTCCCGGCGAGCACCGTGCTGTGCGTCGCGGCAGCCAGCAGGAGCACCAGCAGGACGGCGCTGACCTGCATCGGGTTGGCGAGGTAGGCGTACGGGCCGGTGGTGACGAGCCGCCGCGGCGGATCCCACGGGAAGGGGGTGCCATCACCGCGCGTGGCGAACTCATGGACCGCCGCGAGCGCCGGCAGGGCCGATACCAGCGCGATCTGGGCCAGCAGGAACAGTGCTCCGGTGGGTAGCGCGAGCAGGTGCGCCCAGGAGCCGTCGCCGACGGTGAACGCGACGGTCGGGACCAGCCAGAGTGTCAGGGTGGTGAACACGAGCATCTGGAGCAGGACGCGCGGGATCAGTTGGCTGCGGTCGTCGGTCCAGCGGCCCAGCAACTGCGCGGGCAGGGCGATGGTGAGCAGGCCGATGATCTCGCCGGTCAGCCAGTTCGGGCCGAGGACGAGCAGGGGTTCCAGGGCGGGCATGGTGAGCGCGTCCAGCCAGAGGAGCAGGGCCAGCGCGACCGGCAGTGGCAGATGGTTCCGGAGCAGGACCGGGATCGGCCCCCAGAGCAGGGCCCAGCCGAGCCACAGGTCCAGAGGTAACCCTCGGTAGGCACCGTTGACAACGGCGAAGGCATGTTGTCCCGATATTTCGTTGAAAAGTGCTACCCCGGTCGCCGCCGCTGCGAAGGCCAGCCCCGCCCCCGCCCGCCGCCGGTCGACCCGGGCCGCCGCCAGCAACGCCACCAGGGGAATCGACAGGCACAGATAGCGGGCCAGGATCAGACTCACTGGAGATCCAGCATGTCCAGCAGATGCCCGGCCCCGGCGTGCATCAGACCGTCCTGGAGCGGCCCGAAATACCAGGACGGATCGAGCCCGCGCCGATAGTCGATCCGCACCGTGACCTCGGTGCCGCCGGGGACGGCCCGCCAGCTCAGCGTGGCGTCCCGCAGGTCCACCCAGCGCCCGGTGATCGAGCTGTCCTCGACGACCCGGAACTCCAGTTCGCCGGGAGCGGCGCCGGTGACCTCGGTGACGATCTGCCCGCCGGGCCCGTGCGAGCTGCCGTGATAGCCGAAGGTCCAGCGGTCACCGGCGGCCAGGCCCGCGCCGTGCACGTGTTCCGGGGTCGGCACGCCGAGCAGCCGCAGCGGCACGGACCGGGGCCCGGCCGGTTGCGGGCCGGCGGTGAGCAGTGCCGGAACGGTCGCCGGGTCGGCGGTGATCACCCGGGTCACCTCGACGGTCTGGTCCGGGTTGATCCGCCACTGCGGGTCAGTGCCCTCCACCCCGAGCAGCAGCAGCGGCAGGGGGATAAGGGCGGGGAGGCGGCGGGACTCGCGGACCGAGCCGGCCACCGCGGTGACGGCGTGGGCGACCCCGTAGACCAGCGGCGCGGCGAGCACGACGCAGACCGCTCCCTCGTGCAGCGCCACGGCCGCGAGCAGCAGTCCGATGGTGGTCAGCCGGAACACCCGGCCGTGGGTGGTCGCGCCGGGCGTCAGGGCCAGGGCTCCGGCCACCACTGTCGGCAGGACGACGAACAGCAGCGCACTGTCAGCCCGGCCGGACCGGATGGTGAGCCAGAGGAACACCGCCCCGAAGACACCGATCAGACCGGTCAGGATCAGGTTGGCGCGCCGTATCCGCTTCTTCTCCACCATCGGACTCCCCCCGTTTGAGCGGTCGCTCAAGACGGACTCTAGCCCATCTCTTGAGCGACCGCTCAACAGGTGCCGATCAGAAGTCGATCATGTGACCGGACAGGCCGTGGATCGCCCCCTTCACCGACTCACCCCGCGTCTCCGGGCGATCCCGCCGCGATCACCTCGCCGAGTTTCCGGCGCAGCGCCCCGACGTGCACGTCCAGGGTCTTGGTCGGGCCGAACCAGTTGCTGTCCCAGACCGCTTCCATGATCTCCTCGTGGGTGAAGAGCCGGCCGGGTTCGGTGCTCAGGTAGGCGAGCAGCTCGTACTCGCGCGGGGCGAGGATCACCTCGGCGCCGTCGACGAGCACCCGGCGGGCCCGCTGGTCGATGGTGAGCCGCCCGCCCCCGGCGGTCGCGGGACCGGGCGGAGGAACCGCCTGCCTCGCGCGGTAGTCAGGCGACCGTTTTGTCATTCGTACCGGGAAAAGATTTGTTCTCCCATCCGGATCGCGCCGTCCACGTGCTGGAAACCGAGACCCGCGATGTCGCTGCTGGCGAACGACAGCGGCCCGACCTCCTGCCGCAGGTGCCGCCCGTAGCGGGTCAGCGAGCCGATGTCGAAGCTGGTCCCGAACGCCCCGACGGTCCATTCGTCGGCCGCCCAGGGGCTCTCGTAATAGCCGGCCGGCTCGAGGGCCTCCGGACCGTAATAGGCGGCGAGGGATTCCAGAACGGCCCGTTTCCGGTCGGCGGCGGACATCGTCAGGATCCGGTCGGCTTTCACGTCGGAGACGAATCCGACAAGGGTGCCGCGGGTCTCGCCGTCGATGTCCTCATTGGTGTTGTCATAGGCTTCGTGGACCAGCGCGTACGGGCTGAACGCCGTTCCGGAAAGGCCTTTCGCGCGCCAGAACGGGGTGTCGTAGGTGATGTGCAGTTTCACCACCAGCCCGAACGAGATGTGCTGGCGCATCTGGGCCTGCACCGGCGGCAGCGCCGGAACGTATTGCACCCGGCTGACCAGTGTCGGCGGCACCGCGAGGAGGATCTTCCGGCCGGAGTAGCTGCCCCGGGCGGTGTGCACGGTGCCGCCGTCAGCGTCCCAGTCGATCCGGGTGACCGCTTCGGACAGGTGCACGGTTCCGTCCGGGAGCCGGGCGGCGAGCGCGAGCGGGATCCGCTGGAGTCCGCCGACGACCCGGCGGTCCAGGATGAAGTCGGCGTCGACCAGGTTGCTGAAGCCGCCGGCGGACGCCGCCATCAGGACCGCGGACAGCGCCGAGAACGAGTGGGCGGGTTTGGTCAGCATCGCCGGGCCGACGTAGAGACCGATGTTGTCGCGGGCCTCGGCGTCGTCGGTCTGCTCGGCGAGCCAGCTCGCGAACGAGATCCGGTCGAGCTGGTCGGCGTCCGGGTGCTCCCACGGGGCGAGCGGAGCCATCTCGGCGGCGAGCCGGTCGAGTTCCTTGGTCAGGCGGGCCATCTCCGACTCGGTGGCCGCCGAGACGGGGAACTGTTCCCCCTCGAAGGTCCGGCGCACCCCGTCGGCGCCGATGTACACCGATTCGCCGGTGCGGTACCGGGAGTACATCTCCAGGCCGAGTTCGTCGATCAGCGCCAGCAGGGCGGTCTGGTCCGGGGAGACCCACTGGCCGCCGACCTCCAGGCGGACGCCCTCGACGTCCTCGGTGAGCAGCCGCCCGCCGACCCGGTCGCGGGCCTCCAGGACGAGCACGCTCTTCCCAGCGGCGTGCAGGCGGTGGGCGACGGTCAGTCCGGTGACACCGGCCCCGACCACCACGACGTCGAAGTCGGTCACGATCTTCCTCCAGGTACGGCGGGTTGTTGCTGGGTTATGCAGTGGACGCCACCGCCGAGCGCGAAGATCGCCCGGGCGTCCACACCGACCACGCGGCGCCCCGGGTAGGCGCCGGCCAGGATCTCGCACGCGGCGGCGTCCCGGGGATCACCGAACGTGCCGGCGACGACACCGGCGTTGCACACTAGGTGATTGACGTACGAGTGATCAACCGGCCCGTGCTCGTCCGTCAGCTCGTCCGGCGCCGGCAGGTCGACCACCGTCCAGTGCTGGGGAAACGCGGCCTTCACCAGTTTCGTCACCGCGAAGTCGGGGTGACGCGGGTCCTGCTGGTCGTGGACGAGGACCGTCTCCGGCCCGATCAGCGTCGCCACGATGTCGACATGACCACGCGTTCCGTACTCTCCGTAGTCCCGGGTCAGCCCGCGCGGCAGCCACACCACCTCGCGCACGCCGAGCGTCCGTCGCAGTTCGGCTTCCACGCCGGCCCGCGACCACCCCGGGTTCCGCCCCGGATCAAGCTGAACAGTTTCGGTCACCAGCACTGTCCCGTGCCCGTCGACGTGAATCCCGCCGCCCTCGTTGACGAGTTCCGACCCGACGATCGTGGCCCCGGCCCACTCGGCGACCAGCCGCCCGATCCGCGCGTCACGCTCCCACGTCGCCCAGCTCTGCCCACCCCAGCCGTTGAACACCCAGTCCACCGCCCCGAGCCCGGCCGGCCCGACGACGAAGGTCGGCCCGATGTCCCGCATCCAGGCGTCGTCCAGCGGAGCCTCGAAATACTCGACGTCCCCACCGAGCCGGTCCCGCGCCCCGGCGACGGCCCCCGGATCGACGACCATCCGCACCGGCTCGAACTCGGCCACCGCCAGCGCTACCGCGGCCCACGCGTCCCGCGCGGCGTCCCCGTCCGCATACCCCGCCGACGGCCAGGCCATCCAGGTGCAGTCATGCGGCTCGGACTCGGCCGGCATCCGCCACCCACCACCCGCCGCGGCAAGCTCCACAACACCCTCATCTCCCGATTTCCGTTCAATATTGGTAGCCACAACCTCCCGGTGCAAGCGATTCCGTTGTTAAAGACGGTTAATTACATGCTTTCCGAAGACCCAACCCCTCATTTTGTACGCCCAGCGAAACGGTCCCGTGACTCCCCGCGAGGCGGTCCCGGCACCGGCCCTTCCCGCGACCGCCGGGCCGAATGCGATGGTCACCGGCTGTCCAGGTAGACCTCCACGTCATAGAGCAGCCGAACCGGCTCCCCATTGGCGACCCCCACGAACACCGGCTCACCGGCCGGCGTCCGCCCATGCCACCACACCGCGGCCCGCGCCGCCTGCACCGAATCCCGATGCGCCCGGCCGCTGAGGTGCAGGTCCATCACGCGGCGGGCGGTCCTGCGGTCACTGTCCAGTTGGACCCGCATCAGCGGCATCGCGCCATCCTCCTGAACGCTGATAAACTGACTTACCAACGTTAACCTTAGGATGGCACCGTGACCTCCATCTGGCTACGTGACGACGAGCCCCGGCACCGACGCGCCCCGCAGTTGACGGTGTCCCGCATCGTCGCGGCAGCGGTCGTCCTACTGGACGCCGACGGCGCCGACGGCTTGACGATGCGGCGGCTGGCCCAGTCTCTGGAGGTGACGTCCACCGCCCTCTACTGGCACGTCCGCACCAAGGACGACGTGCTCGATCTCGCGGTCGACGAGATCTTCGGCGAGGTGCCGCTCCCCACAGCCGGCCCGGACTGGGCGGTCGACGTCCGGAAGCTGCTGCACGGCTGGCGGTCCGCGATGCTTGCGCACCCGTGGGCTCCGGCGCTGATCGGCCGGCCGATGCTGGGACCGAACGTCCTAGCCCGCACCGAGTTCCTGCAGACCAGCCTGGTCCGGGGCGGGCTCACCGGCGAGCGCCTGGCGGTGACCACGCGCCTGCTGGCCAACTTCGTGATCGGCGCCGCCGTCACCGAGGCGGCCTGGCACCACGACCCGGCGACGTCGGCCCGCGCGCACATCACCGCCGCCCCCGGCGTGTACCCCACCCTGGCCGCTTCCGGCCACCTGGACACCGCCCGCTGGCCCGACGACACCCTGTTCGACCGGGCCCTGGACGCCATCCTCGGACCTTGACCGGCACCTAGTCGCAGTCCGTGTCACTATCTCGGCGTGTCATCCACTCTTCTCCGTGGTCATCTGCGGGCCGCGACCGTGCAGGACTGCGGTGATCTCGTCGGGCTCTGGGGGCTGCTGTTCGACCGGGTCGCGGCGACCACCGACGAGCCGTGGCGGCATCATGCGGCGGGCTGGTTCGCCCGGCTGGTGGACGAGCCGGGGCGGGCCCGGTTCCCGGTGATCGAGGTGGACGGCACGATCGTGGCCACCGCGGCCGGCACGCTGCAGACGGGCACCGGCGGCCGTACCGTCCGGTTGATGAATGTGATCACCGTGGCCGAGCACCGCGGTCACGGGTTCGCGACCACCCTGGTCCTCGACGTGCTGGGCTGGGCCCGGTCGGTCGCCGCCGACCGTGTCGATCTGAGCGCCACCCCGGGTTCGCTGTCCCTCTACACCCGGCTGGGTTTCACGACGACCTCGGCCGCACGGATGCGACTCGTGCTCTGACCGACGGCAGCAGCCGCCCGGGAAGTTGCAGGATCAGCGCCGACACCAGCACCAGCAGCCCGCCGGTCACCTGGAGCGGGGTCAGCGCCTCCCCCAGCAACATCGTGGCCAGCACCGCGGTGACCAGCGGCTCGAAGATCGACAGGATCGCGGCGGTGGACGGCCCGGTGCGGCGCAGCCCGCCGAGGAACGTCAGCATCGCCAGGATCGTCGACACCACCACGACGCAGCCCAGCCAGAACCAGCCGGCCGGGCCGAAGTTCAGGTCGGGTCCGCCGGTCAGCGCGGACCGCCCGGCCATCGCCACCGCCGCACCGGCCATCACCACCGTCGCCATCTGCAGTGGCGGGATCCGCTGGACGATCCGGTCGGCGACCAGGATGTAGCAGGTGTAGGTGAGCGCCGACGCCAGCGCGAGGGCCACCCCGAGCGGGGGCATCGGCGCGCCTCCGGAGCCGAGGAGCACCAGCAGGATGCCGCCGGTGGCGGTGGTGAGGGCCGCGGCGCGGGCGCGGGTCAGGCGGTCCCGGCCGGCCAGGACGGCGAGCACGGTGACCAGCAGCGGGTACGTGTAGAAGACCAGTGCCAGCAACGACGCGTCCATGATCCGCAGCGCTTCGAAGTACAGGCTCGCCTGGGCCGCGTAGCCGAGCGCGCCGAGCCCGAACGCCACGGCCACCGCCTTTCCGCTGATCCGGCCCGGCCGTCCGGTGAGCAGCGCCAGGATCACCGCGGCCAGGCTGAACCGGATCAGGAGCAGGGTGGACGGGGTGACTCCGGCGGCGAAGGCGTATTTGCCGAAGACGGCCATCGCCCCGAACGAGGCGGCGGAGAGCAGGCAGAGCAGCGGTCCCATACGCAGAAGCATCAGGCCGCCGAACGTGCAGGTCCAGTGACGATTCCTGGAGCTGAATGGTTAGCATTCGTGGATGGATCTGCGACGCTTGCGTTTCCTGCGCGAGGTTGAGGAACGCGGCACCCTGGGCGCGGCGGCGACCGCTCTCGGCTACAGCCCGTCGGCGGTGTCCCAGCAGCTCAACGTCCTGGAGAAGGAGGTCGGGGCGGTCCTGCTGGAGAAGGCGGGCCGCGGGGTCCGGCTGACCGACGCGGGCCGGCTGCTGGCCCGGCACGCCCGGATCCTGCTGGCCGCGGCGGATGCGGCGAACGCCGATCTGGCCGCGCTCGGCGGCGCGGTCCGGGGCACGGTCCGCGCCTGCGGTCTGCAGTCGGCCGCCCGGCGGCTGCTGGTCCCGGCGGTGGCCCGCACCATGGCCGCGCATCCGGACGTCCGCCTCGAGGTCGCCGAACGCGAACTGGAACACGCGCTGCCCGGTCTGCGGCTCGGCTCGATGGACCTGGTGATCAGCGACGAGTACGACGGCCATCCCCGCCCGCGCCCCGGCGGCCTGCGTTTCACCCCGCTGCTCACCGAGACGCTGCTGGTTATCCTGCCCGCCGGGCATCCGCTGGCGGCCGACGGCGGCCCGGTCCCGCTGACCGCGCTGCGGGACGAGGCGTGGGTGTCGTCACCGGACGGCACCGGCCATCACGCGATGGTGGTCGGCACGTGCCGGGCGCTGGGCGGCTTCGACCCGGACCTGCGGCACCACGCCCACGACGCCGGCGTACAGCTGGAACTGGTCCGTCTGACCGGGGCCGTCGCCCTGCTGCCGCCGCTCGCCCTGCCGCAACCCGCCGCCGGCCTGGCGTTTC
>DATMVU010000716.1:0-2947 GCA_035562875.1 Actinoplanes sp. | reverse complement strand
CTCTACACCTCGGGCTCGACCGGCCGCCCCCGGGGCGTGGTGGTCAGCCACCGGGCCATCGTCAGCCAGCTCGAATGGTCGCGGCGGGAGTTCCCGCTCGGCAGCGGCGACCGGGTGTTGCAGCTCGCGCCGGTCGGCTTCGACACCTCGGTGTGGGAGATCTTCTGGCCTCTCTGCACGGGCGCGGCGGTGGTGCTTCCCCCGGAGGGCGCCGTGCAGGACCCGGCCGATCTGGTGGCGCTGATCCGGCGGCACCGGGTGACCGCCATGACCATGGTGCCGTCGCTGGCCGCTGCGTTCCTGCTCTCCGACGAGGTGTGCGGGGACCCGGGCTGGGCCTCGACGTTGCGCTGGGTGTCCAGCGGCGGGGAGGCCCTGACCGGTGAGCTGGCGCGGCGGTGGCACGAGTCGACCGGCACCCGGCTCGACAACTTCTACGGCCCGACCGAGACCACGGTCCAGGTCACCTGGTGGCCCAACGACGGCGACCACGGCCCGGCCGTACCGATCGGCGGTCCGGTCGGCAACACCCGGCTGTACGTGCTGGACGACCACCTGCAACCGGTGCCGGACGGCGCAGTGGGGGAGTTGTACGTGGCCGGGGCGCAGCTGGCCCGCGGCTACCTCGGCCGCACCGCCGAGACCGCGCACCGGTTCGTCGCCGACCCGTTCGGGGCGCCGGGGGAGCGGATGTACCGCACCGGCGACCTGGTGCGCCGCGACGCCGGCGCAACGGTGACCTACATCAGTCGTGCCGACGACGAGCTCAAGGTGCGCGGGGCCCGGATCGACCCGGCCGAGATCGAGGCCTGGCTGGCCGCCCAGCCCGGTGTGGCGCAGGCCGCTGTCGCGCCCACGACCACGGGTTCCGGTGGAGTCCGGCTGATCGGTTGCGTCGTGCCGGGGCCGGGCGCGGCCCGGCCCGACGGCCCGGCCCTGGTCGCGGCTGCTGCTGCCGCCCTGCCGGCCGCGCTCGTCCCGTCGGTCGTCCTGGTCGTCGACGCCCTGCCGCTGACCCGCAACGGCAAGATCGACCGCGCCGCGATCGCCGCCCTGCCCGGCACCCGCGTGGAGAACGTCTCCACGATCGCCACCCTGCCCGGCGTCTATGCGGAGAACGTCTCCTCGGCCGGCGCCGCTGCGGCCGATGGGTCCGCGGAGGCTCCGCGCGATGATCGGGAGCGGGTGATCGCCGAGGTCTTCGCCGCTGTCCTCGCCCTGCCGGACGTCGACGCCGACGGTGACTTCTTCGCCCTCGGTGGCGACAGCATCCTGTCCATCGCCGTCTCCAGCCGGGCCCGCCGCCTCGGCCTTCCCGTCACGCCGCGCGACGTGCTGACTCTGCGCACCCCGCGCGCCCTGGCCGCGAATCTTCCGGTCGTACCGGTCCCCGCGGAGCCGGTGGAGTCCGACGGTGCCGGGGACGTGCCGCTGCTGCCGATCGTGCACTGGCTGCGGGACACCGGCGCTCCGATCGACCGGTTCGTCCTGCCCGCGCTGCTGACCGTACCCGCTCACGCCGACGTGCCGGGCGTCCTGCAGGCGGTGCTCGACCGGCACGACGGGCTGCGGTTGCGGTTGCGGCGCATCGCCTCGGTGTTGTGGAGCACCGAGACCGTGCCGGCCGTCGACGCCCGCGACCTGATCCGCCGGGTCGACGCGCCGGAGCCGACCGCCGAGCTGATCGCGGCCGAGACCACGGCCGCCGCCGACCGGCTGGATCCCGGCGAGGGCCGCATGCTGCAGGCCGTCTGGTTCGACGCCGGCGACCGCCCCGGCCGCCTGCTGCTCATGGCCCACCACCTGGTGGTGGACGGGGTGTCCTGGCGCATCCTGCTCGACGACCTGGCCACTGCCGCGGCCGGCCGGCCGCTGCCTCCGGCCGGTACGTCGTTGCGCCGTTACGCCCAGGCGGTGCAGGCCCAGGCGCAGAACCCGCAGCGGCTGGCCGAACTCGAGCACTGGATGCAGGTGCTCGCCCCCGGCGCCGAACTGGTGCCCGGTTTCACCGGTGCCCCCGGCGACGGGGCCCGCCGCCTCACGACGCGGCTGAGCGTTGCCGAGACACGGGCGCTGCTCACCGCCGACATCACCGACGTGCTGCTGGGTGCGCTGTATCGCGGCGTCGACGGCTGGCGGGGCGGGAACGGGGCCGACCTGCTGGTCGAGGTCGAGCGGCACGGCCGGGAGGACATCGAGCCCGGGCTCGACCTGTCCCGTACGGTCGGCTGGCTCACCGCCGTGCACCCGGTGCGGCTGAGCGCCGGCGGCGGCCACCGGCTGGCCGACGTACCGGACGGTGGCCTCGGCTACGGCATGCTCCGCCATCTGAACGCCCAGACCGCGCCCGTCCTGGCCCGGCTCGCCACGCCGCAGGTGCTGTTCAACTACTACGGACGATTCCCGGCCGGTACGGGCGAGCCGTGGACCCCGGCCGCCGAGGAACTGCCGACAGAGGTCAACGGCGGTCTGGAGCCGGCCCATCTGCTGCAGGCCGACGTCGTGTGCGAGGAGACCGGCCGCGGGCCCGAACTGGTCGCCACCTGGACCTGGGTCGAGGGGCCGTTGGCCGAGGACGACGTCACGGCAGTGGCCGACGGCTGGGCCGCAGCGCTGCGCGAGGTGGCCGGCGGGCCGACGCTGCTGCCGCTGTCCGAGGCGGAGCTGGACCGTGTACGCGGCATCAGCTCGGCCCCGGTCGGTGACGTCTGGCCGCTGTCACCGCTGCAGGAGGGGTTGTACTTCCACGCCAGCTACGACGCCGGGGCGCTCGACGTCTACACCGGACAGGATGCCTTCGACCTCGGCTACCGGGTCGACATCGATCGTCTGCGCCGGGCCGGAGCCGCGCTGCTGGACCGCAACGACGGCATGCGCGCCGGGTTCGCCAGCAACGGGCTGAGCCGGCCGGTGCAGTTCGTTCCGGACGGCCTGGCCCTGCCGATCG
>DATMVU010000715.1:0-11084 GCA_035562875.1 Actinoplanes sp. | reverse complement strand
CCGGCCCCCTCCACGCCCCGGCCCTCTCCCGCCCCGGCCCCGCATCCCAGCCTCCACCTGGCGAGCCGGGCCCGGCAGCTGGAATCGGCGAGTCCGGAGGTCCTGCCCACCGCGCTCCACGACCCCATCCCCGGGTGGCGTTGGAGACGGATCGAGGAGCTGCCGGTTCAACCGGTTGAGGCCTTGCCCGACAACGATCTCCGGCCGGGTAGAGGACTCTCGTGAGGTGGTGAGTCGACCAGGATCCGCGGTTCGGGCGGGTGGTGGCCCGACGGGAGGGACGGGAGGGACGGTAGGGCTGGTCAGCGGCGGGGGAGGCCGATGTACTGCTGTTCAACCGCGGTCTGGTTCAGGAACAGGTAGCGGTCGTCGCCGTCGCCGACCAGAGCCAGCATGTCGTCCTCCATGGACTGCAGGAGTTGGCCACTCTGCGGGCCCAGCTTCAGGGCGGCCGCCGCCAGAGTCGCCTCCGTGCTGCCGAGACGTTGCATCACGGTCAGCCCGGCTTCCTGAAGCAGGATGATCCCGGGCCGGTCGAGCTGCCGCAGAACGGTCAACTGGGTATGCCACGGCCCCAGCGGCGGACTGTTCGCCGGACCGGTCATGCCCAGATCGAAAACGGTCAGCACCGGGGTCTGCGCGGTGCCGCCCCAGGGCTGATCGGGTTCGCCGGCCATGACTGTCAGACGGTTCTGCTGTCCGGTGGCGCGTTCCCCGAACCCCTGCCAGGCCCGTGGTTCGGTGGTCACCACCACCACCCGGGCCCCGATCGAGAATGCCCGGAAGATCAGCAACTGAGCCGCCCACACCCCGCCGACCAGGGCGACCCGAACCGGCTCGGGAGCGAAGAGCCGCAACGGCACCGGAACCTGCCGCTGATCCCGCCCGAGAACCAGCCCCGCCGGAAGCGGCTGGGTGACGATCATCCGCCGCAACCCCGTCCGCGCCACGGCATGCCATCCGATCCGCAACCGGCTCGCACTCCCGGACGGCCCAGCCCTCTCCCGAGAATCCGCCGGCCCGTCAGTCCGCTCCGGATCCTCCGGCGACGGCGGCCGCCCCGGCTGCTGCGGTTGCCCCCGCAGCCCTGGCCGTCCCGACTGCCCCGACCGCCCCGACTGCTCCAGCCGTCCCGATTGACCAGACGGCCCTAGTTGATCCAGCAGCCCCAGACGATCCGACTGTCCTGCTTGATTCAGTTGCCCTGGTTGGTTCGGCTGTCCTGGTTGGTTCGGCTGTCCTGGTTGATTCGGTCGTCCATCTTGATCGGGCTGTTTCGACTGGTCCAGCGGGAAGGTCCCGGGCCGGGCCAATGGCGCCGAGGTGACCGCCGGGGCCAGAGTCCGAGCCACCGCTTCCGGCTCCCCTTGCCGCCGGCTGTAGGGCGGCTGCTGGCTGTAGGGCGCAACCGGCGCCGACACCGGCCGCACGGACATCGCCGCCGCAGCCCACCCCGACGTCCCCTGCCCGGGCTCGTGCCGTTGATAGCCACCGCTGCCGTCGACCTGTGGGTAGGTGCCGCTGTCAGCCCGCGGATACGCACTGTCTTGTGCCGGCGAGTAGCCGCTGCCGTCCGAGGGGGTGCTGGTCCAGCCACTGTCTGAGGGCGGCGAGTGGGGCTGCGGCGAGAAGGAGGACGACGGCGACGAGGAGTGCCTCGACGGCCGGGACGAAGGCTGATCGGCAGCCGGGTTCGGGCCGGCCGGGCGTGGTGGGTTGTCGCGGTCCGGGTCGCCGGGGCGGCGTTCGGCGGGCCAGTATCCGTCGTTGCCGCTCATCCGGCACCGCCTCCGGTCGGGGCGGTCGTGTAGGCCGCCGGGCCGTGTTCGCCGTCCAGGGCGAGCAGTTCGCCGCCGGCCCGCTGAACTCCCTGCTGCAGGACCCGGTCGAGGGCGGCCAGGTCGGCGTCGGGGCGGGTGGCGAGACGGATGAAGGCCCGTACCCGGATGTCGTCGCCCGGTGCCGGATCGAGGACGAGGGCGACGCTGGTCTGGGCGGCCGGTGCGGTCGCCGCCCAGGCGAAGAGCGGGCCGATCTCGGTGGCCGACGTGGGCCAGGTCTTCAGCCAGTACGTCCGGTGGATCAGCCGGGCCGACCGCCAGTGTGTCCACTCCTCGTCGACTCCGGGGCCCTCGGCCAGTGCCCACGGCTCCACATCGCAGGAGCGGGCCAGCAGGGCGAGCAGCCGGTCCGCGTCGAGCGGGCGACCGGTGACGCCGAGGCGCCGCAGGCTGGTCACCACTTTCCGGGCCAGTCCGGCGACGAGCCGGGCGGCCTCCTCCGGGTCGGCGGTGTGGTCGAGCACCGCCTCGGCCAAGGCGCGGGCGTCGACGCGGATGCTTATCGTCGACTCCCGGAACGACGGGACCGGGCCGGCTCCGACCGAATCGGTGAGCAGCCGGTAGGAGGCCCCGGACGGGGTGGCGGCCGGCAGATCGGGGCTGGGCGCCGGAACGGTGTGGGTGACCAACTCCAGGACCAGCCCCGGCTGCCCGGTACCGGAGAGAGCGGTGACCAGCACGTCGAGGGAGAGCGGGGCGGCCGCCGGGTCGAGTGCCACCACACTGAACCAGCCGGCCTCGTCCCGGGCCACGCCGACGGTGTTCTCCGGCCCGGGGCCCGAAGGCCCTGCCGGTGGGGCTCCGGTGGGGTTCTCCGCGGGGCTGACGTCGCGGACCGTCAGGCCGGGCGCGATCGTGCGCAACGCGGCCAGCACCGGCCCGTGCCGGGGATCGGCCCGGGCCGCCCGGCGGTGCCGGTGTTCGCGGGCGACCTGCTGGTACTCCAGCCACCAGCGGTTCTGCCGGCGGGCGAAGAACACCAGGACCAGCAACCCGCCACCGGCTGCGGAGAGCAGGACGGCGAGTGGCGTGCGGGCGAACGAAGCGGCGAAGGCGAGCAGCGCGGCTTCGGCGACCACGATCTGGATCAGGCTGAGCGGGCCGAGATGCCCCTTCCGCGGCACGGCGCGAACCGTCACCTCCGGCACCCGGTAGGCGCCCGTGGCATTCGGTCCTGCCGGTGGCAGAGAACCGGCCGAACGAACTCCCGGAGGCGGCAGCGCCCCGGCCGAACGAGTGCCCGGCGCAGAGCCCGGGGGAGTGACAGCAGGTGGAGCGGCGCCACCCCAGGGTGTTGCCCCCGGCGGCCGCAGCGGTGCGGCTGCCGGCGTCGGCGGTGGCACGGGTGCGGCACCGCCGTACGTCGTTCCCTCTCCTCGGTGCACTGGTCACCTCCCCGTCATCGGCCCAAGGTAGTTCAGCGTGTCGCCATTCGGAGATCGGCGAGCATGAGTGTCCGAAGGTCGTCACGACTGGGCATGCGCCCCATCGCCCGCAACCGCCCGGACTGTGCCTTGCGCATGCCTTCGAGCAGCTTGCGAGCTTCCCGGGCGTTTCCGAAGCTGCGGCTCCGCTCCAGCTGTCCGAAGTGGTCGAACAGGGCCTCGGACAGCCCGATCGCGAACACGTAGTCGTCGTGCCGGGCGATCCGGCCGGCGATCCGCACCAGCTCCTCCGGGCCGTAGTTCTCGAACTCCATGGTCTTGGCGAACCGTGAGGCCAGACCGGAGTTCGTGTCCAGGAAGTCGGACATCTCGCTGGTGTATCCGGCGACGATCACCGCCACCTGGTCGCGGTGGTCCTCCATCAGCTTCACCAGGGTGTCGATCGCCTCCTGGCCGAAGTCGGCGGCCGCGCCACCGGCCCGGGCCAGCGTGTACGCCTCGTCGATGAACAGCACCCCACCCATCGCGTCCTCGAAGACCGATGTGGTCTTCTCCGCGGTGTGGCCGATGTACTGCCCGACCAGGTCACGGCGGGACACCTCACGGAACTGCCCGTTCGGCAGCACCCCGAGCGCCTTCAGTAACTGGCCGTAGATCCGGGCGACAGTGGTCTTCCCGGTCCCGGGGGCGCCGGTGAAGATCAGATGATGGCTGACCGCGCCGACCGACAGGCCCGCCCCGCGCCGCCACTCGTTCACCTGGATCTCGTCGATCAGGGCCCGGACCTCGCCCTTCACCCCGGCCAGGCCGATCATCGAATCCAGCTCGGTGAGCAGGCGCTCCACCTCCGCGGCGTCCTGCGCGGTGCCGGCGGCGACCACACCCGCCTGCGGCAACCCGATGTCCTCGCTCAACGTCACCGTCGCCGTGGCGGCCGGGTCGATGTGCACCGCCGGCTCCGCGGTCTCCTCGACCCGGCACCCGTCGATCGCCGCCGTGCAGCCGGCGCCGATCACGATGCCCGGCCCGGCCGTCTGATGCACCCAGGTCTCGACGATCCGGGCCTGGCTCGCATGGGCCACCACGATGCCCGCGTCGCCGGTGCCGGAGACGTCGCAACGCTCGATCACCGGACGGCCGGACTGGTAGACGTAGACACCCCGGTAACCGCAGTCGCTCACCACCGACCCGCGGATCACCGGGTCGGCACCGAGCCGCACGATCACCCCGTCGTCGGAGACCCCGCGGATCTCGCAGGACTCGATGGTGCCACCCGCGTCGGAGAAGACGAGGCCGTGCTGACCACTCGTCACCCGTACCTCAAGGGCGTCGACGGTGGCACCGCCCTCCGCCTGCAGACCGGAACCGTAACCCGCGGAGATCTCGCAGCGGCGCAGCCGCACGTGCCCGCCGCTGACCGCCACCGCCGGATAGTCGTCGGCGGACAGCGACACGCCGTCGACCTCGACGTCTCCGGAGGAGACTGCCAGGGCCGGGCCGCCCAGCCCGGACGCGTCCACCAGCGCCGAACCGGGATCGCCGGAGGCCCGCAGGGTCAGCCGGCGGCCGGCCAGATCGATGCGTTCCCGATAGGTGCCGGGTGCCAGGACGACGATCGCCCCGTCGGGTGCCAGCTCGAGGGCGTCGCGCAGAGTCGGATAGATGCCGGGGACCGCCAAGGTGCTGACCACGAGCGCCACTCCTTCGTGCGTCACCGTCCGGCATGGACACCGGATCGGCGGCGCAGCTCCGAGATTAGCGCCTCGGAGTGATCATGGAGTCACCCTGTGGATACGACGATGCCCTCCTGTGGACAGGAGGGCATCGGGGTGTGGACGGGTCAGCGCGGGCGCTGCTGCCGGAACGCGCCCTTGCTGGGCCGCATGTTCTTCGGGATCGCGCCCTTCGGCATCTGCGGGCGCGACATCAGCGCACCGAGACGCTTGTCCAGGGAGTTCACGTCCTTACCGGTCAGGTTGCGCGGCAGCCGCAGCATCGTCGAGCGCAGCTTGCGCACCGGCAGCTGACCCTCGTCGGTGCCGATCACGTAGTCGTACAACGGCGCGTTTCCGATGACCTTGACCAGGCGCTTCTTCTCCTGGCTGAGCAGACTGCGGACCCGCTGCGGGTCGCCCTCGCCGAGCAGGATCACGCCGGGCTTGCCGATCACCACGTGCACCATGTCGAACTGGGTGGTGGAGCTCGCGGCCGGCCGGACCCGCCAGTCGCCGCGCATGTTCTCCATCAGCGAGGCGGCGGCGCCGGGCTGGCCCTCCGCCACGTTCATCATCGCCGTGTTCGACCGCAGGTTGAGCACGATCAGGACGGCCAGCAGCGTGAACAGGATGCCGACCGGGATCCAGAGGTAGCCACCCGTCAGGAGCACGACGACCACGGTGATCGCCACCGGGATCGCGACCGCGCCGACCACCAGCGGGACGAACCACTTGTCCTGCTTCGCCGTGAACGCGAACACCTGGCCGATCTGCTTCAGCCGCTCGCGGAACGACACCTTCTCCTGGGGTTTTGCCATAGCCGCAAAGTGTAGTAGGGCTCAGGTACCTTACGGCGTCCCGGGCACCTCGGGGCTGCCGGAGATAAGGCGGCTGCCGCATGCCCCGGACCCGCCTTCGGGCGAAGAGTCGGTGTCACACCAACCGACAGGAGCCCCGGAGATGATCCCCTTCACCAGTGCCGGCCTCGCTAACGACCGCGTCAACGACCTGCTCCGGGATGCCGAGAAATACCGGCTCGTACACCCGGACAAACCCGAACGGCCCCGGCAGGTCAGGCGGTGGTGGATCCGGCGGGCGCGTTGACCGCCCCGATCGGGCCGGAAAATCTGTCGTACCCGCGTGGCATGCTCGACCGCATGACGATGGTGCAGAGCGCGGTTCTGGTCGGTCGGGAGACCGACCTGGCCGTCCTGCACGACGCCCTCAAGCTGGTCCACGGCGACGAGCCGGTCACCCTCCTCGTCGGGGGCGAGGCTGGCGTCGGCAAGAGCCGCCTGGTCGAGGAGTTCTACCGGGCCACCACCGCCCGCGTGCTGGTCGGGCAGTGCCTGGAGCTGGGTGAGGAGGGCCTGCCGTTCGCACCGTTCGCGGCCGCCCTCCGCGAGCTGTGCCGCCGGGAGGGCCGAGGCGCCCTCGGCGGACGGGAGGCCGAGTTCGCCCGTCTGCTGCCCGAGCTGGGGCCGCTGCCCGAGTCCGCAGAGACCCATCGCGGCCACCTGTTCGAACTGGTCGCGTCCCTCTTCACCCGGCTCGGTCAGGAGCGCCCGCTGATCCTGGTGGTGGAGGACCTGCACTGGGCCGACCGGTCCACCCGTGATCTGATCGCCTTCCTGGTCCGGTCCGCGCGGGTGCCCCGGCTCCTGCTGATCGCCACCTATCGCACCGACGAGCTGCACCGCGGCCATCCACTCCGGCCGTTCCTGGCCGAGCTGGAGCGGGTCCGCGGGGTGCGCCGGCTCGACGTCGACCGGCTCGACCGGGACGGCACCGCCGAGTTGCTCGGCCACCTGCTCGGCGCCGAGCCCGACCCGCCCACCACGGATGCCCTCTTCGGGCGTACCCAAGGGATCCCGTTCTTCGTCGAGCAGTTCGCGTCCACCGCCGACCCACGCTGCGCGGACATCCCGGAGACCCTGCGCGACCTGTTGCTGTCCCGCGTCGACCAGCTTCCCGACCAGGCCCAGCGGGTGCTGCGGGTGGCGGCGGTCGGCGGCACCCGCTTCGGCCACGAGCTGCTGGCCCGGGTCGCCGAGATCGACGACGCGCCGCTGGAGTCGGCGTTGCGCGCCACGGTCACCGCCCAACTGATCAACTTCGACCCCGCCGGTGGGTACGAATTCCGTCACGCCCTCGTGCGTGAGGCGGTCCACGACGACCTGCTTCCCGGCGAGCACGCCCGCCTGCACGCCCGCTTCGCCCGGGTCATCGAGGCCGAACCGCACCTGGTCGACGCCGAGCGGGCACCCGCCGAGATCGCCCACCACTGGTTCGCCGCCCACGACCGCCCGCGGGCCCTGGTCACCACCAAGGCCGCCGCCGACGCGGCCGGAGGCCGGTTCGCGTTCGCCGAGCGGGCCCGCCTCCTGGACCGGGTCCTCGACCTGTGGGAGCAGGTGCCCGACCCGGCCGGGCTGCTCGGCACCAGCCACCTCGACCTGCTGGAGGAGACGGCCCTCACCGCGATCCGGTCCGGCGACCACCAGCGGGCGATCAGCCTGACCCGGGCCGCCCTCGCCGACCTCGATCACGAGACCGAGCCCCTGCGCGCGGCCCGCCTGCTGATCCGCCGGGCGAACCTGCTGCGCAACGCGGGCAAGAGCGACGGTGTCACCGAGGCGCGGGAGGCGTACCGGCTGCTCGGTCTCGCCCCGCGCGACCGGGACTGGCTGAAACTCCTCAGCAGTGTCGCCTCCGTCTACACCGGCATCGACACCACCGAGGCCGCCCGCATCGCCCAGGAGGTGATGTCCGCCGCCATCGAGCTCGGTGACGAGGGTTCCCGGGCCGCCGCCGAGATCACCTTCGGCACCGTCTGCGGCGGTCACGTCGACGCCCGTGAGAGCATCCCGATCCTGCGCCGCACCACCGACCGGGCCCGCGCCGGCGACGACGTGAGCAACCTCGCCAACGGCCTGGTCTACCTCTCCGACCAGCTGTTCGAGGTGGGCGAGTACCAGGAGTCCGCCGACGCCGCGGCCTCCGGTGTCCCGCTCGCCGGCCGGATCGGCATCAGCCGCACCACCGGCGCCTACCTACTGACCAACCATGCCGAGGCGCTGCTCGCTCTGGGCCGCTGGGATGACGCCGAGGCGTGCCTCGCCGAAGCCACCCGCGAGGACCCGCCTGGCACCCTCGCCATCCCCGGCCTCTGGCTCCGCGCCAGCCTCCGCCTCGCCCGCGGCCACGACGGTGCCGCCGCCCTGATCAGCCGGGCCGTCGGCTTCCTGGGCAAGCCCTATCTGGACATCGACCACCGTCTCAAGCTCGTCGAGCTGCGTCTGCGCGCGGCCCTGGCCGGCGGGGATCAGGAGATCGCCCGGGAGATCGCGCGCACCGCCCTTGCCAGCGACCTGCTGACCCACCTGCCCCGATACAGCTGGGCGGTTCTGGCTGCGGCCGCCCGAGCCTTGCCTCCACAGCCGTCCCACCGCCCGCCACCCGCAGTCCGCACTCCGGTTGATCCGCCGCCCGCGGTCCCCACCCCGGTTCACCAGCCGTTTGAGGCACAGGCCTCCGTTCACCCGCCGCCTGCGGCGCACACCTCGCTTCATCCGCTTTCCCGTCGTTCACGCGATCCCGGACCCAGCGAGGCTGAACGGTTCCCGGCGGCTGAGGTGCGACCGTCCGAAGCGGACTTCGAGGCGCCTCCGGATCTGGCCGAGTTGATCAGGGCCGCCGCGGACCGGTTGCCACAGCGTTTTCCGGCGGAGCGGGCCTACGCGGCTCAGGTCGCTGCCGACCTCGACGGGGGTTCCGGCAGGTGGGAAACAGCCGTCGGTGCGTGGCGGGCCGACGGGCAGCCCTACCCGTTGGCGTTCGCACTGCTCCGCTGTGCCGAGACAATCGCCGCTGACCGTCCGGCTGCCCTCGCGATGATCACCGAAGCCCGGGCGATCGCTGCCGGCCTGGGCGCGAAACCGCTGATCGAAGCCGCCGACACTCTGGCCCGGCGGCTCGGAGCGCGAAGCACCACAACACCCGTCGCGGGCACCGAGGTGCTGACCGCCCGCGAACGCGAGGTGCTCCACCTGGTCGCCGAGGGCCAGAGCAACAGCCAGATCGCCCGCACCCTGTTCATCTCGGCGAAGACCGCCAGCGTCCATGTATCCCGCATCATCGCCAAGCTCCAGGTGACGAACCGCATCGAGGCCGCCGCGGTAGCCCACCGCCTGGGCCTCCTCAAAAACTGATCGCTGATCGCTGATCGCTGATCGCTGGTCGCTGATCGCTGGTCGCTGGTCGCTGGTCGCTGATCGCGGGCGCGATCCTCTGGCCAGCTGACCACTCCTTGTTCAGATCTTGGTCAATCACCCACCGATTCGAGTCTTCTTCTTTGCTGTCTAGTTCGTGGTTGTCAATCACCTATAAGCGTTTCACGGGTTTCGGGGGTTTTCTAAGGTATTTGAAGGCGTTGTAGGCGGTGATGATCGCGAGGGTTTCGCTGTGCTGGGCGTCGCCGCGGGTGTGTAGGCGCCGGTCGAGGCGGAGCAGGTGCGCGAAGACGGGTTCGACCATGGCGGAGCGTCGGCGGTAGAGGTCGCGGCCGGTTTCGGTGGCGAGCCGGGCGGCCATCTCCCGGCGGTGTGCGGTGTGGGAGGTGCCGGTCCGGCCGCGGTTCTGGTCGTGTTCGTTGGTGACGCAGACCAGTAGGGTGCCGTCGATCGGGGCGGGTGTGGTCAGTGTTTCAGGGCCGGCGAAACCGGAGTCGGCGAGGTGGTGGCCGAAGTCGCCGGTGATGCCGGCGTCCCGGCAGTTGTCGGCGGTGGCGGCCAGGTTCGGTAACAGGCCGGGGTAGTCGTTACCGGCGGGTGACAGGATGCCGGCCAGGATGATCTGGCTGGTGACGACGGTCAGGGTGAGGAGCCGGCCCATGACCCAGCGGGTCAGGTTCTTGCCTTTGAGGATCCGGGCGGTGGGGTCGGTGAGGTTGGCCGGGACCGGGCCCGCACGAGGACCCGGATCGGCGGCGCGGGCGGTGGTGAGCCGGGCCCGGGCCCGGGCCAGGGCCTCCTGCTTCCTCCGGATGCCGGGATGGTGGGCGGCGGTGCGCGGGGCAGGGCCACGCGGCTTGCGTCCGGCGGCGACTTTCGCCTGGTGATCGGCGACTTTCCGGTTCTGCCGCTCCGTCATCGCGGCCAGCTCGGTGGTGTGCTTGTCGACCCGGTCCTGCCAGATCCGTACGCTGTCATGAGGATCACTGTCACGCCGTCGTGCCGTGTGAGCGCGGGCCCGGGCCTCGGCGTCACGAAGCCGGTCCAGGCGGACCAGCAGCATCTGCTCGGCACGGATCAGCGGCCCGCAACCGGCCTCGATGAACCCGGTGAGGTCGGCGTCGGCGGCGGCCTCGTCCAGATGCCGCCGGAGCCGGGCCAGTTCCTGCTCGGCCTGGTCGATGGCCACGGTGATCCGGGCCGCCGACAGGGTCTTCGCCATCGCTGCCGGCGCGGTGACCGGAGTGCTGTCCGTCGCGGTCAGCGACACATCGATCAGCCCGTCCCGGCCACAGACGGCCAGCAACGAGATCGACACCCGCTGCCAACCGCTCCGGTGACCGCCGATGAACCGCCGTACCGTCGACGCGGTCGGCACCCGGTCACGTTGCCACACCATACGCAGCGACACCTGTTCCCGACACGCCCGGGCGATCGCCTGCGGGCTACGGATCTGCTGCGCATAACACCACAACACCGTGACCAGCATCAACCGCGGGTCATACGGCACCCCGCCGACCCCGTCAGCCCGGAAATCCGCCTCGAACCCGGTCACGTCCAACCGCTCGGCCAACGCCACCAGATCCAGGATCACCGGATCAGCCCAAGCCTGAACCCGCTCCGGAACCGGCTCCTGCACCCCACGAAAAGGTCGTCCCATAACCGCCAGCCTCACGCCTGAACACCCGCGAAAGCCGACGACTCCCTCTAAAGAGGACCACCGACATCCCTCCCCAGCGGTATCGACAAACCGCCCCCACCAACCAAGAAGAAGACTCTAAACGGTGGCTGGTCGACCAAGATCGGCAAAGGGGCGGTGAGCGGCGCATTCGGCCCGGCGGGCGCGGGGAGGCCTGGGCCTTCGCCGGCCTCGCGCGGTGGGGGCGAGAGGGGTGGCTCGGCGAAGGGCCC
>DATMVU010000714.1:0-5335 GCA_035562875.1 Actinoplanes sp. | reverse complement strand
GAACCGGGTGCGGAGTCGCCGCAGCTCGCGGGCGGTCTCCTCGAAGGTCGGCCGGTCGTTCTTCGGTTCGGTGAGGGGCAGCGCGAAGTCCACCGCGGCGAGCATCCGGACCGCTTCGGTGACTCCCGGATGATCGTCCTGGTGCCAGCTCAGGTAGTCGGCGACGACCCGGACCAGCCGGCGCCGGGCGGCCGCGTGCAGGCCGGCGCCGATCTCGGCCCGGGCTAGTTCCCGCTGGGCCTCCTGCACCGAACCGAAGACCGCCGAACCCGGCCCGAGCCGGTCGATCAGCTCGGCCAGTCCGGTGCGGGCCTCCTCGTGGTCGCCGCGCAGCCGCCGGGACCGCAGGTAGGCGATGGCCGTCCCGGTGTCACCCGTGGCGGTCAGCAGGGTCCACAGGGCGTTTGCCCGGGTGGTGTCGTCACCGCCGATCTCCTCGATCGTCTCGGTGAGCAGCAGCCGGGCCCGGTGCCGCAGCGCCGGGTCGGTGGCGAGGGGCACCGCCCGGTCCGCGCAGTCCCGGGCCGTCTCCAGGTCACCGGCCGCCCGCAGTTCCTGTGCCGCGTCGGTGAGCACCACCGGGTCGTCGAAGTTCTGTTCGGCCAGTTCGCGGTGGTGCGGCAGGGTCATCGAGCCGTGCCCGACGACCCGCCGGTGCAGCCGGTCGAGGACCGCGCCGGGCAGGTCGGGACGCCCGGAGAGCCGGGCCGCGTGCCGGGCGACCAGGAACGATTCGATCGGGTCGGACCACGGGTGGTCGAGAACCGCGTCGGCGAACTGCCGGGCCAGTCCGGTCCAGTCGATCGGCGGCAGGTAGCGGCGGGCCACGTCCCGGGCCAGCGAGTGGACGTGCCAGGTGCCGTCGATCCGGACCGCGAACAGGTGCCGGGCCAGCTCCTCGGCGGCCTGCTCGGCGGCACCGCCCATGAACAGCCGGATCAGGCCGGGCGGGAGGGCGGCCGGGGAGGTGAGGGCGGAGACCCGGAGCAGACGGCAGGCCGGTTCGCTGAGGGCGTCCAGCCGGTCCCGGAGCAGCATGCCGACCGGGTACGAGTCGATGCGCCCGGTCAGTTTGAGATAGCCGGAGCCGTCCCGCAGGGCGAGCCCGGCCAGGCGCACCGACAGGGCGTGCCCGTCGAGCAGTGCGGCGAGTTCGGTGGCCTCCTCGGCGGTGCCGTCGCGGTGGTCGAGGAGGATCGCCGTGGATTCGTCGAGGCCGAGCGGCCCGATGTCGACTGCCGGTACCGCCAGTCCGGCCACGTCCCGGATGCTGAGCAGGACGGTCCGCAGCCGGCGCCCGGCGCTCGGCACGGTGAGCCGCCGGACCAGATCACCGTCGAGCTCACCCGGGATGTCGTCGACGATCAGCAGGCTGGGCCCGTTCTCGGCGGCCACCCGCTCGGCGAACTCGGCCACCACGTCGCCGGCCGCCGGGATCCCCATCTGGGCGCGCAGTCCGGCGGCGAACGTGGCTTCCATCTCGTCCGGGTCGGCGCTGCTGCCGGCCAGGCTCACCCGCCAGATGCCCCGGTATCCGGCGCCGGACCTGGTCACGTACTCGGTCGCGACAGCCGTCTTCCCCGCACCAGGAGGCCCGGCGAGCACACACACCCGGCTCTCGGTGAGCGCGGTGTGCAAGGCCCGCAACTCAGCACCGCGTCCGATGAACACGCGCAGGAAGATACCGAGTCGCCGGGTTGATCGCTTCGCTGGCGCACCGTCCCGATGGGTTAGGTTCGGTCACAGTTGTCAGGAAACTCCCTGGCAGACGTGTCCTAACCTTCACTTCATGACCATTCGCCGGATCAGCTCGCGTCGTGTCGTATTGACCGCGACCTTTGTGGCGCTCGCTGCCGGAGGCACCGCCGCCTGCGACGCCGCTTCCTCGTCATCACCCGAGGAGGAGTGGATCAGCAGCGATTCGGGGAGCATCTCGTACGAACCGGACACCACGTACGAAGAAGAAGACGAAGACGAGGACGACGAGATCTTCTACTGCGCCGACGAGGAGGGTGAGATCGTCGACGAGGAGAACTGCGACGACGACGCCAGTTCCGGCGGTCTCTTCTTCCTCTGGCACTCGACCGGCTACGACCATGGTCTCCGGCCCGGCGATCGGCTCTCCGGCGGCGACTACTTCGCGCCCGGTGACAAGGCCACCCGCAAGTCGTTCAAGCTGCCGGCGGCCGGCCGCGTCACCAACGGCACGGTGAAGACCAATGTCGTGGGACGCGGCAGCACCGGGTCGTCAGTTTCCGGCGGGAGCGGTTCCTCGGGTGGCTGACACCGGGGCGATCCCCCGGCCCACCCCGGCCGCGATCAGCCGCTTCGCGATCACCAGGCCGATCTTCACCACGGCGACGGTGCTGATCCCGAGCAGGGCGAAGAAGGCGGCCTTACCGGCGAACGCCATGTCGTCGATGCCGAAGTAGGCGTACGCGCTGATCGCATAGAAGGTCTGGAACAGCAGAGCCGTCGCGTAGAACAGCCACGGCCGCCAGATCCGGTAGAGCGTGACCAGGAACCCCAGCTCCATCGCGACACCGACCATCAGGTTGGTGACGATCGCACTGGGACCGGCCGGGGAGGCGATGTTGATGATCCCGGCGAGCAGCATGGTCAGCACCGCGGCACCCGGCCGGCGCAGCACCGCCAGGGCGATCACCGGCCCGAGCAGCCACACCCCGGCCATCGCCGCGTACGCCAGCGGAACCGTCGCCGAGATCGCGAACGACACGAAGAAGGCGGGTATCAGCAGCACACCGGTGGCCGCGCCGATCGCCGCGCACGCCATCAGGAAACGGGTGGTCAGATTCTTCATCCGAGAACTCCAGAGAGGTGGGGAACAAAGCAGAGGAGAAGAAGCCAGACCGCCAGTACGGCGTCCCGGGCGCGCATCGGGACCCGGCGCCGTTCGGTACGGGCCGGATAGGCCCCGAATCCACGCGCCTCCATCGCCAGGGACACCCGGTCGCCGTGTCGCATCGCCCCGGCCAGCAGCGGCACCACGTACCCGCTGTAGCGCCTCGCGGTGGCCACCGGACCACGCCCGGTGCCGGCCCCGCGGACCCGGTGCGCCAGCCGGATGATCTCCAGGTCGTCCCGGAACCGGGGCACGAACCGCATCGCCGCGAACCCGGCGTACCCGATCCGGTACGGCATCCGCAGGTGCGTGATCATCGAGCGGACCAGGTCGGCGCCCTCGGTGGTGAGCCCGGCGATCAGCGCCAGTGTCAGCACCGCTGCCACCCGCAGTCCGGTCGCCAGCCCTACCTCGAAGGCGCCGGACCAGCCGCCCACCTTCGACTGGTCGGCCCACACCCCGAACGACAGCGTCAGCAGCGCCACCAGCAGCGGCGGGCCGGCCAGCGTCCAGAACAGCACCCGGCCCCGCAACCGGCCGAGAGCCAGCAGCATGACCAGCGCGATCACGGTCAGGGCGGCAGGGGTCCACAGGTCCCGGGAGAGCCCGGCGACGACCATCGCCGGGACCGGGGCCAACACCTTGACCACCGGGTTGTACGAGCGCAGCGACAGCATCGAGCCGGTCACCGGGACGGCTCCAGGGCCGGCAGGTCGGCGAGCCGGGTCACGGCGTGCCAGGCCGGATGATTCACCAGGGTTCGGGCGGCCCGCGCGAGTGGTGGCGGGCGCAGTCCGGCCCGGGACAGCAGCTCGGCGTCGGTGTAGATCTCGGCGGGTGGCCCGTCGGCGATCACCCGGCCGCCGTCGATCACCAGGAGCCGGGTGGCGTACTCCGCGATCAGGTGCATGTCGTGGCTGACCACCACCACTGTGGTGCCGTCCCGGTGCAGGTCGTCGAGGAGGCCGAGCAGTTCGGCGGCGCGGGCCCGGTCCTGGCCGAAGGTGGGCTCGTCGAGGACCAGCACCCGGGGGCGGGTGACCAGGACGGTGCCGACCGACAGGCGCCGTTTCTGCCCGCCGGAGAGCAGGAAGGGGTGTACGTCGCGCAGCTCCCGCAGATCCAGGCGGTCGAGCAGTTCCTCGACCCGGTCGGGAGCGCTGGTGCCGTAGGCGAGTTCGTCAGCGACCCGGTTGGTGAGGAACTGGTGCTCCGGGTTCTGGAAGACAAAACCGGCCGGGCCGGTGCGGGTGACCTGTCGGCTCGGGAGCACTCCGGCGAGGGCCTGGGCCAGTGTGGTCTTGCCCGCGCCGTTGGCTCCGGCGACTGCCACGAACTCCCCGGCGCCGATGTCCAGCGTGATGTCGCGGAGCACCGGGGTCCGGCCACGGTGGACGGTCAGACCCCGTACCGAGATCGCGGTGTCGGCAGTTGCAGTTGATCTTCTGGTGTCTCGCGGCGCGGGCAGCTCCGGCACCGCGTCCAGGGCGGTCGCCAGTTCTCCCGGGGTCAGCGGCAGCGGGTCCACCGGGACGCCGGCCGCCCGCAGGCGCAACCCGGCCAGGGTCGCGACCGGCAGCCAGACACCCAGGTCGACGAGTTCGCCGACGTGCCCGGTGAGGATCGTGCGGGCCGGGCCGTCCAGCACCACCCGGCCGTCGCCGTCCAGCACGATCACCCGGTCCACGAAGTCGATCGCCGCGTCCAGGTTGTGCTCGACGAGCAGTACCGCCCGGTCCCGCTCGGCGGCGATCTCCCGCAGCGTCCGGTAGACCTCCTCGACCCCGGCCGGGTCGAGGTTCGCCGTCGGCTCGTCCAGGACCAGCACCGGGGTGCGCAACGCGAGGGCGCAGGCGATGGCGAGCCGTTGCCGGCCGCCGCCGGAGAGGATGCCGGGATCGTCGTGCCGGCGGTCCCAGAGCCCGACCAGCCGCAGCGCCTTCTCGGCCCGTTCCAGCACTTCGGCGACCGGGACCAGCAGGTTCTCCGGGCCGAAGCAGACCTCGTCGAGCAGGCTGGCGGTGACGATCTGGGCGTCCGGGTCCTGGAAGACCATCGCCACGTCCATGGCCAACCGGGGGACGGTGCTGCCCGCGGTGCAGGCCCCGGCGACACTCACCGTGCCGTCCATCTCGGCCCCGATGACGTGCGGGATCAGGCCGTTCGCGGTCAGGGTCAGGGTGGACTTGCCGCACCCGGACGGTCCGAGTAGCAGGACCACCTCGCCGGCCCGTAGTTCGGCTGTCACCTCACGCGGACGGGGTATGCCGTAGTCGACGTTTCCGGCGCCGTCGTACATCTCGTGCCGCACGGAGACGCCGGTGAACCTCAGCAGCACATCGGACATAGAGCTAAGGATAGGCATACCTCAGTTGATCCCCCGAGGTTGACCTCAATTCAGGTTGAGGTTCTACCGTCACATCGCACAGGTTTCCGAGGAGACGGGTTTCGCGTGGTCAGCAACATCGGCGA
>DATMVU010000713.1:0-2810 GCA_035562875.1 Actinoplanes sp. | reverse complement strand
CGGGGAGTCGGTTTGAGGCTGGAGGCGAGCATGGTGGACGGCACCCCGTGGATCATTCAGGGCGGGATGGGTGTGGGGGTGTCCGGGTGGCGGCTGGCGCGTGCGGTGGCTCGTACCGGGCAATTGGGTGTGGTGTCCGGTGTTGCTCTTGACGTGTTGCTGGCGCGGCGGCTGCAGAGTGGGGATCCGGGCGGGGATGTGCGGCGGGCGCTCGACGCGTTTCCGGATGCGGCGGTGGCGGACGAGATCCGGGAGCGCTACTTCGTCGAGGGCGGGGTGGCGGAGGGGCGGGCGTTCCGGCCGGTGCCGCGGATGGGGGTGCTGCCGCGTCGTACCGGCCAGCAATTGATCGTGGTGGCGAACTTCGTCGAGGTGTTCCTGGCCAAGGAGGGGCACGGCGGGCCGGTCGGGATCAACTTCCTGGAGAAGATTCAGCTGGCCACTCCGGCGGCGGTCTACGGGGCGATGCTCGCCGGTGTCGACTACGTGCTGATGGGTGCGGGGCTGCCGACCGAGATCCCGGCGCTGCTGGACGGGCTGGCCGGGCATCGGGCGGTGCGGATCCCGGTGGCCGTGCACGGGGCGAAGCCGGGCGAGGAGTTCCACGTCGGCATCGACCCTGCCGAACTGTTCGGGGCGCCGGGGGAGCGGTTGCGGCGGCCGAAGCTGCTGGCGATCGTGTCGTCGGCGACGCTCGCCGCCTACCTGGCCCGGGATGTGGTGACCCGGCCGGACGGGTTCGTGCTGGAGACGCCGGTCGCCGGTGGGCACAGTGCGCGGCCGCGCGGCAAGCTGGTCCTGGACGACGAGGGGGAACCGGTCTACGGGCCGCGGGACACCATCGACGTGGCGCGGGTGGCGGCGCTGGGGTTGCCGTTCTGGCTGGCCGGTGGGCAGTCCGGGCCGGAGCGGGTGCGTGATGCCCGGGCTGCGGGTGCCGCCGGGGTGCAGGTCGGGACGGCGTTCGCACTGTGCCGGGAGTCCGGTGTGGAGGACGGGCTGCGGCGGCGGCTGCTGGCCGGGGCGGCCGGTGGTGACCTGGTGGTGCACAACGACGTCCGGGCGTCGCCGACCGGGTTCCCGTTCAAGGTGGCCGACCTGTCCGGGACGGTCGCGGACGACACGGTCTACGGTGCGCGGCCACGGATGTGTGACCTCAGCTATCTGCGGACGCCGTACCGCCGGCCGGACGGTGCGGTCGGGTACCGCTGTCCGGCCGAACCGGTCGACGAGTACGTGCGCAAGGGCGGCACGGTCGAGGACACCGTGGGCAGCCGCTGCCTGTGCAACGGCCTCGTCGCGACGATCGGCGTGGGGCAGCGACGGCCCGGTGACTACACCGAACCGCCGCTGGTGACCCTCGGTCAGGACGTGTCGTTCCTCAAGGATCTGCCCGCCGACTTCACCGCCGCCGACGTCGTGGGTCTTCTGCTGGGAAGGGTCAGTTGACGAAGACCGGCGAACCCGCGGAGTCGGCGACCGGGGCGTAACGGGCGCTGAACGCCACCGAGGCCGAGCAGAGCACCGAGCCGCTGGTACGGGTGAACGTCTGACTGGCGAAACTGATCGAGTTGTCGGTGTTGTCCGACGTACCGGAGATGCTGTTGTTGTTGGCCTGGAAGACGCAGGTCACGGTGCCGAGCAGGGTGCGCAGCACCAGGGTGGCCCGGATCGGGGCGGCGGCGGTGCCGGTGACGACGACGGTGCCGTCGCTGTTGATGGCGGTGGTGTAGGGCTGGTTGTTGATCGTCACGCTGTTGACGCCGAGGACCCCGATGATGCCGCTGACGGTGCAGCCGGACAGGGACAGGGTGGAGCCGGCGGTGGCGCTGCCGGGTGCCGCCGGGTTGTCCGAGACGACCGAGGTGATCGCCGACGAGGTACAGGTCATGCCGCTGGTGGCGCTCGCGGCGAAGGTGGCGGTGGTGCCGGTGGCCAGCGCCGACGAGATGGTGGAGCCGGCCGCGACGGCGGTGCCGGTGGCGGAGCCGGTGGTCAGCACGTTGGCGTCGTCGGCGAGGGCGGGGGACGCGGCGAGCAGGGAGGCGAGGGCCGCGGCGGTCATGGTGGCGGCGAACCGGATGCTGCGCATGGGGGATGCCTTCCGGGAGAGGAGTGTTGCTGGTCCTCCCGGTCGTCCGCAGTGGACCGGGGATCGGCGGGGTTGATACTGGAACCGCCGTGTGCACCATCGAGATCCGTGCCGAAGTTATAAACCCGGCTGTTCGGACGTGTCAATACATCGAGGGGTGACGATGATCGATCGCGATGGACCGCTTCCGGGGGCGCGGGCCGGCCGCGATCCGGCCCGGGCGATCAAGCGCGGGCCGCGCCGGGTGCCGGCTGAGGAGGTGGCCGCTGTGCAGCGGGAACGCCTCTACGACGCGCTGGTGCACACGGTCGCCGAGAAGGGCTACGCCAGTGCCACGGTGAGCGACATCTGTGCCGCCGCGGGTGTCACCCGGCCGGCCTTCTACGCCCAGTTCGCGGGCAAGGACGACGCGTTCCTGGCCACCTACCGGTACGGCACCGGGGTGCTGATGCGGCTGATGGAGAAGGCGTACGAGGCGGCGCCGGACTGGCGGGCCGGGGCGCGGGCTGCGCTCGGGGTGCTGCTCGACGTGCTGGCGAGTGTGCCGGCGTTCGCGACGATGGCGATCGTCGAGATCGATGCGGTCGGGCCGCTGGGCCGGTCGGAGCGGGCTGAGCTGCTGGTCCGGTTCGCGCGGTTCTTCGACGAGGCGCCGGGGCAGCCGCTGCCGGGTGAGCTGGTGGACACCGTGGTGGGCGGCGTCTATTCGACGATCTAC
>DATMVU010000712.1:0-11293 GCA_035562875.1 Actinoplanes sp. | reverse complement strand
AGGACGAGCGGAACAACTCGTCGAACTCGCCGTGCAGCAAGTTCCTGATCCAGGAGAAGACCACCGACCTGCTCGACACGAACTGGGCGTTCGAGGCCGAGTGCATCGGCTCGGGCGCGCTCAACCAGGGTGAGGGCCCGCTGGTGTTCAAGTCGAACACCGAGGACAAGTGGTACCTGTTCATCGACGAGTACGGCGGCCGCGGTTACGTCCCGTTCTCGACCACCGACCTGAACTCGGGGGTGTGGACGCCGGAGCCCACGTACAGCCTGCCCCGCCGCCCGCGGCACGGCACCGTACTGCCGGTGACGAAGGCCGAGTACGACCGGATCTCCGCGAAGTACGAGGAACCGGCCACCCCGGCGCAGGGGCTGCGACTGCGCTACCAGTTCGACGAGACCAGCGGCACCGTCGCCCGGGACACTTCGGGCAACGACTTCAACGGCACTTACGCCGGTACGCCCGGTTGGGGCACCGGGGTCCAGGACGGCTCGGTCAAACTGTCCGGCGGAAGCCACGTGACCATCCCGAACGGCGTGCTGAAGGGCGCGCAGGCGGCGACGGTCTCGGTGTGGGCCAAGTGGACCGCGTCCACCACCGTCAACCAGTGGATCTACAGTCTCGGGCCGGACAGCAACAAGTACCTGTTCACCAGTCCGCGCAACGGTTCCAACGTGCTGTTCTCGGCGATCACCGGCGGGTCGTGGCAGGCCGAGTCGAAGCTGTCGCACAGTGCCGCCCTACCGGGTGGGAGCTGGCAGCACCTCGCTGTCACGATCGACGGTTCGACGGCGGCGATGTACCTGAACGGGACGCGGATCGCGAGCGCGACAGGGGTCACCGTCAAACCTTCCGATCTGTACGACGCATCGAAGTCCTACAGTGGTTACATCGGTCGCTCGCTCTATTCGGCGGACCCGTACTACGCGGGTGAGGTAGACGACTTCCGGATCTACGACACGGCCCTGCCCGCTGCGGAGATCCTCGAGCTGGCTGGTCGTACCACAGCAATCGGGGGTGTCGCCCTGGAAGCCCTGAAGGCCGGCGCGCTCATCGACGACGCCGCGGGCACGGTGCGGCTGCCGGTCAAGCCGGGAACCGATGTCACCCGGCTGGCGCCGTCGTTCACCCTGGCGAAGGGCTCGGCGATCAGCCCGGCGTCCGGCACCGTGCGGGACTTCAGCAAACCGGTGACCTACACGGTGACCGGAACCGACGGGACGGAGAAGACCTGGACGGTCAGCGCCCTGGTCATGAAGAGCCCGATCCTTCCCGGACTCAACGCCGACCCGAACATCTCGGTCTTCGGCGACACGTTCTGGATCCACGCGACGACCGACGGTTTCGACAGCTGGTCCGGCACGCAGTTCCACGCCTGGTCGTCGAAGGATCTGGTCAACTGGACCGACCACGGCGTGATCCTGGACCTCGGGCCGGACGTGGCGTGGGCCGACGACAGCGCGTGGGCGCCGACCATCGCGGCGAAGAACGGCAAGTACTACTTCTACTTCTCCGGTGGTCTGGCCAGTGGAAACACGGCCAAGCACCTGGGTGTGGCGGTGGCCGACTCCCCCGCTGGACCGTTCACCGATCTCGGGCGCCCGCTGGTGACGGCCGGCACCTACCCGGGTCAGATGATCGACCCGGCGGTGTTCACCGACGACGACGGTAAGTCCTACCTGTACTGGGGCAACGGCAGCTCGTACCAGGTGCCCCTGAACGACGACATGATCAGTTTCGACCCGGCACTGGTGAAGACGTACAAGCCCACGAACTACAACGAGGGCAGCTTCGTCATCAAGCGGAACGGCGTCTACTACTTCATGTGGTCCGAGAACGACACCCGTAGTGCCGACTACCGGGTGGCGTACGCGACGGGCCCGTCCCCGCTCGGACCGTGGAGCGACCGGGCCGGCGTGATCCTGTCGAAGGACGCGTCGCTGGGCATCCTCGGCACCGGTCACCACTCGGTGGTCCGGGTCCCGGGCACCGACGACTGGTACACCGCGTACCACCGGTTCGCCATCCCGGGCGGCGACGGCACACACCGGGAGACCACCGTCGACCGGCTGGAGTTCACCGCCGACGGCACGATCAAGCCGGTGGTGCCGACGCTGGAGAGCATCGACCCGGTGACGATCGTGTCGGCGGGACCGGACGCGGGCGGCACCGAGGGTGGCCCGGTCGCCCTGAACGGCACCGTCTCCAACACCGCCAACCGCCCGGTCTGGACGGTCAGCGGCACCGGGTGTGTGATCACCGACCGGCACGCTGCGAAGACCACACTGACCTGTGCCGACAACGGGACCTACACGGTCACGCTGACGGCTGGGCGCAGCACCGCCTCGGCGACGATCACCATCGTCAACGCGGCGCCGACGGTCACCGTGCCGGGCGGGCATCCCGCCCCGGCCGCGCCGGTCAGCGTGAAGACCGAGATCATCCACCGGCTGGCGGTACGCGACGCCGGCCGCGACGTCCTCACCTGCACCGCGACCTGGGGTGACGGCACCACCGCGAAGGGGACGATCTCCGGGGGCGTGTGCACGGTCAAGCACCGGTACCCGGCGCCGGGCCTGTACCGGCCGACGGTGACGGTTCGTGACGACGACGGCGCCTCGGCCACCGGCACGCTGCCGTTCGTGGCGGTCCATCAGCCGAAGGGCCGCTACCTGTCCGGCAGTGGCTGGACCGGGAAGACCGACTTCGCGTTCGTCGCCAAGGCCGGGGTCAAGCAGCCCGGCAAGGTGTGGGTGCGGCTGCCGGACGGCCGGGTGTTCGAGTCCACAGCGGTGACGACGGCGCTGATCATCGGCCCGGCGGCGACGGCGCTCGGTTCCGGCACGCTGGCCGGGCGGACCGGCTACCGGTTCCAGGTGAGCGTGCTCAAGAGCGGCGTGCTGATCAAGGTGTGGGACCAGCGGACCGGCAAGGTGGTGCACCAGGTCCAGGCCAAGCGCCTGGACGGTGGCGGCGTCATCGCCTAGATCCGAAGTGGATGTCAACGAGGGACCACCCCTCGTTGACATCCACTTTTTCAAATGTTTACGTAAACATCCGTCCTCCGAAGCAAGGAACAGGGATGAAGTTACGAGCACTGCTCGCGACGGCCGCCCTCGCCGTCACCGGCCTCGCGGCCCCCACGGCAGCCACCGCCGCGGCCGCGACCACCACGATCACCATCGACCCCAGCTACCGCGGGCCGGAGTGGGAGGGCTGGGGCACCAGCCTCGCCTGGCTCGGCCACGCCACCGGCGGCTACCCCGACGAGATCCGCAACAAGCTCGCCGACCTGCTCTTCAGCGACGACGGGCTGAACCTGAACATCGCCCGTTACAACATCGGCGGCGGCAACGCCCCGACCGTGCGCTCCTACCTGCGGCCCGGCGGCGACGTCCCCGGCTGGTGGCAGGCGCCGGCGAACTACACCCCCGCCGACAAGGACTGGTGGGACCCGGAGAACCCGCAGCACTGGAACTGGGACGCCGACCCGAACCAGCGCTGGTGGGTGGACCGGATCAAGGGCCAGGTCGACCACTGGGAGACGTTCAGCAACTCGCCGCCCTGGTTCCAGACCGTCAGCGGCTACGTGAGCGGCGGCTTCGACGCCACCACTGATCAGATCCGGCCGGAGAGCCTCGAGGACTTCGCCACCTACATGGTCCGGGTGACCGAGTACCTGGAGAAGACACACGGCATCACCGTCGACACCATCGAGCCCCTCAACGAGCCCAACACCAACTACTGGCGTACGACGCTCGGGGCCGACGGACAGCCCACCGGCGGCCGCCAGGAGGGCGCACACGCCGGGCCGGCACTGCAGGCCGCCGTCATCGAGGCGCTGAACAAGGTCGCGCCGGAGCGGGCCATCGCCGCGCCCGACGAGACCAACCCGGGCACCCTGGTCACCAACTGGTACGGCTACACCCAGGCCGCCCGGGACGCCGTCGACCGGATCAACGTGCACACCTACGGCACCGGGCGGCGCACCAGCGTGCGGGACATCGCCAAGGCCGAGCAGAAGCCGCTGTGGATGAGCGAGATCGAGGGCAGCTGGGGCAAGGACTTCACCAGCATGGACTCGGGGCTCGGGATGGCCCAGCGGATCATCGACGACCTGCGGGAGCTGGAGCCGTCGGCGTGGGTGCTGTGGCAGCCGGTCGAGGACGCCGAGAACATGATCGCCGAGGGCAACCTCCAGTGGGGCTCGATTCATGTTCCGTTCGACTGCACCGCCTCGGACACCCTGCAGACCTGCCCGGTCCAGACCAACACCAAGTTCGACACGATCCGGAACTTCACCCACTACGTGAAGCCCGGCGATCACCTGGTGAAGGTCGACGGCACCCGCAGCATCGCGGCAGTGTCGGACACCGGAGCAACCGTCGTGCACGCCAACCCGGCGACCACGACGGAGAGCGTCACGCTCGACTTGTCCCGATTCAATGCAACAAAAGCCGCGAAGGTGACTCCGGTGGTCACCAGCGCCACCGGCAAACTGGTCAAGGGCGCACCCGTGAAGGTCACCGGCAAGAAGGCGACGCTGACCGTTCCCGCCCAGTCGGTGACCACCTTCCTGGTCAGCGGCGTGACCGACCCGGGGGCCACCCACCTGGCCGCCGACCACACCTACCGGCTCGAAGGCGTGGCCAGTGGCCGCTCCCTCACCCCGGCCGGCACCGGCATCGCGATCCGCACCAACAGCGCCACCGCCGCCGACCAGCTGTGGACGGTGCAGCCGGCCGGAACCGATCAGTACCAGGTGATCAACGCGGGCACCGGACAGCGTCTCGCGGTCCGTAATGGCAACGCCGTCACCGAGGCGGCCGGCCCGGTCGACGACGCGGCTCGCTGGCGGTTCTCGACCACCGGCGACGGCACGTACACGATGGTCAATCTCGGCGCCCGGCGGCTGCTGGACGTCAACGGGGAAGCCACCGCGGACGGCTCCCCGGTCGGCGTCTACCAGCCCACCTCGGCCGCCAACCAGCGGTGGACGCTCAAGGACGAGACGGTGGGGCGTACCGAAACCGCTCTCGCCCACACCGAACCGGGCCTGGCGCCCGCGCTCCCGGCGACCGTGACCACCGTCCTGCCCAGCGGCGAACGCCGCGCCCTCCCGGTCACCTGGACCCGGCCGGCCGCCTCGAAGTGGCGTAAGCCGGGCACCGTGCTGGTGCGGGGCACCGCGACCGGTGCGCTGGGTCAGCCGGTCAAGGCCACCGCGAAGGTGACCGTCGACGTGTTCACCTCGACCGTCCCCGGCCGGGCCAAGACCTGGCCGGGCGGCCAGCCGGAACTCCCCGCCACGGTGACCGCTCTCGGACGCCACGGCGGTCAGGCGACGGTGCCGGTGACCTGGCAGCGGGCCGAGTACCCGGCGCTGGGTGTGGTGCCGGTGACCGGAACCGCCACCGTGGTTCCCGGCCGTACCCTCCCGGCCACCGCCAAGGTGCAGGTCAGTGAGCCGTCCGAGGGCCTCGCCAGCGGTGTCGCGGTGACCGCGTCGTTCACCGAGGGCGGCTACTCGACGGCCGGCCTGACCAACGGCAACCTGACCGACAAGGCGTGGTCGAACTGGAAGGGGTCCGGCCGCAACCCGGTCGAGACGCTCACCGCGACGCTGCCCGAGGGCTCGTCCGCCGGGCGGGCGGTGCTGCACTTCTACCGGGACAACTCGTCCGGTGGAGGCATCGCCGCGACGGTGCAGGCCGGGGTGCCGTCGGCGGCCGGCTGCCAGCCGGCCGGGTCGCCGATCACCGTCACCTCGACGGTCGTCGACATCCCCCTGTCCGCGTCGGCGTCCACCTTCTGCCTGCAGCTCACCCCGACGCCGGACGGCTACCTGACCGTCTCCGAGCTTCAGGTGTACGCCCAGGCGCCGGGTGTCGGCACCATCGCCACCGCGTCGGCGATCCTGGTCGGCGGCAAACCGGTCAAGGGCTTCGACCCGGCGGTCCTCACCTACCGGGTCCGCACCCACGGCAAGATCACGGCGACCGCGACCGACCCGTACGCCTCAGTCGTGGTGTCCGGCAGGAAGGTCACTGTGACCAGCGAGAACGGCGCGACCACGACGGTCTACCGGATCGTCAGCTGACGCAGAGACAGAACGGGTGACCCGCCGGGTCCAGGAAGACCCGGAACGTGGTGCCCGGTTGGTGCTGGTGCTTGGTGGCCCCGAGCGCCAGCACCGCTGTCTCGGCGGTGTCCAGGTCGTCGACGATCACGTCCAGGTGCATCTGCTGAGGATGCTCCCGGCCCGGCCACTCCGGCTTCCGGTAGTCCGCCACCTGCTGGAACGACAGGCACTGCCCGTACTCGGCGCGGACGTCGGCCCAGCCCTCCGAGGTCTCGACCGTCCCATCGAGCATCTCCCCGTAGAACCGGGCGAGCACCGCCGGGTCGGGACAGTCGAGAACGATGGTGGGGTACCGGGCGATGGCCATCCCCCGAGGCTATTCCCTGCGGGTGGCCAGCCAGCTCAGAAGACCCATCGGCAGGATCATCCAGAACGAGACCAGACGGTAGAGCAGCACCACCGCCGCCGCGGTGACCTCGGTCAGGCCGGCGGTGACCAGACCGGTCAGCATGCTCGCCTCGATCAGGCCGACCCCGCCGGGGGTGATCGGTATCTGCCGGACCACCTGCACGGCCAGGTAGACCAGCGCGAGCTGCCACCACCCCACCGTCACCCCGGCCGCCGCAGCCGCCGCGACCAGGCAGAACATGTCCAGGGACCAGTTGATCAGGGCGGCGGCGAGCGGCACCAGGAACCGCCGGCCCAGGTACGCCGCCACCGCCGTCACCGGAATCGCCCACCACACCGCCGCCGGGGTGGAGACGAGCCAGCCGGTCAGGTAGAGCAGACCGAGCGCGACGAGCGACAGCACGCCGGAGACCGCGGTGACGGCGACCGCGACCGAGGTCTCCGCACCGTATCTGCGGTAGACCCGGAACGCGAACGCCGCCGACAGTGCCGATCCGGCCGGTAGGGTCATGCTCATCGCCGACCTGCTCAGGGTCATCGCGAGCATCCGCCCGCCCGGCACCCGGACCCCGTGCCCGGCCAGCAGCACCCGTTGCTGGCCGGCGAACGCGACCTGCGACCCCAGCATCGCGATCACTGCGGCACCCACCCACGAGCCGTCCACCGCGCCGAGCACGGTCAGGGTCTCCCCGGGATCCGGCAGCCGGTCCCGCAGCACCACCACGGCCCCGGCGGCGACCAGCAGGAGCAGGCTCGCCCGTACCGACACGGTCTTCGTCACGGCATACAGCTTCGTCATCGACCCGGCCGGTGTCGTCGTCCGGACGCGGTCATCTCACGTACCGCGATCGCGGTAGATTTTCCCGACTTAAAGGGATCGATGAATATGCAAGTCAGATTACTGATGACGGATTCCCTAGCCATCGACACACGCCTTTACTAACGTGAGCCGGATGAGTCTCAGGCGAAAAGCGCTCGGTGCGGCATTCCTGGCCACCGTGCTGACCGTCGCTCCGGCCACCACCGCCTCGGCAGGCGGGAAGGGCCACGGCGACCCATGTGCCAGGCAGGCCAACGACACCTACGCTGAAGTACTGAAATGTGTGAGCTTGGATGGCGTTCTGGACCATTTGGAGGCCTTCCAGCGGATCGCCGACCGCAGCACCGACCCGAACTACCCGGGCAGCCGGGCGGCGGGCACGAAAGGCTACGCGGACAGCGTGAAATACGTGTCCGGTCTGCTGAGAAAAGCCGGATACAAGGTGACACTGGACCCGTTCGAGTTCCAGTTCTTCTTCCCGGTTCTGCTGCAGCAGCTGACCCCGGGCACCGCCTCGTACGGGTCGGGTTCGTTCACCGGCGCCCCGGCCGGTGAGGTGACCGGCGCGGTCACCGCGGTGGATGTCAACCTGACCGGCGACCGGGCCACCACCAGCGGCTGCACCGCCGACGACTTCACCGGGCTGGACTTCAGCGGCCCCAACGACATCGCCCTGATCCAGCGGGGCGGCACCCTGCCGGACGGTTCGGCCTGCGGCTTCGTGGCGAAGGCGCGGAACGCCCAGGCGGCCGGCGCGGAAGCCGTGATCATCTTCAACCAGGGCAACAACCCTAGCCGGGAGCCGCTGATCGTCGGCACTCTCGGCGACGATCCGGGAGTCACCATCCCGGTCGTCGGCGCCAGTTTCGCCGACGGTGCCGCCCTGGCCGCTGCCGGTTCGACGGCGCACGTGCGGGTGCTGCCGCCGGAGACCCGGACCGACGTCAACGTGATCGCCGACCTGCCCGGCCGGAACCGGAACAACGTGGTGTTCGCCGGTTCGCACCTGGACAGCGTCACCGAGGGCCCGGGGATCAACGACAACGGCTCCGGTTCGGCGGCGATCCTGGAGACGGCGCTGACCCTGGCCAGGAGCAAGCCGCAGAACTCGCTGCGGTTCGCCTGGTGGGGTGCCGAGGAGGAGGGCCTGCTCGGTTCCGCGGCCTACGTGGCCGAACTGTCCCAGGCGGAGAAGGACAAGATCGCCCTCTACCTGAACTACGACATGGTCGGTTCGCCGAACTACATCTTCCAGGTGTACGACGCGGACGAGTCGTCGTTCCCGGCCCCGGTCGTGGTGCCGCCCGGTTCGACGGCGATCGAGGACCTGTTCGAGTCGTACTACACCTGGAAGAAACTGCCGTACGACGACGCCGAGTTCTCCGGCCGCTCCGACTACCAGGCGTTCATCGAGGCGGGTATCCCGTCCGGTGGCCTGTTCACCGGCGCCGAGGTGGTCAAGACCGAGGAGCAGGCGGCGATCTGGGGTGGCACGGCCGGCGCCTCGTTCGACCCGAACTACCACCAGCCCGGTGACACCATCGACAACCTGGACCGGCGGGCACTGGGGATCAACAGTGACCTGATCGCGTTCGCCCAGCTCACCTTCGCCTTCTCCACCGAGAAGGTGAACGGGGTGAAGGGTAGGCCGGTCCCCGGGAAGCCGGTCCGGCTGCCGGCGCCGGCCGGTCCGCAGGGCACCTTCGTGACCGACGGCGGGCACGCCCCGCACGACCACACACCGCCCGCGTAACACCGAACGGGCCCGCCTGGACGTCCAGGCGGGCCCGTTCTGCACACTCAGATCTCGCGACCGCCCGGCTCGGGCGCCGCGGTCAGATCCATCAGCTGCTGCGTGACGTGGTTGGTCAGCGCCTCCTGGTAGGAGGTCGCCAGCTGCCCCAGCCGGTCGATCTCGTCGAGGGCCGCGGACCGCTTCTCCACCAGGCTGTCCATCGCCTCGGTGTGGTTGCGCCGGGCGTCCGCCTCGATCGTCGCGGCCTTGATCGCCGCTTCGCTGGTGAGCTGGTCGGCCTTGTCCCGGGCACCCGTTATCAACGTCTCGGACTCGCGCTGCGCGTCGCGCATGTGCTCGTCGGCGGTCCGCTGGGCCATCATCAGCACCCGGGAGTTACGGTCGTCGTCGCCGGCCGTGAGTGCCGGCTGCGCGCCGGACGGCCCCTGGGTCCGGGCCCGCTGGAGCTGCTCCTGAACGCTGCGGGCGTTCTGCTCGGCCCGGGCGCGGGCCTCCTGCAGACGCTCGAGCTGCGCGGCCAGGTCGGCGAACTCGTTGTTGAGAACCATCGTCGCCGCCGGGTTGCCGCCACCGGCACCGCTGCCGCCGCCCCGCTGGAGCGTGTCCTTCAGGGCGCCGTTCTCCTCCAGAAGGCGGGTCAGCTCGGACTCCACCTCGTCCAGGAAGGCGTCGACCTCTTCCTCGTCGTATCCACGCTTCCCGATCGGCGGCTTCTTGAAGGCCACGTTGTGAATGTCTGCTGGAGTGAGCGGCATCGTGCTCCTCGGTTCTCTTGCCTCAGGCGTGATCTTACGGGGCTCCTACCCGCGAGAATCTCCGCGAGACTACCGGGGCCCGGATGAACGCGCACGTTTCCGGCGCCCGCATCACACCTGATACGCCGGATCTTCCGTTCTTCGCACGGCCCCCGGGTCCGGCGGGTAGGTTCTGGTCCCGGGCCGGTCGTGCCGGACCGGCCCGGGACGGTGAAGGTCAGCGCCAGAAGACCGCGACCGCGGCGTTCACCACGGTCAGCGTGACGATGCCGATGAAGTGCCCCTTGTTGACCTCCTCCCGCTTCCGCGGGACGAAGACCATGATGAAGATCAGGATCGCGAAGAGGAGCTTCACGCCGAGCTTGATCGGGTCGGGCTCGTGGTCCCCGCCGCCGCGCAGCGGAGCCGACAGGGCGATGCCGGAGACGAGCTGGATGATCGAGCCCCAGAGAACCGGTGGGGTGATCCGGATCTTGCCGGACATCAGCGTGCTGACGGCGCCGCCGAGCAGGAGGGCGAAGCCGACCAGGTGAATGAGGAGAAGAATCAGCCGCAGTGCTTCCACGTGCGCAAAGTTACTCGATCGCCCTCCGTCGAGCCGCGCCGAGGGCGACGCCGGCCAGGGCGACCGCCGGGACCGCGCCGAGCAGCCAGGCCGCTGTGGACCCGGTCCCGCCGATCAGGGTGGTGAAGTTGGCGACGATCACCCCGAGCGCGAGAACGATGCCGAGCGCACCGAGCACCGGGGCCACCAGTGTGGTGAGGACCGGGCTGCCGGGGACGTCGCGCCGGAAGAAGACGATCACCGACACGCTGGTGAGGAGGTAGTTCAGCATCATCGCGACCACCGCCACCCCACTGAACCAGGAGAACAGGGTGAGCACCGCGAAACCTTGCGCCGCGCCTCGGCCCGGCGGACGCGGGTCGGTCCGGGGTGTCGCCTGCCTCGCGCGTGGACACGGGAGAGGTGGATCGGCGGGACCCGATTCGCGTACCGGAAAGGGAGGTTCAGATTTTCGGGGCGTCGTAGCGGTCGCGGATGAAGTGGCCCAGGCGGTCGGCGAATCGGGCTATCGTCACGGCGGCCGGGTGGCGGGAGTCCCAGACCGCGCGCAGGCGGATCGACAGGTGCCTGTCACCCAGGTCGATGGCCAGGGGGATCAGGCCGAACCTGGGGTCATCGGAGGCGATGGCGATTCCCCGGCCCGCTGCGGCCAGCGCTTGGGCCACGGTTCCGTTGGCCGCCTCGATGGGCGATTCGTACGCCTTATCGGAGAGAACCGCATTCAGTGCCTGGCGGGCCGTGAACGCCGGGGGCAGCAGGATCAGCGGCTCGTCCAGCAGATCATCGAGTGCCACGCTGCCCGCCGCGGCCCAGGGGTGACCGGCGGCGACGTAGGCCCACACCGGCAGCACCGCGAGCGGCATCTCACGAAAAGGCGCTGATGCCGGAATCGTACCGATGGCCAGGT
>DATMVU010000711.1:0-5056 GCA_035562875.1 Actinoplanes sp. | reverse complement strand
GACAAGTCGGGCAGTTATCCGGACCGTCTCTCCGGAGGCCAGCAGCAGCGGGTCGCCATCGTCCGGGCCCTGGTCAACAATCCGCGGCTGCTGCTGCTCGACGAGGTCACCTCGGCGCTCGACCCGGAGCTGGTCGGCGAGGTGCTCACCATGATCCGTGACCTCAAGGGTGAGGGCATGACCATGGTGCTGGCCACCCACGAGATGGGTTTCGCCAAGCAGGTGGCCGATCGGGTGGCGTTCCTGGACGGCGGGAAGGTGCTCGAGCAGGGGCCGCCGGAGCAGGTGCTCGGCGACCCGCTGGAGGCTCGGACCCGTCAGTTCCTGGCCCGCATCATCGAAGCCGGCCGCCTCTGACCCCGGGCCGGTGACCCCGCGCCAGGCGCAGACAGCCACGCAGCCGGTGGGCCAGCCGCCCGCCGTCCGCGTGGCGGGAGAGCGCTTCGATCAGCGCGACGATGTTGCGGATCTCGTCGTCGAGCCAGCTCAGTGCGGTCTCCACGTCGGGAAACCCGACAGGGTCCCCGGCGGCCGGCGGTGCTGCCACCAGCCGGCCGGTCATCCGGGTCACCGCCGTCGCGTCGGCGCCGGCCATCCGGGTCACGGCTGTGGCGCCGGCCAGGTAGAAGTCGGCCAGCCGGGTGAGGACGGCCGGTTCCCCGGACGGCGCGGTGGCGTGCCGGCGGATCAGGTCGTCGATCCGATAGCGGCCCGGCCCGACCGGCTGGAGCAGATGTTCGTCGGCCAGTTCGGTCAGGACGTGGTCGTCGCATCCGCTGTCGTCGCCGAGGACCGCGGCGACGACAGCCGCGGTGAAGGTGTCCCCCGGGATCACTGTCGCGGCCCGGAACACCTCGGCGGCCCGGGGCGACAGGTCCCGGAGGCTGCCGTCGATCACCGCCGCCCCGGCCAGATCGTCGAGGACCTCGCGCGGCGCCCGCCGGCCGGCCCGCACCCGGCCGGCGATCAGCCGCAGCACCAGCGGCAGGCCACCGCCCGCCTCGGCCAGCGACGTCACCGTGCCGAACTCCCCGACCACCCGCGGCACGCCCAGATGCCGGGCCAGCAGTTCCACCGATTCGGGCACGGTCAGGACCGGCAGCGGCACGTGCACCGCCGGGTACCGGACGGCGCCGCCGTCCCGGCTGGTGACCAGCACCGCACCACCGCCGGAGACGGTCAGCAGCGGCTCGACCTGGGCCGCGTCCCGGGCGTTGTCGAGGATCAGCAGCACTCGACGGCCGCTCAGCAGCCCGCGCAACAAGGCGCTGTCCCGTTGGTCGTCACCGGTGATCTCGGCGCCGGGCACCCCCAGGCCGCGCAGCAGCCGGGCGACCGGGGCAGGGGACGCCAGGTCCAGGTAGAAGTGGCCGTCCGGGAAGTCCCAGCGGACGGACTGCGCGGCCCGTGCCGCCAGGCTGCTCTTGCCCACCCCCGGCGCGCCGGAGACCAGGCAGACGGTCCCCGGCTGGCCCGGTGAGCGGCGCGGCGCCGATCGCAGGGCACGGACCAGCACGGCCAGCTCACCGGACCGGCCCACGAAGTCGGCGGCGACCGGCGGGGTCCGGAGATCGGCGGTCCCGGCCGTCCGGCCGCTCCCCCAGCCGCGTTCGAGCACCGTCTGCCGGGCCGCGGTGAGTTCGGCACCCGGGTCGACGCCCAGGTCGTCGGCGAGGCGCCGCCGGACCCGGTCGAACGCGTCGAGGGCCGACGACTGCTGCCCGCAGGCGGCCAGGGCGACGACCAGCCGGGCGTGCAGGGCCTCGTGCCAGGGGTGCTGGGCGGCCAGCCGACGCAGCCGGGGCAGCACCTCGGGCTGCCGGCACAGCGACTCACCGAGCCCGGCGAACACGATCGCGGTGTCCAGCATCTCATCGGTGAGCGCGACGACCCGCGGATCGTCGTGCAGTTCCGGCACGTCCTCCGCCGCGTGCCGGCCCCGCCACATGTCGAGCGCACCGGCCAGTGTGTCGAAGGCGCGGTGCGGGTCGGACGGTGCCAGCCGCCGCCCACCGGTGACCCGCGCCTGGTAGTCGAGCAGGTCGAGGTCGTCCGCCCCGGCCACCAGGCGGTATCCGGCGGAGGTCAGGTCGACGGTGAGGTCCGGGCCGAGGATCCGGCGCAGCCGGCTGACATAGGTGTGCAGCACGCTCGCCGCCGAATCCGGCACGCCGGTGTCCCAGAGCAGGCCGATCAGTTCGTCCCGGCCGACCGGCAGGCCCGGGGTCAGGGCCAGCCGTGCCAGCAGGGCCCGGCGGCGGTGCCGGCCCAGCGCGACCGGTGCACCGGCCCGGGTGACGACCAGAGGCCCGAGCAGGGAGATCCGTGGTGACCCGGGCGGCCGGACCGCCGGTGCCGGGACGCGTGTGCCGAGCAATACCGAGGAATCTATTCGCAATACCGCGGAGAGCGCGGTCATCGACCGGCTCCGCAACCCATCACTGCGCCCCTGTTCCAAATCGCGCACCATTCCGATACTGAGCCCGGCGCGAATGGCCAGATCTCGTTGAGTCAGTCCCATACGGCGCCGCGAATCCTTGACCATTCGCCCCACTGAATCGATATCCACCATCAGTTCTCCCCGTTCGATCCTGGTACGGATCATGTACGGGCAGCATCCCCACAATCAATCGACAGACGCATATCGCAGACTCGGCCCATCTTCAAATGCCCAGCCCAAGGACCTGATACGCGATCCCCGTGTCAACAAGCCGACTCTCATCACATTCACGTCGATTGAAGGGTTCACCGTGACTTCGCGTCTCGTTAACACAATTCTGGCCGCAATAACGGCTGCCACTGGAACGGTGGTCGTCACCGTCGCTCCGGCCGCCGCCGCAGACAGCACCATCGGTGGCACCATCACGCGCTCCGAGGCTCTCGCCCGGGCCGAGAACTGGTACAGCCGGCGCGACGACTCCGACATGGGTTACAGCATGGAGCTGAAGACGTGGGACGGGGACCGGACCCGGCAGTACCGGCGGGACTGTTCCGGGCTGGTCGACATGGCCTGGCACCTCGGTGACGACCCGAACACCGGCGGGCTGGTCAACTCCAGAGTCACCAAGCAGATCACACACAAGCAGCTGATGCCCGGTGATGCTCTGGTGGACACCACGGACAGCGAGTCGGGATACCCGTTCCACGCCCTGCTGTTCGGCGGGTGGGAGAACACCGAGAAGACCCGGTTCTGGTACTACAGCTTCTCGGGGGTGTCGAGCGGCCTGGTCAAGCGGACCGGGGGGAGCTTCGCGAACGCCGAACTGTCCGGTCACCCGACCGATGAATACATCCCCCGCCGCTACCACAAGATCGTCAACGACGTTCCGGAGCCGGACCCCATTCCGCACGGCACGGTGTACGCCCGGTCCCGCTCCGCCGCCGGGACCTGGGAGAACAGCGCGACCCGCACCGACACCAACACCGCGATCTCCGGTATCGCGGCCACCCGTCAGCAGACCGACAACAGCCTGCACGTCTTCACCGTCGTACCGGGAAGCGGGATCTGGCACCGCAAGGCCTGGGAAGCCGACGCCACCCGGATCGACAGCAACCCCGAGGTGAACGACGTGGCGGCGGCCGGCCTGCCGAACGGCACCCTGCACGTCTTCGCCAACGTCCCCGGCAGCGGCGTCTGGCACCGCATCCGCCAGACCAACGGCACCTGGACCGACGCCACCCGCGTCGACACCAACGGCGGCATCTACGACATCGCCGCCACCGGGCTCCCCGACGGCACCGTCCACCTGCAGACCCTCGTGGAGGGTGCCGGAGTCTACGACCGTGCCCGCACCGCCGCCGGTAGCTGGGCCACCGGCGCCACCCGGATCGACACCAACGAAACCATCAACGCCATCGCCTCCGCCGCCCTGCCCGACGGCAGCCTGCACATCTTCACCGCGGTTCCCGGCAGCGGCGTGTGGCACCGCAAGGCCTGGGAGGCCAGCGCCACCCGGATCGACACCAACGCCTCCGTCAACGCGATCTCCGCGGCCGGGCTGGCCGACGGCACCCTGCAGCTCGACGTGACGGTCGACCGCAGCGGAGTCTGGCACCGCAGCCGCTCCGCCGCCGGCACGTGGGAGAGCAACGCCACCCACGTCGACACCAACGGCGAGATCTTCAGCACCTACACCGTCGGCCTCAACGACAACAGCGTCCACGTCGGCACCAACGTCGACCTCAGCTGACAGCGATTCCCCGGCGTGCCGGCGGGCCGCACACCCGCCGGCACGGCACCGATGTGAGACGAGGCAGGACAGGATGAAGACCAAGACTTTGCGGTACGTGCTGGCAGCCGGCCTGGCAGCGCTCGGCTCGACGGTGGTGGCAGACCCGGCCCTCGCGTGGGACACCGCCGCCTGCGACCCGAAGGGGGTGACCGCCGCCGACGCGGATCTCGCCACCGCACTCAACTCCCGACTGACCGCCAACCTGCGCAACGCACTGACCGGATACCGGATCTCCTGCGCCCGGATGATCGTGAAGACGGTCCGGGCCGGCGGCTGGGACCCGCACGCCGCCACCATCGCGGTCACCACGGCGATCGTCGAGACCACCCTGATGAACATCTCCGAGAAGGTCGACCACACCAGCCTCGGCCTGTTCCAGCAGCAGGACTGGTGGGGCAGCGCGAAGGACCGGATGAACCCGGTGTGGACCACGAACAAGTTCCTCAGCGCCATGGCCGCCAAGCACCCGGACGGAAAGTGGCTCACCGACCCGATCGGCAAGGTCTGCCAGGAGGTTCAGGGGTCGGCCTACCCCACCCGGTACGGGGAGAACGCCGCCGACGGGAAGACCGTCGCCGAGGCGCTCTGGGGCATCGACGACCCGGTGGAGAAACCCGACCCGCACGGCACCGTGTACGCCCGGTCCCGCTCCGCAGGCGGGACCTGGCAGAACAGCGCGACCCGCATCGACACCAACACCGCGATCTCCGGTATCGCGGCCACCCGTCAGCAGACCGACAACAGCCTGCACGTCTTCACCGTCGTACCGGGAAGCGGGATCTGGCACCGCAAGGCCTGGGAAGCCGACGCCACCCGGATCGACA
>DATMVU010000710.1:0-2035 GCA_035562875.1 Actinoplanes sp. | reverse complement strand
GCGTGCACCTGGATGTCGGGATCGGTGTTGTGCTTGGACGAGGTCGATCCGTGAATCCACTGGACGTCGAGCGTCCCGCCCACCGGCGTCGAGGTCATGCCGAACGGTATCAATGGTTCAGTTCGGCGAGGGTGGCGTGGGACTCCTGCCACGCCTTGCGGGCCGCGTCCGGCTGCCTCGTACGCGCCGCCGAGACTGCGCCTCGGAGAACCCGTTCGCGGCACAGATCCACGGCCCACTGGTAGCAGGTGACGGCCGATCCGCTCAGCAGCCGGGGCTCCCCGGCGGTGCCTGTCAAGCCGTCACTCCGGGAGGAGAGCCGCCAGCCGTGGCAGGCGCCGCCGGATCTCGTGCTCGTCGTCGAAGTCCCAGAAGTGCCCCAGCTCCGGCAAGTGGCCCTCGGCCTGTGGCAGCTCGTAGGTGCCGGTCAGAGCGTGGTAGGCATCGGCGACCACCCCGATCATGTCCTCACACTCGAGGTCCAGGTCCTCCTCGGCGCCCTCCCGGATCACCGGCAGATCGGCCAGCGAGTCCGGATCGGCGACGGCCCGCTCGAACACCTCCCGCCCCTGGGCGAGCAGCCAGCCACGGAAATACTCGAACCCGTCGTCGGAACAGCCACCGTTGATCTGATAGGCCGCACCCCAGAGATCAACCCGATAGGAGGCCACCATCAGGTCGTGCAGCGGCTGGCTCAACGCCGCGACCTCGGTCACGGCCAGCCCCGTCAGCACCCGCGACGTCTGCTCAGCCACCTCCGCCGCATCCGACGGGTCCTCGGCCGCAGCACGGCCCTGCTCGACAAACGACCAAAAACGATCCACAGTCACGTGCGGCAGCATGCCAGCCGGGTACGACACTCATCCGCCGCTCGTCCTCGTCCGCACCGCACCAACGAGAGGCAGTGTTCATGATGTCGCGACGGGTCCATGCCGGTCTCGCGGTCCTCGGAGCGATCGTCCCGTACACCGCCCTGGCCGTGTTCGTCAGCCGGAACGGCCTGGACCTGCCCCTGCTGGTGCAGGAGGCGTTCGGCTCGCCGGGTGCCGTCTTCTTCGCCCTCGATGTGATCGCCTGCGCCGTGACGGTGCTGGTCAGCGTGTGGCGAGACCCGCAGGCCCGCAGCTACCGGGCCGTCGTGACGGCCGCCACCCTACTGGTGGGACCGAGTTGCGGGCTGCCACTGTGGCTGGCCCTCCGGCAGCCGGTCGTGCCGGCTGACGACAAGCGGGGCTAGGGTCTCCGCCGGACCCGCGCCGTCCTGTTCGACGACGAGCGTCGTGATCAACCACAGGCTTCTGGTGCCTGGCGGATTCCGGCTGTTACCGTCGGGTTACATCGGCGGAGTTCGACGCGTGGGGGCGCTGTGCAGCCGGACGGATCACGATGACCTGGAGTGCAGTCACGATCCTGATCGTCGCCGTTGCCGCGCTGGTCGCCGGTGGTCTGGTGCAGGGGCTGCTGCTGTGGGGTTCGACCCGCGCCATCGGCCGGGTCGGACAGGATCTGAAGACCGCCGCGGACCCGTTCTATCCTGCGGTCCTGCTGGCCTTCCAGAAGCGCCGGCGTCCGGGCCGGCTCCTGACCGCGGCGGAGAGGCATCGCCGGCGGGGTGGCAGGCCGGGCGCCGAGGTGCCGCCGGATCCGGTGGAACGTGAGGTCGTCGCCTGGATCAGGAAGCGGATTCCCGGGTGGAGCCGCTGGGTGGGTGCCGGCCTGTGGCGGTTCACCGCGACGAGTGCGTTCCTGGTCTCGATGGCCGGCCTCGTCACCTTCATGGTCACGGGAGGGATGCGTCTCTCCGACTGGGAGCTCGTCCCGGGCGGCTGGTTTGCCGAAGTGATCCTCTTCTATGGCGGATGCGAGGTGGTGCTCGTTGCGCTGGTCTACCTCATGCACTCCATCGAGAAGCAGTGGGAGGAGCGTCTGGCCCGGCAGTGCATCGGCATCGTCCACACCGATCTCGCCGGCTCCTTCGACGCCTTTCTGAGCGAACAGCGCCTCGAACTCCCACCCGGCCTCCGAGCCACCCTCG
>DATMVU010000709.1:0-13555 GCA_035562875.1 Actinoplanes sp. | reverse complement strand
CAGGTCACGCAGGCGGCCAGTTTCGCGCCGGGGGTCGGGTTGGCCGGGCGTACGTGGAAGGCCCGGGAGATGGTGTTCGTTCCGGATCTGGCCGAGGTGAAGGACTGTGTCCGGGCTCCGGCGGCCCAGCGGGTCGGCGTCAAGTCGGGGGTCTGCCTGCCGCTGATCGTGCAGGACCAGGTGATCGGCACACTCGACTTCTTCGCGACCGAGCGGCTGGTCCTCTCCGAGAGCCGGGCCGGCGCGCTGCGCAACACCGCGTTCCTGGTCTCCCAGGCGCTGCAGCGGATCCGGGAGAGTGCCCGGCTGAGCACTGTCGGCGCCGAGTTGGTGGCGTCGATCCGGGAGGTGGAGCGCAACGTGGTGGAGGCGACCCAGGTTGCCGGGCAGGCCACCGACGTGACCGGCGAGGCGAACTCGATGGTCGGGCGGCTCGCCGAGTCCAGCACGAAGATCGGTGACGTGGTCCAGGTGATCACCACGATCGCCGCACAGACGAACCTGCTGGCCCTGAACGCGACGATCGAGGCGGCCCGCGCCGGGGAGGCCGGGCTCGGCTTCGCGGTGGTCGCCACCGAGGTCAAGGACCTGGCGCAGAGCACCGCCCGGGCCACCGAGGACGTGACCGGGCTGATCAACGCGATCCAGTCCGACGCGGAGAACGTGGTGCAGGCGCTGGCCGCGATCGGCTCGATCGTCGACCAGATCAACCAGACCCAGTCGATGATCAGTGGCGTCCTGGCGGAACAGGCGAACCACACCAGAGACATCGTCAGCGGCTGATCGGGCGCGCTTCGGGGAACACGGAGGTAACAGTCTTCGAACGACCCTTTTCGATCAAGTGCGCACATGGAAAAGTGCTGGGCACCCAGGGAATTCGCCGTGCGGCCTCTCTGCGTACGCCTGACCTCAACTCGGCACTTTCATGATCCACTCAGCGCGCGCCGGATGCGGTGCGCCCGAAGGAGGAACACAGTGCGCACCACCCTCGCCCGATCCGCGGCCGCGACTCTGACGGCCGTCGCCATAGTCGCTCTGGGCAGTGCCTGCTCGCCGCCGGAGAAGGAGTCAGAGGCGAGCACCTCGGGTGCCGCCACCGCGACCAGCGCAGCCGATCTGGGCGGTCTGGAGGCCCTGATCACCGCCGCGAAGGCGGAGGGCCAGCTCAACGTCATCGCCCTGCCGCCGGACTGGGCGAACTACGGCGAGATCATCGAGACCTTCAGCACCAAGTACGGCATCAAGGTCAACTCGGCCCAGCCGGACGGTTCCAGCCAGGACGAGATCAACGCCGCCGACCAGCTCAAGGGCCAGGACACCGCACCTGACGTGTTCGACCTGGGCGCCTCGGTCGCCACCGCCAACGTCGCGAAGTTCGCGCCGTACAAGACGGAGAAGTTCGAGGAGATCCCGGCGAACCTCAAGGACGCGAACGGCGCCTGGGTGAACGACTACGGCGGCTACATGTCGATCGGCTACGACAGCTCCAAGGTCCCGGCCCCGACCAGCGTCGCCGACCTGCTGAAGGCCGAGTACAAGGGCAAGGTCGCGCTGAACGGCGACCCGACCCAGGCCGGCGCCGCGTTCGGTGGCGTGCAGATGGCGTCGCTCGCCAACGGCGGCACCGTCGACGACATCACCAAGGGCGTCGAGTTCTTCGGCAATCTGAAGAAGGCCGGCAACTTCCTGCCCGTCGACCCCACCTCGGCCACCGTCGAGTCCGGCCAGACCCCGGTCGTCTTCGACTGGGACTACCTGAACGCCGCCCAGGCGAAGAAGCTCCCCACCTGGAAGGTGTTCGTCCCGTCCGGCGCCGTGCTCGGCTCGTACTACGTGCAGGCGATCAACTCCGACGCCCCGCACCCGGCCGCAGCCCGCCTGTGGCAGGAGTTCCTCTACTCCGACGAGGGCCAGAACCTGTGGCTCAAGGGCGGCGCCCGCCCGGTCCGTGCCGAGGCGATGGAGAAGGCCGGCACCATCGACGCGACCGCGTTCGCCGCGCTGCCGAAGATCGAGGGCGAGCCGGTCATCCCGACCGAGGCGCAGAACACCAAGGCCAAGGAGTACCTGACCGCGAACTGGGCCAAGGCAATTGGCTGAGACGGCGACGACCGCCCCGCAGCGTGCGGCCACCCGGCCGCGCCTGCGGGGTGGCGCTCTGCTGGGCACCGTCCCGTTCTTCGCGTTCGTGACGATCTTCCTGGTCGTCCCCACGCTCACCGTGATCATCGGCGCGTTCACCGGTGACGGCGGGCGCGGGTTCACGCTGGAGAACGTGCGTGCTCTCGGGGACGACTACATCCTCGCGGCGTTCGGCCGCAGCATCACCCTGTCGGCGTCGAGCGCGGTCATCGGCGCGATCCTCGGGGCCCTGCTGGCGTACGCGCTGGTCACCGGCAAGCCGGACGGCCTGCTCCGGCGGGCCGTCACCGCGGCGGCCGGGGTGCTCGCCCAGTTCGGCGGCGTGACACTGGCGTTCGCGTTCCTGGCCACCATCGGACTGTCCGGCTTCGTCACGCAGTGGCTGCAGGAGCACGGTCTGGACCCGTACGCCAATGGGGTCTGGCTCTTCGAACTTCCGGGTCTGACACTGGTCTACACGTATTTCCAGATCCCGCTCATGGTGATCGTCTTCCTGCCCGCGCTGGACGGCATCCGCCCGCAGTGGCGCGAGGCGGCGACCAGCCTGGGCGGCAGCACCTGGCACTACTGGACCCGGGTGGCCGGGCCGCTGCTGGCGCCGGCGTTCCTCGGTTCGGCGCTGCTGCTGTTCGCCAACGCCTTCTCCGCGTACGCCACCGCCGCCGCCCTGGTCAGCCAGGGTAGCCCGATCGTCCCGCTGCAGATCCGCGGCGCCCTGACCAGTGAGGTGGTGCTCGGCCAGGCGAACCTGGGCAAGGCGATGGCGCTCGGCATGGTGATCGTGGTGGCAGTGGTGATGGCCCTCTACTCCCTGCTGCAGAAGAGGACGGCGAAGTGGCTCGGGTAGCGTTCCGGTGGACCGTCCTGACCGTGATGGGCGTGTTCTTCCTGCTGCCGCTGGTGGCGATGGCCGAGTTCAGCACCCGCGACCCGGAGACCTGGCCGCTGCTGCTGGACTGGCCGAGACTGAGCGCCGACTATCCCGCGCTGGCCGAGGGCATCCTCGCGTCGCTGGCGCAGGCGGCGCTCACCACGGTGCTGATGCTGGTGCTGCTGGTGCCGACCGCGATCTGGGTGCGGCTGCGGCTGCCGAAGGTGCGGCCGCTGGTGGAGTTCCTGTGCCTGCTGCCGCTGACGATCCCGGCGATCGTGCTGGTGGTCGGGCTGGCGCCGGTGTACGCGTGGGTCAACTACTTCGTCGGCGGCTCGTCGATCACGCTGGTGTTCGCGTACACGATCCTGGTCCTGCCGTACGCCTACCGCGCGATCGACACCGGACTGTCCGCGATCGACGTGAAGACCCTGGCCGAGGCGGCCCGCAGTCTGGGTTCCGGCTGGTTCACGGTGATCGTGCGGGTGGTGCTGCCGAACATCCGGTCGGCCGTGCTGTCCGCCGCGTTCCTCACCGTGGCCCTGGTTCTCGGCGAGTTCACGATCGCCTCGCTGCTGCACCGCACCAACCTGCAGGTCGCCATCGACTACCTGGGCAAGAGCAGCGCCACCGTGTCGGTGGCGGTGTCCCTGGCGGCACTGCTGTTCGCGTTCGTCCTGCTCATCGTGCTGTCGCTGGCGGGCTCCGTCTCAGCTAAGGGGAAGAAATCATGACCGGCGTCGCCGTTCATCTCGACGGGCTGCGCCGTACGTTCGGCACCGTGCACGCCCTGGACGACCTGGACCTGTCGATCGCGCCGGGCGAGCTGATCGCCCTGCTCGGCCCGTCCGGATGCGGCAAGACCACGGCGCTGCGGATCCTCGCCGGTCTGGAGGAGGCCACCGCGGGCCGGGTGCTGGTCGGCGGTAAGGACATCACGGCGCTGCCCGCCAGCAAGCGGGACATGGGCATGGTGTTCCAGGCGTACAGCCTGTTCCCGCACCTGAACGCCCGGCAGAACGTGGAGTTCGGCCTGCGGCTGCGCAAGCGCTCCCTGCAGCGGGCCGTCGAGATGCTGGAACTGGTCGGGCTCTCCGGATTCGAGGACCGCTACCCGAACCAGCTCTCCGGCGGTCAGCAGCAGCGGGTCGCCCTGGCCCGCGCGCTCGCCATCGAACCGCAGGTGCTCCTGCTGGACGAGCCACTGTCCGCCCTGGACGCCAAGGTCCGGGTGCAGTTGCGCGACGAGATCCGGCGGATCCAGACCGAGGTCGGCACCACCACCCTGTTCGTCACCCACGACCAGGAGGAGGCCCTGGCCATCGCCGACCGGGTCGGCGTGATGAGGTCCGGGAGGCTGGAGCAGCTGGCCGCGCCCGCCGAGGTCTATCTGCGCCCGGCGACACCGTTCGTGGCCGACTTCGTGGGCATCAGCAACCGGCTGCCGGGAACCGTCGACGGGGAGACGGTCGAGGTGCTCGGCACCCGGCTGCCGCTGGTCGGGGCGCACTCCGGCGGGCCGGTGACCGCGCTGGTCCGGCCGGAGGCGATCACCGTGACCCCGGACGCGGACTCCACGGCGAAGGTCGTGACGAGTAGTTTCCTGGGTTCGCTCAGCCGGGTCACGGTGACCGTCGGCGATCACCTCGTGGTGGCTCAGGTGCCCAGTGGAGATTTGCCGGAATTGGCCCAGGGAGCGCCGGTACGTCTCACGATCGCGCCGCTGGCGGTGGTTGTCGAATAGACAGCGGTATACCGGGACGTTACAGTCGGAGGCCCTGGGAGCGCTCCCAGCGCGAGTTTCCCCGGCTCGCGACCATCCCCCCGAGGTGATGTCCCGTGAAACGCCGAACCGGCACCATCATAACCACGGTGATAGCCGTGGTCGCCGCGACGTCCGCCGCCTTCTTCGCACTCCCGGCCAGTGCGGAGACGGCGGCGTTCACCGTACAGAGCTCGTGGAACAACGGCTACCAGGCCCAGGTCACCGTCACCAACGACCGGCCGGCCGCGATCAGCACCTGGAAGGTCGAGCTGACCCTCCCGGCCGGCACCACCGTCGGGCAGGCCTGGAACGCCACACTCGCCGGCACCGGCGGCACGTACACGTTCACCCCGGCCGGCTGGAACGCCACCATCCCGGCCGGCGGCACCACCAGCTTCGGCTTCATCGCCACCGGCACCGGGCGCCCGACCGCCTGCCTGATCAACGGGCAGTCCTGCGGGGGCACGACGACCCCCTCGCCGTCGCCCTCCTCCCCCAGCCCGTCACCGAGCGCCACCGGGACCCCGGTCGAGGTCAACGGGCAACTGAAGGTCTGCGGCACCAAGCTGTGCAACGAGAGCGGCCAGCCGGTCCAGCTCAAGGGCATGAGCACCCACGGCATCCAGTGGTTCCCCGGCTGCTACACCGACGCCGCCCTGAACTGGCTGGCCGGCGACTGGAACGCCGACCTGCTCCGGATCTCGATGTACGTGCAGGAGCAGGGTTACGAGACCGATCCGGCCGGCTTCACCGCCAAGGTGAACGCGCTCGTCGAGGAGGCCACCGAGCGCGGGATGTACGCGCTCATCGACTTCCACATCCTCACCCCCGGCGACCCGGCGTTCAATCTGGAGCGCGCGAAGACCTTCTTCGCCCAGGTCTCGGCCCGGCACGCGAACAAGAAGAACGTGATCTACGAGATCGCCAACGAGCCGAACGGGGTGAGCTGGGCGCAGATCAAGAACTACGCCGAGCAGGTCATCCCGGTGATCCGCGCCAACGACCCGGACGGGGTGGTGATCGTCGGGACCCGGGCCTGGTCGTCGCTGGGCCTCTCCGAGGGTGGCAACTCCACCGAGGTCGTGAACAACCCGGTCAGCGCTGCCAACATCATGTACGCGTTCCATTTCTACGCGGCGTCCCACAAGGACAACTACCGCGCCGAGGTGGAACGGGCCGCCGCCGCGCTGCCGCTGTTCGTGACCGAGTTCGGGACCGTCACCTACACCGGTGACGGCGCCGTCGACACGGCCAGCACCAACGCCTGGCTGGACCTGCTGGACCGGTTGAAGATCGGGTACGCCAACTGGACGTTCTCCGACGCGAGCGAGGGCAGCGCGGCACTCAAGCCGGGCACCTGCGCCGCCGGGGCGTTCGGCGGCACGAGCGTGCTCACCGAGTCGGGGGCGCTGCTGCGCAACCGATTGCGCGCCTGACCCACCCCAAGCCGCCGGGCTCGCCTCCCTTCCACCGGGCGAGCCCGGCTCCATTTAATGTTCCGCTTATATAAGCCTACTCTGATAGGGTGCTGGAGTGCATGCGTTCGATGTTCTCGGGGATCCGGTTCGACGCCGGATCCTCGAGCTGCTCACCGAAGGTGAGCAGACCTCCGGAGCCGTCACCGCCGTGATCCGGGCGGAGTTCGGCATCACCCAGCCGGCCGTGTCCCAGCACCTGCGGGTGCTGCGCGACAACGGCTTCGCCACCGTGCGCCCCGACGGTGCCCGGCGGCTCTACGCTGTCGACCACACCGCGTTGCGGCAGGTCGACGACTGGCTGGAGCCCTTCCGGAGGTTCTGGACGCCGCACCTCGCCGCGATGGCCACCGAGGTGGCCCGCGGCAAGCGCCTCCGGCGACTGGCCGAAGGCGTCGGACCGGCCGAGACGAGGAACGCGGGATGAAGGACGTCAAAGAGCAGATCAGTGAGGTACGCCGGACCGTCGGCAGCCGTGTCCTCGAGGCGGGTGAGGCGCGCGTGATGACGATCAGTCAGTCCTACGACACCGATCCCGAGGACCTCTGGACCGTGGTCACCGACCCGGAGCGGATCCCGCGCTGGTTCCTGCCGATCTCCGGTGACCTGCGGCTCGGCGGCCGCTACCAGTTCCAGGGCAATGCCGGCGGCACCATCACCGCCTGCGACAGGCCACGCTCGTTCGCCGCCACCTGGGAGTTCGGCGACCAGCTGAGCTGGGTCGAGGTCCGCCTCGTCCCCGAGGGGGACGGCACCCGCTTCGAGCTGGAGCACGTGTCCCACGTCGACGACGAACACTGGGAGCAGTACGGCCCCGGCGCGGTCGGCCTCGGCTGGGAGGGCGCGTTCTGGGGCCTGGCCAACCACCTGGCCAACCCGGACGACGAGCCGATCACCCCGGAGGCCGCCATGGCGTGGGCGGCCTCCGCGGACGGCATCGAGTTCATGCGGCTCAGCGCCGACGCGTGGACCGAGGCGGACATCGCCTTCGGCACCGACCCGGCGAAGGCCCGGCAGCAGGCGGCGAACACCCTGAAGGTGTACACCGGCTCTTAGCTCAGGCGGGCCGGTAGCGCGGGCCCTCGTCGCCCGGCTCGCAGAGACCCGCGCACGTCCTCGGCCCGATCCCGGGCGGCGCCCAGCCGGTCACGCACGACCAGCCACGTGCGCGCCGCCCGGACCCGGGTGGTCCGCCGGCACTCGGTGGAGAGCGAATAGCCGAACCGGGCCAGCCGGTCCCCGAAGACCGCCTCGCACCGGGTGATCTCCTCGGCGGTGAGGCGCTGCCGCCAGGTGCCGGTGCGGGCGGTGGTGACCTCCGACCGGGTCATCGCGTGCCAGGTCTTCCAGGACGGCACCGCCACCGCGGCCAGTTCGGAGGGGTGGGCCATCGCCGGGTCGTACTCTTCGCCCAGGAAGTCGCAGATCGCCCGCAGGTGGGTCTCCGGGTCGGCGGTCAGATCCTCGTAACGGACCTGGTGGAACACGTCAGCCGGATAGGTGCGGGCGGCCCGCAGTGAGGCGTCCGCGGACCGCGCCCAGTAGTCGATCAGCTCGTTGAAGTCGGCCGGCCGCCACGGTGTCTCCTTGAGCGAGGCCACACAGTCCCGCCCGTCGCGCATGATGTTGATGATCTGCGCGTCCGGGAAGAGCCGCCGGATGGCCGGCAGGTTGCGCAGGTAGGCGGGCCGCTTGTCGCCCCAGCGCGGTTTGCCGAAGCGGGCGGCGTACAGCTTGAAGACGGTGCCGAGCGCCGACCCGAGAGTGGGCGGCGCGGCGACGACCGCCTCGATGACGGTGCCGGCGTCCAGGCCGAGGTCACCGAAGTTCGCGCTCGCGGTGATCCATTCACCGAGGGCGCGGCGGCGGCCCGGATCGGTGAGGTCGCCGAATTCGTGCCGCCGGTAGAAGGCCGGCAGCAGGAACCGGTTCTCCGGCGGCAGTGCGATCCGCGGGTGCGCGTGCAGCATGAGCTGAAGCATCGTGGTGCCGGAACGCGGGCAACCGACGACGAATATCGGGCGGTCAGACATACCTCAGACGGTAAAGGAGCAAATGTCCCTTTTGCAAATATTCTGCATGTTAGTCCATCTCGATGCTGAAGATCTTCCGGCGCCCGATCCGGTTCGGGTACACGTCGGCGTCCATGGGCCGGGCGTCCGGCCGGAACCGGGCTCGAGGCCGAGCCCGGTTCGAGGCGGAATCGGTCAGGCGAGCTTCTTGGACTTCTTGATGGCGGCGGTGAGGGCCTCGATCAGCGGGGCGGAACCGGCCCACGAGTAGATCGGGACGGCCTGCCACGGGAAGACCTGGTTGGCCTTGACCGCGGGCAGGGCGCTCCAGCCGGGCTTGGCCGCCAGGTCGTTGGGCTGCAGGGTGCCGGTGCGGGCGTCCAGGAAGATGATGTCGGCGTGGTACTTGTCGGCGTTCTCCCAGCTCAGCGACTCGTAGTAGTCACCGCCGTCGGTCTTCTCCGGGACGATGATGTCGACGCCCAGCTCCTTGAAGTACATGATGTCGGACGACACCTTCGGGTTCGACACGTAGAAGATGTCGGCGGCGCCGGAGCCGGCCAGGACCTTGATGCCACCGGACGCCTTCGCGGCCGCGGACAGGTCGGCGGCGGCCTTCTCGAAACGCGCCTTGTCCGCGGTGATCTTGGCGGAGCCGAGGTCGGCACCGAGGGAGGCGGCCAGCTCGGCGTAGCGCTCGATCGGCTTGTTCAGCGGCACCCGGCCGACCGTGATGGTGGCGGTGGGGGCGAGCTTGAGGATCTGGTCCTTGCTCTCGTCCGGGAGGTACCAGTAGGCGCCCGGGTCGAACATGTGGGTGACGAGCAGCTCGGGCGCCAGGGCGGCGTACTTCTCCACCGAGAACTCGCCCCACGCGTTGCCGATGATCTCGACCTTGCTGATGTCCAGCGAACCAGCCTGCGCCTCGGCGGTGCCGTCGGCCTTCTTGGTCTCACCGAAGACACCGACGATCGAGTCCTGCAGGCCCAGGTCGGCCAGGGCGGCGGCGGTGCCGGTGAAGGCGACGATCTTCTTCGGGGTGCTGTCCGCGGTCAGGTCCTTGGGCTGGTCGTCGGTGAACTTCCAGGGACCGGCTGCCGCGGCGGCGGACGAGGCCGGGGTTCCGGTCTCCTCCGACTGGCCGCCACATGCGGCGAGCAGGGCGCCGGCACCGATGGCGCCTCCCGCGGCCAGCAGGCCACGACGGGACAAGGAAACCTGCGAGAACGTCATCATCACGTCTTTCTGGGTAACGGCCACGACCGGTCCGGTGACCGCGTGCGATGGTTAGGCTAACCTAACGAGCCGATCATGCGTCAATATAATCTGGAACACCCGGACGGGAGAGCCACGCTGTCCACCATCGACACCCCCGCCGAACAGGGGGTACACCAACGCCGGCGGTCCTCCGCACGCCTGTTCGGACTGGTCGTGGCACTGGCCGCGCTGGTCGCGGTGGCCGTTCTCAGCGTCGGCTTCGGCGCCCGCCTCCTCACCCCGGGCGAGGTGTGGGCCGGGCTCTGGGATCCGGCGTCACCGTCCTACCGGATCGTCCACGAGATGCGGCTCCCGCGTACCCTCCTCGGTCTGATGGTCGGCATGGCCCTCGGCCTGGCCGGCGCCATCATGCAGGCCCTGACCCGCAACCCGCTCGCCGATCCCGGTCTGCTCGGCATCAACGCCGGCGCCGCGGCCGGAGTCGCCAGCGCCGCGGTCTTCTTCGGAGTCGGCACCTTCTACGGCTACGTGTGGTTCGCCCTGGCCGGTGCCGCCGCGGTCACCGCCCTGGTGTACGCGGTCGGCGGTGGGCGCTCGGCCACCCCGGCCCGGCTCGCCCTGGCCGGCGCCGCCCTGAACGCGACGCTGTACTCCTATGTGTCCGCCACCCTGCTCTCCGACAGCCAGGCCATCGAGAAGGTCAAGTTCTGGACCGCCGGCTCGCTGGCCAGCGCCGACTTCCCCACCGTGCAGCGGCTGGTGCCGTTCTTCGCCGGCGGCCTGCTGGTCGGCCTGCTGGTGGCCCGGCCACTGAACGCGCTGTCCCTCGGTGACGACGCGGCCCGCGCCCTGGGCGCCCGGCCGTCGGTGATCCGCGGCGCGGTGATCGTCGCGGTCACCCTGCTCTGCGGCGGCGCCACCGCCGCCTGCGGCCCGATCGTCTTCATCGGCCTGCTGATCCCGCACATGGTGCGCCCGTTCACCGGCCCGGACCTGCGCTGGCTGCTGCCGTACACGGCGATCCTGGCGCCGGTGCTGCTGCTCGGCGCGGACGTGCTCGGCCGGGTCCTGGGCAGCCCCGGGGAACTGCAGGTCGGCACGGTCACCGCGGTCCTCGGCGGTCCCCTGTTCCTCTATCTCGTGCGAGCCGCCAGATGACCACCATGACGATCAAGAAGAAGGTCGGCGTACGTCCCCGGGCCGTGGTGGTCGGGGTGGGTGCGGCGATCGCCACCTTCGTGGTGAGCGTGTTCACCCTCGGCACCGGCGACTTCGCGATCGCCCCGGCCGACGTGCTCACCACCCTCTTCGGCGAGGGCAACCCGGCCCACGAGTTCATCATCACCGAACTGCGGCTGCCCCGGCTGATCACCGCCATCCTGGTCGGTGCCGCGCTGGCCGCGTCCGGGGCGGTCTTCCAGTCCCTGGTCCGCAACCCGCTGGGCAGCCCGGACATGCTCGGCGTGACGAACGGCGCGAGCACCGCGGCGCTGACCGTGGTGATCCTCGGCGGCACCAGCACCCAGCTGTCGGTCGCGGCGGTGCTCGGTGGCCTGACCGCCACGCTGCTGATCCAGTTGATCGCCGGGCGGGCGCTGCACGGGTTCCGGTTCATCCTGGTCGGCATCGGGATGGCCGCCATCCTCACCGGCATCAGCGGCTACCTGCTGACCCGCGGCGTGCAGATGGAGAACGCGCGGGCCCTGCTCTGGCTCACCGGCAGCCTCGACGGACGGGACTGGGGTCAGGCCGTACCGATGGCGATCGTGCTGGTCCTGGTCCTTCCGGTGCTGCTGCTGGCGTGCGGGCCGGGGCTGCGCATCCTGGAGATGGGTGACGACTCGGCGTCCGCGCTGGGCGTGCCGGTGCCGCTGCTGCGCAACGGATCGCTGCTCTCCGCGGCACTGCTGGTGTCGTTCGCCGCGGCCAGCGCGGGCCCGGTGAACTTCGTCGCACTGATCGCCCCGCACCTGGCGAAACGGCTCACCAAGGCGCCCGGCCCGAACCTGGTGCCGTCGGTCGCGGTCGGCGCGCTGCTGCTGACCGGCGCCGACTTCCTCGCCCAGCACCTCCTCGACGACCGCGCCCTGCCGGTCGGTGTGGTGACCGGGCTGGTCGGCGGCGGCTACCTGGTGTGGCTGCTGACCACCGAACGCAAGGCCGGACGGATCTGATGACAGGAGACATGATGAGGCTCACCGGCAGTGGGATGACGCTCGCCTACGACAAGCGGACCATCGCCGAGCATCTCAGCGTCGAGATCCCGGACGGTTCGTTCACGGTGATCATCGGACCCAACGCGTGCGGCAAATCCACCCTGCTGCGGGCGCTGTCCCGGCTGCTCAAGCCCACGGCCGGCACCGTCTTCCTGGACGGGAAGGACGTGCATTCCCAGCCCACCCGTACGGTGGCCAGGACGCTCGGCCTGCTCCCGCAGTCGTCCACCGCCCCGGACGGGATCACCGTCGCCGAACTCGTCGCCCGCGGCCGCTACCCGCACCAGAGCCTGCTGCGCCGCTGGTCGTCGGAGGACGAGCGGATCACCGCCGAGGCGATGGCCTCCACCGGCGTCGCCGACCTGTCCGACCGGATCGTCGACGAACTCTCCGGCGGCCAGCGGCAGCGGGTCTGGCTGGCGATGGCCCTGGCCCAGCAGACCCCGCTCCTGCTGCTCGACGAACCCACCACCTACCTGGACATCGCCCACCAGATCGAAGTGCTCGACCTGTGCGCCGAACTGCACGAGACCCAGGGCCGGACCCTCGTCGCCGTCCTGCACGACCTCAACCACGCCGCCCGGTACGCCACCCACCTGATCGCCATGCGGTCCGGCAAGGTGGTCGGCTCCGGCCAGCCCGCCGAGGTGCTCACCGCGGACGTGGTCGAGGAGGTCTTCGGCCTGCCCTGCCGGGTCATCGACGACCCGGAGACCGGCACCCCGCTGGTCGTCCCGGCCGCCCGCCGCCGCACCCCGGCGGTCTAGGCCCCGCAGTCCGGGTCCGGATCGAACCGTGAGTCAGCACACGGAGTCGAGGACGTGCTCGGCTATCGCCAGGGAGGACGTCGCGGCCGGGGACGGGGCGTTGCGGACCGCGGTGATCGGACCCAGCCGGTGGATGCGGAAGTCGTCGACGAGGGCACCGTCACGGTCCAGGGCCTGGGCCCGCACCCCGGAGCCGGCCCGGTCCACGTCGGCGGCGCCGATCTCCGGGACGTAGCGCATCGCCTCAGCCATGTAGCGGCTCTTCGACAGCGAACCGCGGACCTCCCGGACCCCGGTCCGCCAGTGCCGTCCCGCCATCCGCCAGGTGCCCGGCCAGGCGGCGATCTCGGCCAGGTCCCGCACCGACACCCCGGTCCGGGAGTAGCCCTCGCGCGCGGTGGCCAGGACCGCGTTCGGGCCGACCTCGACCACCCCGGTGACCCGGCGGGTGAAGTGCACGCCGAGGAACGGGTAGCGCGGATCCGGCACCGGATAGATCATGCCCCGGACCAGGGCGGCCTTCTCCGGGCGCACCCTCATGTACTCGCCCCGGAACGGGATGATCCGCGGCTCGGCGGTGTCCCCGGCCAGGCCGGCGACGCGGTCGCTGTGCAGGCCGGCGCAGATGATCAGCCGGTCGGCGGTGACGTCCCGCTCCCCCGCGGCGGCCTTCCCTCCCGCGGCGTCCCGCTCCCCCGCGACGATCCGGATCCGGCCGGCCGCTTCCCGGCGGATCGCGGTGACCCCGAAGCCGTAGTGGACCTCGCCGCCGGCGGCCCGGATGTCGTCGGCGAACGCGGCCGCCACCGCCGGGAAGTCGGTGATCGCGGTCTGCGGGGAGTGCAGCGCGGCGAGACCAGCGGCGTGCGGTTCGATCTCGCGGATCCCGGCGGGATCAACCCTCCTCATTCCCGGTACGCCGTTGGCCAGCGCCCGTTTCTCAAGGTCGTCGAGGCGCCCGAGTTCGTCGTCCCGGACCGCGACGACCAGTTTCCCGCACTCGTCGTAGGCGATCCCGCGCTCGGCGCAGTAGTCCCGCAGCAGCAGCCGCCCCCGGGTGCACAGCTCGGCCTTCAGACTGCCCGGCGG
>DATMVU010000708.1:0-2431 GCA_035562875.1 Actinoplanes sp. | reverse complement strand
CCGGGACCGGGGCCGGGGCGCGATCCTGATGAACGCGTACGGCGAAGTGAAGGTCACCGCGACCGCCACCGGCACCAGGGTCACCATCGAGCGCCGCTGGACCGCTCCGGATCAGTCCGGGGGCAGCACCGCGACCTCGGCGTAGAAACGGCGGATCCGCTGGACCGCGGCCTCGAACGAGTCCAGGTCCATCGGCTTCGTCACGTACGCGTTGGCGTGCCGCACGTAGCTGGCGGTGATGTCCGGTAGCGCGTCCGAGGTGGTCAGCACCACCACCGGGATGCTCTTCAGGGAGTCGTCGGCCTTGATCTCGAGCAGCACCTCGTGGCCGCCCATCCGTGGCATGTTCAGATCGAGGAGCACCAGGTCCGGGCGGGGCGCGTCACGGTAACTCCCCTCCCGCCGCAGGAACGCCAGGGCCTCGGCTCCGTCACCGACCCGGCTCACCACCGGCGGCACCGGCTCGGCCGCGAGCGCCTCCTCGATCATCATCGTGTCGGCGTCATCGTCGTCGACGATCAGCACGTGGCCCAGGGGCATCGCAGTCGGTTCCTGTCGGTCGTCAGTACCGGCCCGAACAGCCCGGCCCCGGCAAGTTACTTCATTCAGAACACGATCAGGTCACCGGCGCACCGATCGCGCCACGAAACGGCCCGCCACCATCGGGCCCAATCGATTCCACCCGGCCCGTTTCGCCTGGTGGAGACTGAGGCCGGCGGCTTCCGGCACCTGCCGTGCGGTACGGCCGTCACCCGGCCGGGCGGTGGCCACCTTCCGCAGCACGTCATCGCCGCCCAGGTGCCCTCGGTGATCGTCATAGCTCTTGAAATGGTCGATGTCCACCACGATCACGCTGAGCGGCGTGTCCCCCGCAACGGCGCCGAGGGCCTCGACCAGCCGCCGGCGGCCGGTCGGCCGGCCCGGTCAGCCTGTCGGTGCGGGACCGGCCCGCCAGCCAGTCGTCCGACGTTTCACCATCGGCACTTTTGTCTGTTGACAGCGGCACACACTGTTTATATCGTTTCCACGTCGTCAAAACGAGGGGGAGAGATGAGCGCTAACGAAGACGAGGGTGCGTCCCAGACAGTGGTGCGCTTCCTGCAGAACCAGATCGTCAAGGTCGTGCAGGACGGCGTCGGCCCGATCACCGGCTCGGTCCCCTACGCCGAGGCCCGCCTGAGCAAGGCCGGGCCGGCCCCCGACGACGCGGCGATCGAGCGGGTCATCGACCGCCTGACCGCGGAGTCGGTGGCCGCCTCCTCGACGAACGGCTTCGTCACCGGCCTCGGCGGCTTCGTGGCCATGCCGGTGACCATCCCCGCGAACGTGGCCGGTTCCCTGGTGATCAACGCCCGTCTCGTCGGTGCGATCGCCCACCTGCGCGGCTACGACCTCACCGACCCGCACGTGCAGAGCATCGTCACCCTCACCACCGCCGGCGGCACCCTTGCCGGCACGCTGCACAGCGTCGGCGTCCAGGTCGGCGCCAAACTGACCGCCCAGGCGATCAAGTCGATCCCGATCGCCGTCATCCGGGCGATCAACACCCGGGTCGGTTTCATGCTGCTCGCCAAGTACGGAACCCAGCGCTCAGTGCTCACCCTCGCCAAGGCCATCCCGGTGGCAGGCGGCCTGGTCGGCGCCGGTGTGGACGCGACGCTCACCGCCTTGGTGGCCCGCACCGCCCGGGCCAATTTCCCCGCCCACGTCTGACCCTTGCGCTACGCGACTCGCCCGTCATCGGCAGGTCGTCCAGCGAGCAGCCGGGCGGTCCAGGTCGTCAGGGCGGCGGTAGCAGCCCGGGACAGTTCCGCTTGCGGCATCATGCCGGTGAAACCGTGGAACCCGCCGGGCCAGACGTGTAGTTCGGCGTTGATTCCGGCATGCCAGAGTCCACTGGCGTAGGCCACGGTCTCGTCGCGGAACACTTCGGCGCTGGCGCAGTCGATGTAGGTCGGTGGCATGCCGGTCAGGTCGGCGGCGCGGGCCGGGGCGGCGTAGATGGACACGTCGTCGCCGCCGCGCCGGTCGCCGAGGTAGGCGGTCCAGCCGAAGCGGGTCATGGCGCGGTCGGCGATGCCGACGCCGTCGATCTGGCGGGTCGAGACGGTCGAGTCGCTGTCGTCGAGCATCGGGGAGATCAGGATCTGGCCGAACAGTGGTGGTCCCTGCCGGTCACGGGCCAGTAGCGCGGTGCCCGCGGCGAGTCCACCGCCGGCACTCTGCCCGGCCAGCACGATACGCGCGGGGTCGATGCCGAGTTCGTCGCCGTGGGCGGCGGTCCACAGCAGGCCCGCGTAGCAGTCCTCGACCGGATAGGGGTCGGGGTGTTCGGGGGCGAGCCGGTAGTCGACGCTGACCAGGACGACATCGTCGTGGGTGAGCAGCCAGTCGTCGTAGGAGTCGAGGTTGCCGAGGTAGTGGCCGAACA
>DATMVU010000707.1:0-5835 GCA_035562875.1 Actinoplanes sp. | reverse complement strand
CGTTGAAGGCGAGCGATCCGGCGGCCGGCTGGATGTACCCGTACCTGATGGGGATGATCTTGAATTCCCCGTCCTTCGCGTTGAGATGAAGCACCGAGACGAAGCACAGAGACGAAGCACCGAGACGAAACACCGAGATGAAGCGATGAGGTGAGCATGACTCCGGAATGTGGATGCGAGGAGAACCGGCGGGCCGTCGTCTCGCGGCGGGGGCTGCTGGCCGCGGCGGGAGCCGGGCTGACCGCGTCGGCGCTGGACACCGGCCTGGCGTTCGCGGCCGATCCGGCCTACTCCGGGGACGTGTTCGTGCTGCTGTCGCTGCGAGGTGGCTTCGACGGGCTGTCCGCAGTGGTCCCGGCCGGGGATGCGGACTATTACACGGCGCGGCCCTCGATCGCCGTACCCAAGGAGAAGTTGATCGGGGGTGATGGTTTCTTCGGGCTGCATCCGGCTCTGTCGCCGCTGCTGCCGCTCTGGACCGGCGGGCAGCTCGCCGCGATCCAGGCCGCCGGGCAGCCGGCCCCGAACCGTTCCCATTTCGCGGCCATGGAGGACCTGGAACGGGCCGCGCCCGGCACGTCGATCCGGACCGGCTGGCTGAACCGGATGACCGGGCTGCACGGCACGCCCGGAGTGTTCCAGGCGGTGGCGATGGGCACCGCGATGCCGTCCCGGGTGCTCGGTGGCCTGAGCGTCTCGTCGATCGACAAGACGGCGCTCACCGGCGACCAGGCGGGCCGCCCGCTCGCGGCGACCATGAGCAAGCTGTACGAGTCCGCACCGGCCGCGTTGAAGGAGCCGGCCGGGCAGCTCACCGGCGCTCTGGAGTACGCCGCTCGACTACGTGCCGCGGGTTATCAACCGGCGAACGGGGCCGCCTACCCGAACACCGATCTGGGCGCCGCGCTGCGGGACGTGGCCCGGTTGATCAAGGCCCGAGCCGGCCTGATGACCGCGACGGTGGACTCCGGGGACTGGGACATGCACGAGAACCTCGGTCCCGCGGTCGCCGGCCGCTGGATGTTCGACCAGCTCAAGGCCCTCGCCTCGGCCCTCGCCGCGTTCGCCGCAGACCTGGGCCCGGACACCCTGCGCCGGGTCACCGTGGTCACCGTCAGCGAGTTCGGCCGCCGGGTGACGCAGAACGGTTCGGGTGGGGTGGACCACGGTTACGGCAACGCGATGTTCGTGCTCGGCGGCAACGTCAAGGGTGGCAAGGTGTACGGGCGCTGGCCCGGCCTGGCCGATGACCGGCTCCGGGACGGCGACCTGGCGGTGACCACCGACTACCGGGCGGTGATCGGCGAGATCCTGCGGGCCCGGTGCGGGGTGTCCGACCCGGCTGCGGTGTTCCCCGGAGTGACCCCGTCGGCTCTGGGGATCGTCACCGCTCGCTGAAACCGGCGATCTTCGGGAAAACGCCCATCCGTCGTGAACCGGGGCGTTACACACTGAACCCATGTCGAGCAACCTGCTTGCCGAGCTCATCGACGCACGACGGCGGCCGCCCGTGCCGGTCCTGCCGACCGCGCGGCCACCGCTGCTGATCCGCCGGCGCCTGTCCGACGAGGGCGCGCCGTTCTGGCGGTGGGACTGCACCGGCTGCGGTGAATACGGCGGCGGACGGCACCACGAGGACGCGGTGAGCCGGGCGCTGCGGCACTGCCACGAGCACCCGGTCCACCCCTCGTCACTGCTGCCCCCGGCGCACTGCCGGCAGCCGCACACCTATCTGCCGCTGCACCCGATGCTCTACGCGCTCGACGACGACCCGCCGCCGGAGCCGCTGCGGCTCTGAAGGATCCCGGCCACCTTCCGGAACAGCGGATCGGCCACCACGGCGGACAGGTCCGGGCCCAGCGGGAGACGCCAGTTCGGGTACTCCTCGAAGGTGCCCGGCAGGTTCGGCTGCCGCCGCTCCAGCAGCACGTCGTGCAGCGAGGCGGTGACCAGCCGGCACGGCGTCCGGGCCAGGAACTCGTGCATCGCCACCACCACCGTCTCCGGGTCGGTCTCGCCCGCGGGCAGCAGGCCCTCGGCCCGCAGACGGTCGAGCAGCAGCTCCCGGTCCTTCACCCAGGACGCCCGCTCCTGCTCCACCGGTCCGGCCAGCTGACCCAGCTCGGCGCGGACCTCGACCTGCTCCCCGGCCAGGAACCCGGCAGCCGTCGGCAGGTCGTGGGTGGAGACGCTGGCCAGTGCGTTGCGCGGATAACCCGCCGACGGGCGGTAGCCGCCGTCGTCGTCCCGGGTGAACCAGAGCACCGCCGAACCGAGCATGTTGGTCCGCTGCAGTCCCTCGGTCACCACCGGCAGCACCGTGCCCAGGTCCTCGCCGATCACCACGGCACCCGCCCGATGCGCCTCCAGGGCCAGGATCCCCAGCATGGCCTCCGGGTCGTAGTGCACGTACGTGCCGTTCGCGGGCCCGGCACCGGCCGGCACCCACCACAGCCGCCACAGGCCCATCACGTGGTCGACCCGCAGGCCCCGGGCGTACGTGAAGATCCGCCGGAGCATGTCCCGGTAGGCGGCGTACCCGGTCTCGGCCAGCCGGTCCGGCCGCCACGCCACCCCGCCCCACTCCTGGCCGAGCTGGTTGAACGCGTCCGGCGGCGCCCCGATCCGGGCGTCCATCGCCAGCACGTCCTGCAGCAGCCAGCCGTCGGCGCCTGCCGGTTCCACCGCCACCGCCAGGTCGTACACGATCCCGACCGGCATGTCCCGGGCCTGCTCGAACACCCCGCGGAACTGCGCCTGCAACAGGTCCTGCACCCAGACGTGGAAGGCGACCCGGTCACCGCGCAGCTCCCGCACCGCCGGGGCGTCCGGGCGGCGCACCTCGTCCGGCCACTGCCGCCAGTCCGGCCCGTGTTCCTCGGCGAGGACACAGAACCTGGCGAAGTCGGTCAGCCCGGGATCCCGGTCCAGGTCGACCGGCTCGGCCAGCGGCCAGAGCAGCTCCAGCGCGGCCATCTTGGCGGTGAACACCGCGGTGTAGTCGATCTGCGGCCGTTCGGGCGGGCGCAGCGCGTCCACCCGCTCCCGCACCGCGGTGCCGGCCCGCTGGTACTCGGCGGTGTCCGCCACCCGCAGGTAGAGCAGATTGGCGAATCGGCGGCTGGACGGCGAGTACGGCGACGCCGGCACCGGGGCCACCGGGGTGATCGCGTGCAGCGGATTCAGCACCACCAGCCCGGCACCCGCCGACCCGGCCACGAAGTCGCGCAGATCCCCGAGGTCGCCCAGCCCCCACGAGCCGGCCGAGTGCAGGGTGTAGAGCTGCAGCATCCAGCCCCACGTCTCCGGCGGCTCGGGCAGCTCGACCGGGACCACCACCACGGTGACCTCCTGGTCCCGGCAGTGCAGCCGGTGCCAGCCGAGCGGCAGATCCGCGGGCAGCCGGTCCACCCGGCGGGAGGTGCCGTCCTCCAGCGTCAGCTCACCGGCGGCCGGCAGGTCCCGGCCGGTGCCGGTGCGCAGCACCACGGTGCCGGGCAGACGGTCACCTGCCGCCCGGCTCCGGGCTGCGGCCAGCGACGACCGGACCGCGGCCGGAGTGCCCGCGTCGACCCCCAGCATGCCGAGCACACCGATCACCGAATCGGCGGCCACCTCGGTGTCCCGGCGTTGCCAGTTCTCGTACCGGGTGGCCACCCCATGCGCCTCGGCCAGGGCCACCAGATCCGCATCCATTCGAAACCTCTCCTGTCGGGCAAACATTGCGTACATCGGCCAGCATGGGGCACATGAGTGGCATGGTGGGAAAGCTGAAGAACTGGTTCGCTGTGGCGTTTGCCGTCGTCACGCTCAACGTGCTCGTCCCGGCGCAGGCGTGGGCCGCCGAGCCGGTGCTGGAGGCGGCCCGGCGGTCCAGCAGAGGCGGCGGAGGCTTCCTGTTCGCGGGGATGTTCTGCTGCCTGGCAGTGGTGGTCGGGGTAGTGGTGGTGGTCTACCTGATCACCCGCCGCCGGAAGCGCTGACCGTCGTCGAACAGCGCCGGGCTCAGGCTCAGGTGAAGTCCGGCGGCCGGGTCTCGTGCATCGCCAGTTCCTCGGCGCTGGCGCCGCCACCTGCGGCACCCGCGTCCCAGGCGATGCTCTCCGCCTCGTCGTCGTAGCCGGAGCCGCCGTCCGGCGCGACCAGGCGGCCCACCGGGTGGGGCGAGTCGTCGTCCAGCTGGCCGTCGTCGTAGAGCGAGACCGGCGAGTCCGGGTCGGAGACCGGGCCGGGACTCCACACGTCCCGGGTGAACTCGCGCTGTTCCGGCGGGTCGCCGGCGCCGAAGTCGGGCTCCTCCTGTCGCAGCCGGCGGTCCAGGGACTCGCCCTGCAACGCCTCCTCGGGGGTCTCCCCGAACCGGCCGGAGCCGCCCGGGCCGGTGCCGGCGAGCGCTGCCGGGTCCGGCCCGTCCGCCCACCGTCCGCTGTTCACCTCGTCGTAGGCCGTGGAGTCGTCGTCGGCGGTGTCCGGCAGACCGGACGCCTCGGGATCGGTCACCTCGGCCGGGTAGTCGTTGTCTCGCATGACCCGTCGACTACCCACCGGCGGGGGCGATCATGCCGGTCAGGGGCGGCGGGCCAGGGCGGTCAGCACACTCTCGTGCAGCAACCCGTTCGTGCCGACCACCGAACTCCCGTCCGCCGTCGGCCGGCCGTCCAGGTCGGTGATCTTCCCGCCCGCCTCGGTCACGATCGGGATCAGCGCCGCCATGTCCCACAGCGACAGTTCCGGCTCGGCCATCGCGTCCAGAGCGCCCTCGGCCAGCAGCATGTACCCGTAGAAGTCGCCGTAGGCCCGGCTGCGCCACACACCCAGCAGGATGTCCATCATCTGGTCGAGCCGGCCGTTCTCGGCCCACCCGGTCAGGCTGGCGTAGCAGAAGCTGGCGTCGGTCATCTTCCGCACCGAGGAGACGCTGATCCGGGTCGCCGAGTGCTGGTTCCGGCCGGCGAAGGCGCCCAGCCCGCGCCCGGCCCACCAGCGGCGGCCCAGCGCCGGGGCGGAGACCAGCCCGGCGACCGGGGTGTCGCCCTCCATCAGCGCGATCAGGGTGGCCCAGATCGGCACGCCCCGGACGAAGTTCTTGGTGCCGTCGATCGGGTCGATCACCCAGTACCGGTTGCCCGGGCCGGCGGTCGCGGTGGTCCGGCCGAACTCCTCACCGAGCACCCCGTCCCGGGGCCGGGCCCGGGCCAGCGTCGCGCGGATCGCCTTCTCCACAGCGGTGTCCGCGTCGGACACCGGGGTCAGGTCGGGTTTCGACTCGACCTTCAGGTCCAGGGCCCGGAATCGCGCCATCGAGATGGCGTCGGCCGAGTCGGCGAGGATGTGGGCGAGCGCAAGATCATCGGCATATCCGGCCATGCCGGAAAGTTAGCCCATCCACCGCGCCCGCCGCCCGCCGCCGGTCCTATTTGAGATCAACTTCGGGCTGGTCCCGCCAGTCACCGTCGCCGGCCCTCGATGCCAGCAGCCTGCGGTACGAGGCCAGCCGGCGCTCGTCGGCCTTCCCCTCGGCCACCCACGCGTCCAGGGTGCAGCCGGAGTCCGCGACGGTGTGCCCGCAGTTCGGCTGATCCTCCAGAGTGCCCTCGACCAGGTCGGAGAAGCCGTGCAACAGACTCTCGGCACTCACGTGGGCCAGCCCGAAACTGCGGATCCCGGGAGTGTCGACGATCCAGCCCGGGTCCGTGCGGGACTTCTTGACCGTCGGCAGCCGCAACGCCACAGCGCTCGTCGACGTGTGCCGGCCCTTGCCGATCGCACTGACCACACCGACCGCCCGCAACGCGTCCGGGACGAGGCGGTTGACAAGTGTCGACTTGCCCACCC
>DATMVU010000706.1:0-1691 GCA_035562875.1 Actinoplanes sp. | reverse complement strand
CGATCACGTCGTCGCCCATCCGGGCCAGCTGGGTGGGGGTGATCAGGCGGGAGTTGCCGCCGCCGAGAAAGACCCGGTCCCACAGGAAGACCGGTCGCAGGCCTTCGATCACGTTGCGGACCCGGCGGGACCAGAGTGCGTCACCGAGACGGCGCCGTTCGTGCTCGCCGATGTACGTGTCGTAGGACGTGCCCCATCGGATCGGGGCCTGCGACATCTCCATGTGCGGGGCGAGTTCGCCGCCGTCGAAGAGGGCGCAGCCGAGGCCGGTGCCGAGGGTCAGGACCAGTTCGCAGCCGGTGCCGGCGACCACCCCGGCGCCGTGCACCTCGGCGTCGTTGAGCACCAGCGTCGGCAGCCCGAACGCCTCGGCCAGGGCGGTGCGGGCGTCGAAACCGTGCCACAGGTCGACCAGTTCGGGGTCGACCTTGGTGCGCGGGCCGGACCGGGTCACGTAGTGCGGGGTCGCCACCACCACGCCGTGCCGGATCATGCCGGGCATGCCCACGGTGACCCGGTCGGCGTTCGGCAGTTGCTCACCGAGGGCGACGAGCGTCTTCACGAACAGGTCGGGTGGCAGGGGGTACGGGGTGGGGACCCGGATCGGCTGGGCACGCATGGTGCCCGCCTCGTCGAGGACGGAACCTTTGATTCCGCCACCACCACAGTCGATCGTCAGGGTGAATGCCACTCGGCCAGTGTGCACGGCAGATCACCTCCCCCGACTGTGATTGTGCCGGGTGTCGGGCTATCCCGCCTCTTCCGCCCACACCCGCCAGCTGTCCAGCACACCGTGCAGGGCCGGGGTCAGCCAGCCCGGAGCGGACCGCCGGAACACCCCGGGATCCATCGACCCGGCACCGGACGGCAGGGCTCCGACCAGGTGCGGGACGAGTTCGCTCAGGTTCGCCCAGTGGACCAGTTCGGGGTCGGCCGGCCAGGCACCGAGGATCACCCGGGCCGGTACGCCACGACGGTTCAGAGCTTCCAGGGTGAGCGCTGTGTGATTCAGCGTACCCAGCCCGGCGCGCGCCACCACGATGATGTTGGCGCCGAGGGTGGTGGCCAGGTCGGCGAACGTCCACGGCTCACCGGACGGCCGCAGGCCCATCGGCACCAGCAGCCCGCCGGCACCCTCGACGAGCACCAGATCGTGTCTCCCGGCTTCGGCCCGGATCGCGTCGACCACGTCGAACAGGTCCAGCGCCGGCAGTCCGGCGACCTTCGCGGCGGCCAGTGGGGACAGCGGCTCCGGGTATTCGGCGAGGGTGCGCACGGTTTCCGGACCGGCCAGGCGGGTGACCACCTCGGCGTCGGTGGGCTCGCCGGTGTTGGTGCCGGTCTGACCGGGTTTGATCACTGCGACCCGGAGGCCTGCATCCTGGGCGGCGGAGGCCATCGCGGCGGTCACGATCGTCTTGCCGACCTCGGTGTCGGTGCCGGTGACCAGCACGATCCCGCGCCACTCGTCCGGGTGGGCCGGGACGCGCTGGTCGGCGGCCCGTTCCGGTTCAGCCTTGTCCGAGGTGGGTGGCTCCGGCGTGGGTGCCGGTTCCGGTTCGCGGGGCACCTCCGGTTCGGCCGGGGCCGGGCTCTCCACCGGCGGCGGTACGGGTACCGGCTCGATGGTGTGCCCGCCACCGTGCGCCTGCAACGGGTCGGCTCCGGTCCGCCGGGGCGGTGGGGTCGCG
>DATMVU010000705.1:0-6991 GCA_035562875.1 Actinoplanes sp. | reverse complement strand
CGCCTTTTCCGGCGCCTTTTCCAGCTCAGCTTCTCCGGTACCGGAGATCCTCGATGGGCCGGCCCGCCGCCGAACCGCGCCGCTCGAACTTCGTCTCCGGCCGACCGTGCGGCGACTCCGGCAGCCGCTCCAGCCCCGGATCGGCGTCCAAGGTCTCCGCCATCGCGACGGCGTACTCCGGCCAGTCGGTGGCACAGTGCAGCACCCCACCCGGCCGCAGCCGCTCCCGCAACAGCGCCACGTTCGACGGCTGGATCAGCCGGCGCTTGTGATGCCGCGCCTTCGGCCACGGATCCGGGAAGAACACGTGCACCGCGTCCAGACTCCCCGGCGCGATCCGGTGCACCAGTTCCATCGCGTCGCCGTGCGCCACCCGCACGTTGGTCAGCCCCAGCTCACCGGCGAGCGCGAGCAGATTCCCGATGCCCGGGGTGTGCACCTCCACGGCGAGATAGCCTCGATCCGGATCTGCCGCCGCCATCGCCGCCGTCGCGTCACCCATACCGAAACCGATCTCCAGCACCACCGGCGCGGTCCGCCCGAACAGCGCCGCCAGATCCAACGGCGTCCGGTCACCGTCCGCCACATGCAGCCCGAACCGGGGCCACAGCGCGGTGTGGGCGTCGGCGTGCCTGCTACTCATCCGCCCGCGACGCGGATGAAAGGTGCGAATCGGCCGGTTCAGGTCTTCACTTGGCTCACTCATGGCGGGCCAACGATAAATCAGCGGCGTACGGGCTGAACGCTCGGCTGTGACCCGGAGCGGAACAGGGTGCGCGCGCCGTTCGTCAAACTCAGCACCGTCACCCAGGACCCGCCACCGTTCTGACCGGTGATCACCGCCCGGTTCGTGTCCACGTACGCCAGCTCCCGGTCCATCGCACTGCCCACGATCCGCTGCTTCCCGGAGGCGACGTCGTACTCCACCAGATGCACCGGCTTGCTCTCCGCTTTCGTCTCACCCTCCTGGAACGCCGTCCACGACAGCTTCCTCCCGTCCGCACGCCAGCTCGGCACCACGGCGAACCCACGGTTATGCAGACTTCCGCCCCCGTACGCGGCCACCGTCTTCTCCGCCCCGTCCGCCAGCGTGCCCACCGTCAGACAGGCGTCGTACACCGACTCGCAGTCCCCGCCCCGGAACGCCAGCCGCTTCCCATCCGGCGACCAGGCCACCGCGTCATCGGTGGCCAGCCGCTCGTTCAACGTCGCCTTCGCACCCCGGCCGACCGGCGCCTGCTCCTCCGGCAACTCCTCACCCCGGCAGTCCCGCGGGAACAACACCTCCGGCTGCGCAGCCGCCTTGCCGCCCGCCGCGATCCGGTAGACACCCGGCCCGCCGGTGCAGGACAGCGACGCGAACGCCAGCGACTTCCCGTCCGGCGACCACGACGGCCCGGCGGCGGTACGGGTGGTCAACCGGCGGTTCCCCGAACCGTCCGCCCGCATCGTCCACAGCCGGCCGTCCTTCAGATACGCCAACTGCCCACCGTCCGGCGACCACCGTGGCCGAGCATGACCGCCGCCGGTGGTCAGCCGCTTCTCACCGGTGCCCTGACTGACGTAGATGTCGCCGGCCCGCACATACGCCACCACACTCGGCAGAGCCGCCCCGGCATCCGCCCCGCCGCCATCTGCCCCGGCATCTGCCCCGGCATTCGCCCCGCCGCCATCTGCCCCGCTGGCGGCCGTTCCCGCGGCCGTCATCGCGGCAGCGGGAGCGGACAGCCCCACCATGATCGCCAGCGCTGCACTGCCCGCTACCAGACCGGTCTTCCTCATGGCCGAACGCCCCCCGATGTCCTGCCTGCACCCGTACACCTGGAGGTATCGTCGCAACCGGTCAGCGCCTAAGCCGTTACCGCGCCGATACCAAGAAAAATCCAGCCGATCCGGTGAATCCCCGAATCCTTCCGGCTTTCCGGTCAAACCCTTCGGCCGCGCCTGCCCCGTCCCGTTCCGTTCTGCCCTGCCCCGCTCCGGCCCGGCTGTGGCGTCTCGGCGTGGTCCGCCCGCCGGCCTACCGTCGCGGTCCGCCCGCCGGCCTCCCGTCGTGGCCTGCCCGCCGTCCTCGCTCCGGTCGACGTCTCGGCGCGGCCTGCCTTGGTCAGCCGTGGGTGCCGGCGACCTCGGTTCGTTGCTGTGACGTCTCCCCGGCATTCAGGTAGAGCGTGCCCACCGCCGCCATCAGCAGAATCCCGCCGATGATCGTCGCAACCCCCAGCGGCTCGTCGATCAGCAGCACGGCGAGCAGTGCTGCGGTGAGCGGTTCCAGCAGCGTGACAACCACCGCGACACTGCCGGAGATGTGCCGCAGGCCCATGTAGAACAGGGCGTACGCCAGAGCGGTGGTGATCGCCCCCGCATAGACCAGCAGCGCGATCGGCTCCACGCCCGGCGTGAACCCGAGCCCTTCGACGGCGGCGACCGGCAGAATCGTGACCGCCCCGATGACACACGCCAGCGTCGTCAGGTGCAGCGGCTCCACCCCCTGAGTGGTGTGCCTGCTCACCGCTGTCGACGCGGCATAGACGATCCCGGAAGCAATCGCGACAAGCAGCCCGAGCCCCGCCGTGGCAGGCGGCCCACCACCGGTTTGAGCCGTGGCAGGCAGTTCACCACTGGTTTGAGCCGCGGCAGGCGGCCCACCACCGGCTTGACTGGCGGCGGGTAGTTCACCACTGGTTTGAGCCGCGGCGGGCAGTTCACCACCGGCTTGACTCGCGGCGGGCAGTTCATCACCGGCTTGATTCGCTACGGGCAGTTCACCACCGGTTTGAGTCCCGGCAGACGGCCCGCCGTCCGCTTGAGCGGTCGTTCCTGCGCCTGCGCCCGCATCCGTGGCAGACGGATCGGCTGTCGCATAGGCGATCAGCATCAGGCCGATGATCGCCGCAGCCGCCGCGATGATCATGGGTGTACCGGGCCGTCGGCGTTCCCGCAGGCTCTCCCAGGCGCTCAGTAGCACAGGTGCGACACCGAGGCTGACGACGGTGGCGATACTGACCCCGCCGAGCCGCACCGCGAGAAAATAAAGTGCCTGGTAGGAGGCGAGCCCGACACCAGTGGCGACCACCCCCACCGGCGCGGCCCGGAACGCGGCCACGATCCGCCGCCGTGCCGGAAACCCGACGGCCAGCAGAACAACCGCTGCGAACGCGAGCCGATAGAACCCGATGGCCAGAGCCCCGAGCCCGGTCCGCTCGGCGACCACTTGCACGACGACGCCGGTGGTGCCCCACAGAATCCCGGTGATCGAGACCTGCAACAGACTGAGCCGAGCCCGGCCGAAGACATCATTGAGGTACGAGGAAAACACGCGCGCTCCGATGAAGGAAGTGAGTCGTCAAGAACTAGCCGACGGAGCGCAACCCAGAAAAAGCCGTCCGGCCGGACACTCCCTGCCCAGATCTTGGTCGACCACCCACCGATCCCGGTAGCCGCTCGACCAAGATCGGCAGCCCCACCCCGACCACCTCAGATCTTGGTCAACCACCCACCGATTCCGGTGGCTGCTTGACCAGGATTGGTAGCCCCTCCCCGACCACCTCAGATCTTGGTCGACCAGCCGCCGATTGCGGTGGTTGCTTGACCAGGATTGGTAGCCCTACCCCGAGCGCCCCGGATCTTGGTCGACCACCCACCGATCCCGGTAGCCGCTCGACCAAGATCGACATCCTCACCCCGACCGCCTCAGATCTTGGTCGACCAACCGCCGATTGCGGTGGCCGGCCCACCAAGATCCGAGCCCAGCAGGCACAGAAACGAGCCCAGCAGGCACGAGAGCGAGCCCATCGAGCACAAGGGCGAGCTCAGTGGGCACAAGGGCGAGCCCAGCGGGCGCAGAAGCGAGGTCCGCGGGCACAGAAGCGAGCTCAGCGGGTATGCGAGCGAGATTGGCAGGGCGCCGGACCAAGGGCTTGACCATGTGCACCTGCAGCAGTCAAACAAGAGTCCCCAGGGCGCCGGCGGGGGAACCCGATGAATCATCGTGCGCCCGGACCAGCGTCGCACCACCGACCACAACGGGCGAATCCCCAGCGGAAAGAGCAGGCCCTGACCGCGGAAGCTCTCTAGTCGTCTGGGGAATTGCGCCTGCCTCGCTCGGCGGCCGAGTAGAGGGCTACCAAGAGCCTGTGATCGATGACCGCGACGAGGGATTGATACAGGCCCGGGTGGCTACCGCGGAGAGGGGTTTCCGCCCGCGAGATCGGCGCGGTACCTCCAGATATGTGAGCACCGTACGCCCCGAGGATCGGGCGTGTGGTGCGGGTTCGAGTGGTGCGGGTGTCTGGTGGCTGTCGGGGGGTGCGGGGCGGTGAGGGGTGGCCGGGTGGGGCGCCCTGGGGGTGGCCAGGGCGCCGCAGCGGCGGGTAGGTCAGGCGGCGGGGGTGGCGGTGGTGGACCACATGGCGGTGAAGGCGGCTGCCTCGCCGGCCAGCCAGCTTTCGATGTCGGACTGGCGGGCGGACTCGTCGATGCGGTGGGTCGTGCCGCGGCGGAGGTCGATCAGGACCGGCTCGGCGTTGGGCAGGATCTGGTCCATGTGGCGGGCCATCAGGTGCAGCATCGCGGTGGTGGCCTCGGGGCTGGGCGGCGCCTCGTCGAAGTGGAGCCGGACCGCCTCGCGACGGCCGTCGGCGAAGCGCAGGCCGAAGTGGGGGTTGATCTTCACGGCCAGTGGGCCGACCGTGGCGATGGCCTCGCGGGTCTGGGCGAGGTCGACCTGCTGGGGGTCACCGAGCGAGGCCAGGTAGGTGCGGGCGCCGGACTGGACAGCTCCGTACAGCGGCTTCCACCGGTCTTTCACCACGTCGACGACACCGCCGAGGTAGCTGCCGCCGGTGCGGAACGCGATGTCCGCCTTGAGGGCTTTCACGAGCTGGCCGTGCGGGTTGAAGCCGCTCCGCCGCTCCCGCTGCCGGCGCAGCCCGCCGACGAACGTCGCCTTGGCCGGGCCGGTGCGGGAGACGTAGCGGGTGAAGCCGAGCATCGTCGCGTACGGAGGGATCACGGGCATCGGGGTGGTGGTTGAGATCGTCACGTCGTCTCCTCACTCGCACTGCGGAATCCGGGCAGGACGGAGCCTCCAGAGTCCTGAAGATCCGCAGCTCAGGGCCCCTCTTTCGTACACACATTCTAATCGACGGGTACGACATTCCCAACGCGAACGAGCCTCCGATCCGTGTCCCGTCCAGCTGAACTGTTCGGTGTCCAGACTTACTGTTCGGGTCCTGCTTCGGGTGTCCAGACCAAAGGTTCGGGTCGATGTTGGACGGTCTGGACGCCGGGTGCACAATGCCGCCGTGGAAATCGATCTTCGTGCGCGGCCGGAACCGCCCGCTCGCCATCGGCGGCACCTGTCGTAGGGCCGGGAGCATCGGATATCGCTTCGGTTGTCAGGCGAGGAGTTGCAGCAGGTTCGTGAGGCGGCGAAGCGAGCCCAGCTGACTCCGACGGGGTACGCGGGCGAGGTCACCGTTGCTGCTGCTCGTGCGTCGATCGCGGGCCCGGACGTGCCGGCCACTCGCGCCGAGGTTGCTACGGTGCAGCGTGAGCTGTTCGCCATCCGTACGTCCCTGGTCGGGGCGGTCGCTGTTCTTGATCAAGAGAGATGCGCAGCGGCAGTTGAGCAGTTGGATGAGGTGGCGAGGCGTCTCCACGGGTTGCTGAGGCGGTCATGATCTGCTGGATCCACAACCGCAGCTCGGACGTTCGTCAGGTACTGAACTACGTGTTCGGGCCGGGAGATCACAGTCCGCATGTCGATCCTCGGGTGGTCGGTGCGTGGCCGATGGCGACCGTCGGCGGAATGCGGGACCTGCAGCCGACGCGGTCGGCTGGCGGAGTGTCGGTCAGCAGGCTGGCGAACCTGCTCGAACAGCCTGTCGCTGCTGGCTTCAACCCGCCGCCGCGGCCGGTCTGGCACTGCACGGTGAGCAACGACGCCGCGGATCCGGTCTTGCCGGACGAGCAGTGGGCCTCGATCGCGGCCGAATACCTCGCTGCGATCCGGGTGGCGCCGCTCAACGATCTCGGGGCAGCCCGATGGGTTGCGATCCGTCACGCCGACGACCACGTTCATGTGATCACGACCCTCGTTCGCCAGGACGGCCCAACGATCTGGCTTCACAACGAGTACCGCCGATGCCACCGAATGGCTCGTGACCTCGAACGTCGTCTTGGCCTACGCCGACTCGGCGTTACCGACGACATCCACGCCGAACTGGCGCAATGATGACGTTGCTACGGGCGCTACCAGCCCGGCTGCCGACGGTTTCGAGATCGGTTTCGTCGACGAGGACGGCGTCGAGCGGCGAGCGTTGTTGGCTGATGCCTGGTCGGCGCCGTTCGAGCGCTACCGACCGGTGCGCCGGTTCCCGTCCTACAAGGGCCAGAAGCACTATCCGGGTCAGTGGTGGTCTGCGACGATGGGTGGCCACGTCGGGTTCGAGTCGTGGCTGGAACGCGACCACCTGATGTTGCTCGACTTCGACCCGACGGTGGTCGGCGTGTCGTCTCAGCCGTTCTGGCTCTTCTGGGCTGTCGAGAGCGGCAAGGTCCGTCCGCACGCGCCGGACTACTTCGCCAGGCTCGACGACGGCAGTGCGCTGGTGGTCGATTGCCGACCGGCCGACCGGATCAAACCGAAGGATGCCGCCAAGTTCGATGCCACCCGCATCGCCTGCGAGCAGGTCGGATGGTGTTACCAGGTTGTCGGTGCCACGAACGCGATCGTTACGGCGAACGTTCGCTGGCTGGCCGGCTACCGGCATCCTCGGCATGACGTCGCGCCGGTTGCCGCAACACTGCGGGAGGTGTTCTCCGGGGCGACGCCGCTGATGGTCGGGGCGGAGGCGGTCGGTGATCCGATAGCTGTGCTTCCCGTGCTGTTTCACCTGCTCTGGCGGCACGAGCTCAAGGCCGACCTCTCGGCGCCGCTGCATCCGGGCACCACGATCACGCTGGAGGTGCTCTGAATGGCACGGCC
>DATMVU010000704.1:0-7086 GCA_035562875.1 Actinoplanes sp. | reverse complement strand
CCGACGCTGAGGCTTGCGGCGTACGGCGGAGCCCCCCTCGTCACGTTCGTCGTCACGCTTGCAGGTGGGGCCCTGGTGGCCCTGTTCTGGCGCCGGTCCGGGTGGGCGGCCGCGGCCGGCTTCGCCGCCGTCACCGGTGTGGTGCTGGTGGCACCCGCGGCCCTGCCGCTGACCGCGACCAGCGGCCCGTCCACCACCGTCGCGATCGTCCAGGGCAACGTGCCCCGCCTGGGGCTGGACTTCAACGCCCAGCGCCGGGCCGTGCTGGACAACCACGTCGGCGCCACCGTGCAACTGGCCGCCGACGTGGCCGCCGGGAAGCAGAAGCAGCCGTCGCTCGTGGTGTGGCCGGAGAACTCCAGCGACATCGACCCGCTGCGCAACAGCGATGCGGCCGAGCGGATCCAGTACGCCGCGGACACCGTCAAGGCACCGATCCTGGTCGGCACCCTGCAGCGCACCGACACCCCCGGAGACAACTACAACGTGGGCATCCTGTGGAACCCGGGCACCGGCCCGGACCTGGCCCAGCAGTACGCCAAACGCCACCCGGTGCCGTTCGCCGAGTACATGCCGATGCGGTCGGTCGCGCGACTGGTCAGCGAGCGGGTCGACCTGGTCAGCAACATGCTCGCCGGAGACCATCCCGGCGTGATCGACACCGGCGCGGTCACCGTCGGGGACGTGATCTGCTTCGAGGTGGCCTACGACGGGCTGGTCAAGGACGTCATCGACGGCGGTGCGCAGATCCTCGCGGTGCAGACCAACAACGCCACCTTCAACGAGGCCGAGGCTCTGCAGCAGCTGGCGATGGTGCAGCTCCGGGCGGTCGAGCACGGCCGTGAGGGGTTGATGGTGTCCACCGTCGGTGTGTCCGCTTTCGTGGACGCTGAAGGCGGGGTGCACGGTTCGACCGGTTTCAACACGTCTGCGGTGGTGGTGCGTGACATGAATCTGGAGGGACCGCGTACGCTGGCGACCCGTTCGGGCAATCGGCCCGAGGTGGTGCTCGTGCTTGCTACGGTCGTCGCCCTCATCGGTGTGCTGCCCCTGCGCCGCCGGCGGGACACAGACGGCGGGGCCGGCGCGACGGTTGCGGAGGAACAGTGAGCGAGGCGGAAGGCTACCCGGGAGTGGGACGGGTCCTCGTGATCATTCCCACCTACAACGAGTCGGACAACATCCGGCTGATCACCGAGCGGACCCGTACCGCGGTCCCGTCGGTGGACATCCTGGTCGCCGACGACAACTCCCCGGACGGCACCGGAGCCGTCGCTGACGAGCTGGCCGAGGCCGATGACCACATCTTCGTCCTGCACCGGGCCGGTAAGGAAGGCCTGGGCGCCGCCTACAAGGCCGGTTTCCAGTGGGCCAAGGACAAGGGTTACGACGCGGTCGTCGAGATGGACGCCGACGGCTCGCACGCCCCCGAGGAGTTGTCCAAGCTCCTGGACGCGCTGAAGGACCACGACGCGGTCCTCGGCACCCGCTACATCCCGGGCGGCAGCGTGCACAACTGGCCGCTGCGGCGGCTGCTTCTGTCACGATGCGGCAACATCTACATCCGGATGGCGCTCGGCATGCCGTTCAAGGACGCCACCGGCGGGTACCGGGCGTACCGGCTCTCCGTCCTCGACAAGATCGACGTGGCGTCCATCGCCTCGACCGGGTACTCCTTCCAGGTCGAGATGGCGTGGCGTGCCTACAAACAGGGTTTCCGCATGATCGAGGTCCCGATCACGTTCACCGAACGCGAAATCGGGGTCTCCAAGATGAGCGGCAACATCTTCAAGGAACAACTGCTCAGGGTCACCGTGTGGGGTGTGCGGCACCGTACCGACAGCCTTCTCGGTCTGCTCAACCGCAAACCGCGACAGGGTAATACCTGGCCGTGAGGTGGCATGCTTGACGTCAGCCCGTCGAGTGAGACGGGTTGGCGACACCTCGGAGGTTTCTTACGATGCGCCGGAGCAGACTGGCCTTTCTTCCCTTCGTCTTCCCGCTGCTGGCCTTCGCCGAGTTCCTGACCTTCGTGTCGGTGGCACACGCCATCGGCTTCGGCTGGGCCCTGCTGTCCCTGGCCGTGTCCAGCGTCGCCGGCCTGGCCCTGCTGCGCCGCGAGGGGATTCGCGGTTGGCGGGCCTTCCAGGAGGCCGCACGGGCCGGCCGGCCACCCGGTGCGGAGGTCAGCAACTCGCTGATCGGCCTGTTCGGTGCGCTGCTGCTGGCCCTGCCCGGCTTCGTCACCGCCGTCGCCGGTCTTCTGCTGCTCGTGCCGCCCGGGCGCACCCTGGCCCGGCGGGGCGCCGAGCGTCTCGCCGAGCGGCGACTCGGCGGTGCCGCCACCAGCGACCTGTTCGGGCCGCGCAAGGTGCGGGTGCACCAGTCCGACCCGGTGACAGTGGTCGTCGACGAGACCCCGCAGTCCCGCCCGCCGGCCGGCGCCATCGAGGGCGAGATCGTCCGCTGACCGGGTCCCCCCTCGCCGGGGTCCCGGCGGCGTCAGCCGGTTCAGGCCGCCTCGGTGGGCCAGACTGAGGTCATGTTCGACGCGGTGTTCCCGATCCTGACCACGCCCGACCTGACACGGTCCCTGAGCTTCTACCGGGACCTGCTCGGGGGAGAGGTCACCTACCGATTCCCGGACGACGGTGCGGCCGTCTACGTCGGGTTGCGGCTCGGGCGGTCACATCTGGGGATCGGCCGGCAGGACGGGCCAGGTGACCTCACCAACGAACGGGTCACGCTGTGGGTGTACGCGGAGGACTGTGACGCCGGGATCGCCCGCCTCCGCGACGCCGGAGTCCCCGTCGTGCAGGAACCGGTGGACCAGCCCTGGGGCGAACGTTCGGCCACCGTCACCGACCCGGACGGCAATCGCGTGATCATCGCCTCCCGCGGGTAGCCGCCGCTTCCCGCGATCGTCGCCTGCCACCGGGCCATCCTTCGGCGAGCTGTTCCGTTGGCGGGCTGTTCCATCGGACGGTCTGCTCTTCGGGCGGGCTGTTCCATCGGGCGGGCTGTTCTTCGGAACGGCGAGAGGCCGCCTCCACGCGGTGGGCGTGGGGGCGGCCTCTCGTCTCGATCCGTCTTCTCAGCGGCCTCGGCGGGTGCGGACCTCCTGTAGCCGCTCGTTGAGAATGTCCTCGAGTTCGGCGATCGAACGCCGCTCGAGCAGCATGTCCCAGTGGGTGCGCGGCGGCTTCGCCTTCTTCTGCTCCGGCTCGCTGCCATCGACCAGGCGGGCGACGCTGCCGTCGAACTTGCACTCCCAGGTGGTGGGCACCTCGGCGTCGACGGCGAACGGCACCTCGAACTGGTGACCCTTCGCGCACAGGAACTCGCGGGTCTGCCGGGGCGCCAGCTCGGTGTTACGGTCGGACTCGTAGCTGACTGCGCCAAGACGGCTGCCACGCAGCATGCGTTCGCCCATGATCGGCTTTCCCCTCGCTCGTGGTGCTGCTCTCGTTGGTGTAACGAAAGGGGCGGCCGCTGGATTCCTCCGCCGGAATCCCCGACGACCGCCAAAGTCTGTTCGCACCGCCGGTGTCGACGGTGTTAACGCTATGAGCGTAACCGGCCACTCACCCCACCCCGCAAACCGAGACGGCGTCCGAGTGGACCTTGGTCCACTTTATGGTCCTTTGACGCTTCTACGGGTGGTGCGATGTCGGTCACTCGGCCAGATTCACTCGTATTTACCGAACCTTCGGTTACCCGGCGTTGCGCTTACTGTAGTGATCGGCCGCCAGCGGGCTGTCTGAAGTGTTACGCAAACTTCGCCGGACGCCTGCCTGTGCCCGTCAGGCGCGCACCGAGGCCGCACGGATGTCACACCGACGCGGCGCGGGCGCTCACTGACGTGTTGTGGGCGCTCACGGGCGCTCGTGGACGCTTCTGGACTTTCCTGGACGCTCCTGGACGCTCTTGGACGTGAGAATGGTCACCAGTCAACCCCCGATGGTTGTCCATTCGTCATTACTACCTCGGATCCAGATGTGTAAACCAGTCGATTACCGGGATGTCAGCTGTTGCCGGAAGCACCCGGCTGAGCCGGTGCCGGGGCCGCCGTCCGGGCCGCCCCCAGGTTCGCCAGAGCCGCTGCCAGATCACTGACCTGCGACGTCAACTGGGCGACCCGATCCTGCGCGGCCGCTGCCTCAGTACGGGCGGACGCGAGGCGGCGCTCCAGATCGGCCTGTTCCCGCGCGGCACGCTCCGCCGTGCGTTCCCGATCCTCGGCGGTACGGCGGAGACCGTCCCGCTCCAACGACACCGCCGCCAGCGACTCCCGCACCGTCTGCACCTCACCGGTCAGCCGCTGCACCTGACCGGCCGCGTCATCACGGTCCCGCTCGGCCGCCCCGGCCCGCAGCCGCTCCCGGTCCACCTCCGCCGACAGCCGCTCCGACTCGGCACGGGCCGCGGCCAGCTCCTCCGCGGACAGTCGCTGCGCCTGCTCGGTAGCGCTCCGGAAGTCCCTCGCATCCTGCAGAGCCGTCTTCAGGTCCCGGTCCGAGGCGTCACGCTGACCCCGTACCTCAATCAGGTCCCTGGCCGCCTCGGCCCGCTCCCGCAGTGCGGTGTCCCGCTCCGCCTCGGCCCGCTCCCGCAAGGCGGCCGCCGCCGTGGCGGCCCGCACCGCCTCATCCCGGGCCGCCGCCGCCTCCAGTGCCCGCCGCCCCGACTCCTCGGCGTTACGCTGCGCGTCCAGCGCCTGCTGCCGGGCCTCATCCCGCTCCGCGGTGGCCGCCGCCGCCAGCTGCTGGGCCGCCGCCGCGGCCGTCTCCGCCTGATCCGCGTCCCGGCGGGCATCGTCACGTTCCGCGTGCGCCGCCGCCACCTGCCCGGACGTCTCCGCCCGCACCTCGGCGACCTGCCGCTCCACCCCCGCCGGCGACATCTCCGAATGCAGGGCCTCACTCAACGACCCGACCAGCTGATCCAGCCGGTCCACGGCCTCCCAGGTCCGGGCCACCTGCCCGGCCAGCCCCGGCGACGACCGATGCCGCATCCGCACGTTACGGGACGCCCGCTGACATTCACCGTCATTGTCCCGGCAGTAGCGGAACGGCCGCCCGGCGGAAGCCCGCTGCGGCACGGGGCGCCCACAGTGGGCACAGGGGCGGTTCTCGGTGTCGTTCTCCTGCACAGTCATAGCGCCCCCACCTTAGAACCGTGACGCCCCGCTACCCGGCAACGACACCGGCAGTCGATCAGAACATCGGCCTACGTCGGGTGTCCGGCTCCGCGTCATCCTGCCGGTTGCGTCGCGCGGTGCGTCTGCCTTCATTCGGCATCCGTCGCCCGGGGCGGCCCCCGGTTTCGCCGCGTGCCGGTCTCCGTAGCGCCTGTCCCTCTTGCTTTCCCCGCCTGGCGGCCGAATCACCCGTGATGGGGAGGGAACTCGTGCCGATGTCCCCGGCTACCCAGGCGAAGCCTCCCGGGTGACGACCGGGTTCGAGGTTACGCGGTGGAGCGCGTCGGCCGACGGGATCAGGCGGTTCGCTGGACCCAGTTCGGGACGGCCGGGGAGACCGGCTGCTGCTCCGGCAGGACGTGGTGGCGCTGGGCGGTGGCCTGCTCGGACGCTGTGGCCACCTCGCGGCGCAAGCTGTCTCGGGTGGCGCTGGCCAGCTGGGCATCGTGCTGGGCGGCCGCTTCGGTGTCGACGGCCTGACGGTACCGGTGGTAGCGGACCGCGGCGATCGCCCGGTGCAACACCAGCTCCTGCTCCACCGGGTGCAAGCGGGGGTTCCAGCCGCCCTCGCCGGCCGACAGATCGGCCGCCACCGTGTCCGGCAGATCGCCCCGCTCCACAGCCTCGGCAACGGCCCGGAGCAGGAAGCGCTCACGGAACGCGTACTCCGTCGTGGTACGAAGTGTGTCCGGCGCCCGGAACGCCGCAGCGGCCCGGGTCTTGTCCAACTGACGGTCGGCCTCCTGCCAAGCCTGCCACGCCTCCTCGGCCTGCTGCTCGGTACGCTGCCGATAGTCCTGCCAGCGGTCGGCGGCCTCATCGGCCCGAACCGCGGCGGCCCGCACCTCCTCGGCCCAGCGCTGCGCCTCCAGCGCTGCCAGATGACGCCGCTCGCGTTCCTCGTGCGCACGGCGTACCGCCGGAATCCGCTGCAGAACCAGCATCAGCTGGCGGCCGTGCAGAACCCGCATCAACTGCTGACCGGCCACCAGCAGCAGGGCGGAGAAACGCGCCCACCGGGTGGTCGTGGGAGTCATCGGTGCGCTCACCATCAGTGGAATCCTCACTCGCCCGGCCCTTTTCCACCTGTCGTCGATCCCGCCAAAGCCCCGATCGCCGTGCCTCGATCCGCCGTGTCTCGATCCGTCATCGCTCCGATCTCGCGTCGGCTTTGATTTCGTCACGTTGGGTGATGGATCGGTTTGGGGTGTGGCGTCCTCGCCATGGTGGAAAAACAGTTCGGTGAGCGAGGCGTTTCCGACCGTACCCGTCCGATACTGCAGCCGACATCGGTCGCGGAGCGTGATGTTCGCTGCAGTCGGCGGGTTGATTTCGGGGCGTTCGGACAATTCTTCCGAAAGCTGCGAGGGGGTATTTCCAGCGCTATCTCTGGTGAAAGTTCGCCGATGTCGACGCTGGTGGACGCTTTTATTGAATGATCTCGATCAGGGGTTGCTTCGTTCAGGGAGATTGTGGTCGGTGGCGACCGGACTTCGAGGGTTCAAATGTGCGAAACCGGATTATCTGAACGATCGGAAAAGACGGATAGCGGGATTCAGGTGGGGATGCGCGGAGGATGCGCGGTGGGGTTGGGCGTCGCGTGGCGCGCACGATCGCGGATCGTGCGCGCCGGTAGGTCCTGGCGGGCCGATGCGGTCGCACGGTCGGCGGATCGTGTGGATCCGCCGGGCCTGGAGAGTCTCTTGCCGATGGCTGCGGGTGCACATGTCAAGCCCTTAGTCCGGCGTCCTGCCGGCCTTGCTCTCACGCCTGCCGGCCTTGCTCTCACGCCTGCCGGCCTTGCTCTCACGCCTGCCGGCCTTGCTCTCACGCCTGCCGGCCTTGCTGTTGTGTCTGCTGGGCTCGCTCTTGTGCCTGCCGGCCTT
>DATMVU010000703.1:0-35677 GCA_035562875.1 Actinoplanes sp. | reverse complement strand
CAGGGTAATGACCATCGGGGCGGGAAGCACCCAGGGCATGAAGTCCGTGTCATGGTGTTATGGGCGGGTTGCTGATCGGACCAGCGGCACGGTCCGGTAAGGGATCAACTCGGCCAGCGCGATGATCGTATGCGCCCGCCTGATCCCCTCGTATCCCACGATCTGGTCGATCACCCGCTGCAGATCGGCGTTCGACCGGGCCACGATCCGGCACATGATGTCACCGCCGCCGGTGATCGTGTGCGCCTCCAGGACCTCGGGAATCTCGGCCAGGTGACCGGCGACGGCGTCGTGCCCGTACCGCTGGCTGATCTCCAGGGTCACGAAACCGGTCACCCCGAAACCGATCGCGTCCGGCGCCACCTCCGGCCCGAACCCCTTGATCGCACCCCGCGTGATCAGCTTGTCCAGCCGGGCCTGCACGGTGCCGCGGGCCACCGCCAGCCGCCGGGAGAGTTCCAGCACACCGATCCGCGGCTCGGCCGCGAGCATCGCGATGAGCCGCACATCGAGCGGATCGAGCTGGACAGTCTGCTCACCCATCGGCCGAACCTATCGCACCGATTGCGCAGGTTGACCATCCTCGTCGTCGGCGGTTGCCCAACGCCGTGGGGTGCACCACTGTCACCCGCATACGGTGGCCCTGTGACACTGTGATCACACCTTGACGGCCGGGAGACCGGGCCGCAGGGAAGTGTCAGGCTGTCGTGGTAAAGGTTTGCGCATGAGTTCCGTTTCCGCGGGTTGGTACAAGGACCCGGCCGACACCAGCACCCAGCGTTACTGGGACGGTGACGGCTGGGTGGGTAAGGCCATCCCGGCCGACGCCGTTCCCCCGGACGGTCCCCCGGAGCCGGAACCCGTCGTGGCGGAGACGCCTGCCGCCCCGGAGACGCCCGCCGTCCCGGAGGCGGCCGCACCCCCGGCGTACCAGCAACCGGGTCAACCAGTCGTGCCGCCCGGCCCGCCGCCCGGGTGGGCGCCGCAACCACCGCCTCCGCCCGGCTGGCAGCCCCCACCGGGCATGCAGCCGCCGCCCGGCTGGCAGCCACCGCCCGGCTACCCGGGGTACGCGTATCCCTACCCGATGCCCGATGCCCGGCCGCACGGGCTGGCCCTGGCCGGCCTCGGTCAGCGGCTCGTCGCGCGGATCATCGACATCATCGCCGTCCTCCTGCTGAACGTCGTGGTCAACGGCTACTTCGTGTACCTCTACATGCAGGACTTCATACCGATCTTCCGGGACTACTACGCCCAGTACCTGGACGGCATCGCCCGACCGGTCATCCAGGAGGCCACCCCGCGGATGTCCACCCTGTCGGTGGCCATCGTGATGATCGCGACGCTGTTGTGGCTGGTCTACGAGGCGCCGTCGATCAGCAGCAGCGGGCAGACCCTGGGCAAACGGCTGATGCGGATCCAGGTAGTCGGGGTCGACAAGCCCGGGCAGATCGGCTTCGCCAGGGCGTTCACCCGCTGGGCCCGCCTCGGCATGTGGACGCTGTTCTGGTGGTGCTGCATCGGCATGGTCGTCCAGTTCCTGTACGCACTGTCGCCCGTCTTCGACACCCGGCTACGGCAGGCCTGGCACGACAAGGCCGCGGGAACCGTGGTGGTCGCCGTGCCGGACGGCGTTTCCCAGACCGTCGAAGCCGCGCCCGGCGGCGAGCAAACCGGAGGACGAGCATGACCCGGCTGACCCGACCCGACCTGGACGCGCTGCCCAACTACGTGCCCGGCCGCAACGTCACCGACCTGGCCCGTGAACTCGGTATCGCCGAGGCGGTCAAGCTGGCCAGCAACGAGGTGCCGTACGGCCCGCTGCCCGGTGTCGTCGAGGCGGCCGGTGCGGCGTTGCAGATCTCCCACCGGTACCCGGACATGGGCGTGGCCGACCTGCGCGACCGGATCGGCGGCTGGCTCGGCGTCGACCCGGCCCGGGTGGTGACCGGCTGCGGGTCGGTGGCGCTCGCCGAGATCCTGGTCAAGGCCACCTGCCTGCCCGGCGACGAGGTGATCTACTCGTGGCGGTCGTTCGAGGCCTACCCGATCATCGCCGCCGGAGTCGGAGCCACCAGTGTCCGCGTCCCCAACACCGCGGCACACGGTCACGACCTGGCAGCCCTCGCCGCGGCCGTCACCGACCGGACCCGGCTGATCTTCATCTGCAACCCGAACAACCCGACCGGCACCTACCTGCGCAAGGCCGAACTCGACAGATTCCTCGCCGACGTGCCCTCCGACGTGCTGGTGGTGCTCGACGAGGCGTACCGGGAGTTCGTCACCGACCCGGGCGTGCCCGACGGTGTCGACGTCTACGGCGACCGGGCCAACGTGGTCGTGCTGCGCACCATGAGCAAGGCCTGGGGGCTGGCCGGCCTGCGGATGGGCTATCTGGTCGCCCAGCCGGAGGTCGCCGCCGCGATCCGCAAGGTCGTCACCCCGTTCTCCACCAACCTGGTCGCGCAGGCCGCCGCCCTGGCCGCCCTCGACGCCGAGGACGAGGTACGCCGGCGGTGCGCCCTGGTCGTCGCCGAACGCGCCCGGGTCACCGAAGCGCTGCGCAAACTCGCCCTCGACGTGCCGGACAGCCAGGCCAACTTCGTGTGGCTGCCGCTCGGCGACCGGACCGCTGGATTCGCCTCGGCCTGCGAGAACCGGGGCGTCATCGTCCGCGGCTTCCACCCCGAGGGTGTCCGCGTCACCATCGGCACCCCGGAGGAGAACGACCTGTTCCTGGCCGCCGCCGAGGCAGCCCTCACGTCCTGAGGTGGCTCAGCGGGCCGCGGCTGCCGCCTCGGCCCGCTGGTGCTCCTCGGCGGTGATCCGGTTCGGGAAGACTCCCCGCCACATCACCACCAGCAGGCCACCGGCGAATACCAGTCCCGCCCCGAGCAGTGGCAACGTGCCCAGATTCCCGGCGCCGACGAACCGTTCCCCGATGAACGCCCCGCTCCCGATGCCGATCTGGAACGCCACCACATAGACGGCCGACGCCGCGTCCCGCGAGGTGGGCGCCACCCGCATCGGCGCCGACCCGAGGAACACCGGGAGTGCGTTGAACGCCCCACCCCAGACCAGGACCACGGTGATCACGCAGAGCCCGGTGACCCGGCTGTTCCGCAGAATCAGCACGGCGTCCCGCATCTGCCGGCCGAGTGATGCCTCCCGGTCGCGGGGCAGCGGCTGCATCGGCGGCAGCAACGGAGTCAGCGCGACCAGGCAGATCGCCCCGGCGACAGCCATCAGGCCGATCGACAGCCGCCAGCCCAGCCACTGGCCGAGCGCCGTGCCCAGCGGCACGCCGAACACGATGGCCAGCGAGTTCCCGATGAAGACCAGCGAGGTGGCCCGGCCGACCTGACCCGGTGGCGCCAACCGGGCGGTGATCGGCCCGATCACCGACCAGAAGACGCCGTGGGCGAGGGCGCAGACCAGCCGGGACAGAACCAGCACGAGGAAGGTCGGGCTAGTTCGGCCACATGCCGTTCGGAGACCCCGAGATCGAATGCGCCTGCGGCGCCCACGGCTGCTGGGGTACGGCCGTAGACGGCACCGCCCTAGCCCGCCACCTGGGCGATCCCCCGCCTCGAGACCCGATCACCTACGCCCGCCGCGTGATAGCCGCAGCCACCCGAACCCACCAGCCCACGCAACCGTCCATCACCTCCGCGGCCGGCACCGTCACGATCAGCCCGTACAGCTCCGGCGAACCAGGCCCCGACATCAATCCACAGGCAGCTCTCGCAGCCGTCGAGGCCGTCGGAACCGCCCTGGGCCGCGGCATAGCCGGCCTGGTGAACGCCCTCGACCCCGACCTCGTCACGCTGGGCGGAATCGGCCCCGACCTGCTGACCGCAGTCCCTGAATCGATCACCGCCGCCTACCAGAACGGCCTGATGAGCATTCACCGGGATTCCCCGCCCCTGGTGCTCCCCGCCACCCTCCCCGACGACGAGGGCCCCATCGTCGGAGCCGCAGAGGAAGCCTGGGCAGCCCTGCTCCCACACCTGACGTGAACCTGAACCGCCGAAGCCCACCGCAGCGTGCTCCGGACATCCCGCCCGAACGATCAGCACACCGCCCGGAAGCCAGCGCAGAGCCCCGCAGTCAGCTACACAACCCGATCAGCACACAACACGGTGATCAGGCAGGACAACAACGGCCAGGACGCAGCGCAGCGATTCAGGCGTGGCGGGCAGTACAAGCGACGCAGACCGGCAGCGCGCCGGTTCAGGCGGGCAGCGCAGCGATCAGCACCGTGTCGACCGTGTAGTAGTAGAGCGGCGACTCCGGATCATCAGGCCCGTCCTCGTTGAGCCGCTCGATCGCCAGGTAGCCGTCGGTCACGTGGTACAGCCCGGCCTTCCAGTCGGTGCTGTCCTTCTTCATGGCCATCGGAAACACGAACCGCACCGCCCCCGTCCGCGCCTCCACCCCGGTCAGATGGTTCTCCGGGCTGAGCAACAACACCGTCCCCGATGATTCTCCCAGAACGCGGGCGGGCCCAGAAGTCATCCACAATGTCGCGCCGTCCACAGCCCGTCCGACAACCACCCCCGCGGAGGGGGAAGCTGAACCCGCCCCGGCAGGAGCGGAGGGTCCGGGCCCGAGAGGGACGACGACAGGTGAGGGTGAAGCGGAGACGGACGGCAGGTCCGCGACAGAAGAGGCAGACGGGACAGACGTGACGACGACACCCGCGGCGATGGTCGCGCCGGGATCGTCGAGCACCGGAGCCCGGCGGGGCTGCGCCGAGGTGGCGAGCCAGCCCTGGCCGGTGCCGTCCCGGAAACCCGCACAGCCGGAGGTCACACACCCGACCGGATGGTAGGGAGCGGCGGGCCAGCCGCTGACCGGAGTGCCCGACAACACGTCGAAGGCGCCGGTGGCACACGCATAAGCGCCACCCGCGGTGGTGAAACCCTCCGAACACCCGGCCGGGACGGAGGTCTTCCACAGGGCGGAGCCGGTGCCGAGGTCGTACCCCGCCAGCTCCTGGTCCTGGGTGACCACGACGGCGCCGGCGGCGAGGCGCAGACCGGGCGGGTCCCAGACCGTCGCGGCGCCGGTCCGATGGCCGGCATAACCGGGCGCCGCCGGGCCGTCGGCACGCCAGACGACTTCGCCGGTACGGCCGTCCAGGGCCACGATCTTGCCGTCGGACCACCGGCTGACGACAGTGGTGCCACTCGCCACCACGGCATTGAGCTGCTCGGGCCAGCGCCGGAACGACCAGAGTGCGGTGTAGACCTGCTCGGCGGTGACCGGCCCGTCCGCGCGCACCTGGTTCTTCGCGGCATAGACACGAACGCGGCCGTCGACGATCAACGGCGCCACGTTGAGACGGCTGGTGACACCACGGGCCGCTGCGGTAGCCGACGGGTAGGGCTCGGTCGCCGTCGCCGAGAGTTCGGTCGGCGCCAGCACACGCCAGCCGATCAGGCCGCTCACCACCAGCAGTAGTGCAGCCGCCAGGATTCGCAGCAACACCCGGGTCATGGGTTGAAGTATTCCAAATCAGCGCACGACGTCATGGCGCTGGGCTCACTCGTGTCGCGGAACGGCCTACTCGTAGCCGCCGTTGACCAGGCCGAGGCGGACCAGTTCGGTCAGGGGCTCCACCACGTTGGCGGCCCCGAACCCGACGAACAGGGGCCGTGGACTGTCCCGATGCTGGCGGGCCGGCTCGACTAGCGGCACCGGGTGAGTCGCGGCCAGCGCCTCGGCGACCTCGGCCACCTCGCCGCCGTCGGCTGCCGTCAGCGTCGCGACCAGGACGTTCAGGAAGCCGTGGTGGGTGAACCCGGTCTCCGGGTCGGTGTGGCGGGTGGCGTGCCGCAGGCCGGCGGCCAGTTTGAACGGCAGTTCACGATCCCGGCAGGCGCAGATCACCGCAGCCAGTTCGACGGGGGTGGGGAACAGTTCCGCAGCGAGGCCACCGACCCGGAACTTGGGTGCGATCGGCAGCCCACCGGCACGGGCTTCGGCGACGCTGTCCAGGGCGGCGAGCAGGCCCCAGCTCAGAGGGATCTCGGCGTACAGCGACAGGCCCGCCTGGGTGCCGGCGAACGAGCAGAGTGAGGCCAGGCCGGGCTGGGGATCCTCGCCGCGCCGGGCGACCGCCGCCTCGACGTGCTGGACGACGACCCCGGAGGCGCGCAGTTTCTCCACTGTCGGGGGCAGGGCGGCGGCCGGCACGTCACCGATCAGGCCGGCGGAGAGCCGGGGCACGGTCTCGGTGCCGACAACCGAGGCGGGCACGAGGAGGGAACCGATCAGGTCCCGGTACCACGAGGTGGCGTGCTCGTGGTGTTTCGTGACGGCGTCGGCCAGGCCGACCGGACTGGGCGGGAGCAGGGAGGCGTCATCAACCAGCCCGGCGTAGAGCGGAGGCACCAGCGTTGACACGTTCCGAACCTAATGGACGCTCCGAGAAACGGACAACCACGTCCGTGATGTCGCTTTCCCGGGAAACACCACCGGATGATTCCCGGCCGGGGACCCGATCAGCTCCGCTTGGACAGCAGGACCAGCAGTTCAGCGGCCATCGCGACGACCATCCCGGCGATCAACGGGATCGGGCCACCCACCATCGCGTACGCCAACAGGAACAGTGGCGCCGCGAATGTCAGATAGACGGCTGCCGCGAGCCGCCGGTCACCGGACCGCAGCCGGGGCAGGACGACGGCGACCGGCTCGGGCAGCCGGCTGCGGAACCAGAACAGCACCGCACCGAAGATCAGCAACGCGATCAGCCCGGCCCAGACCCGCGAGATGCCGGGACTGACAGTGGTCATCGCGGCGGCGAGCACACCGGCGATGAGCGTGCCACCGGCGGCGTACTGAGCGCTCTCCCGGACCGCTGTCGCCGACGCGTCGGAGATGTCCAGCACCGGCCGGGCGGGCAGGCTGACCGGCGGTGGGCTGACCGGCTCCGCAGCCGGCGCGTCCGGGGGGCCGCCGGGGGTGAGCGAGGCCTCCTCGGCGAGGTCTTCCAGGGCCCGTGCCCAGCGACGGCGCTCGAACCGGACGATCCCCACCTCCCGGCTCGCCTCACCGATGGCCGGGTCGTGGTCGAGAGCCTCCCCGTACGCCCGCTGCGCCAGGTCGAACAACCGCAGCCGGGCGGCGACAACGGCCAGCACCAGGTGCGCTTCGGCGTCGGTGGGCGCGACCCGGACGCCGTTCCAGGCGGCGTTCAGCGCCTCCTGCCCGTTGCGGGACTCGCTGAGCAGGGCGGCACCGGTGCGCTGCGCATACGCATCGTCGGGCCGGTTCTGCAGGATCTCGGCGGCGATCCGGGCGGCATCGGCGTAGCGCCGGCTGTCGATCAGCGCCATGGCGTGCACCACGAGGGCGGGCAGCGACTGTGGGTCGGCCGTGGTGGCGCGCTCGGCGGCGGCCAGCGCCTCGGCCGGCTGCTCGGCGGCGAGGTGGATCCGGGCCAGCGTGGAGAGCAGGGCCGTCTCCTGTGGCGCGGCGGTCAGACCGGCCGCGATCTCGTCGGCAGCCTCGTCGTAACGACCGAGGTCAGCGAAGAGCAGGGCACGCTGCCGGTGCTCTTCCGGGGTGGTGTCGGGCTCCAAGGGGACGGGCACGGTGCCGAGCGTAGGCGGTCTAGCTGGAAGACGATTGAGAGGTGTACACCATTGCCACAGCGGTCCCGGCCAGGCCTTCTCCACGGCCGGTGAGCCCGAGCCCGTCGGTGGTGGTGCCGGCCACCGTGACCGGGGCGCCGACCGCTTCGGAGAGGGCCTTCTCCGCCTCGGCACGCCGTTTGCCGATCTTCGGGCGGTTTCCGATGACCTGGATCGAGACGTTGCCGATCTCGAAGCCGGCATCCCGGACCCGGCGAGCGCTCTCGGTGAGCAGCGTCACCCCGGATGCTCCGGCCCACTCCGGCCGACTGGTGCCGTAGTTGCTGCCCAGGTCACCGAGCCCGGCGGCGGAGAGCAGCGCGTCACAGGCGGCGTGCGCGGCGACGTCGGCATCGGAGTGCCCGGCCAGCCCCGGCTCACCGGGCCAGTGCAGCCCGGCGACCCAGCAGGGCCGGTCCGGGTCGAAGGCGTGAACGTCGGTACCGATACCCACCCGCGGAATGATCACGCCCCCACCATAGGCAAGGTCAGCAGATGGGTGGCGACGGCCAGATCGATCGGCCTGGTGATCTTGAGCGCGAAGTCCGACCCGGGCACACAGACGACGTGATGACCGAGCTTCTCGACCGCTCCGGCGTCGTCGGTGTGCGAGTCGGCCGCCGCGGCGTGGGCGGCCCGCAGCAGCGGCGCGTTGAACCCTTGCGGGGTCTGCACGGCCCGGAGAACGGATCGGTCGACAGTCCCCAGCACCCGCTCACCGGCATCGACTTCCTTGATCGTGTCGACGACCGGCAGGGCTGGAATGACCGCCCCAGCACCGTCACGCACGGTAGCCGCAACTCGTTCAAAAAGTTCCGGCGGCGCGAGGCAGCGGGCAGCATCGTGGACCAGGATGATGTCGATGTCACCGGGAACCACCGCTATGGCGGCGGCGACCGAGTCCTGCCGTTCCGTCCCGCCGGCCACCACGGTGACCGATGCGATCGGCGCGAGGAGAGCCCGCACCGCCTCGACCTCGGACGGCGGCGCGGCCACCACGATCAAGCGAACCGAGGGGCCGGAAGCCGCCCGCCGGACGGCATGCACCAGCAACGGCTCGCCGTCGAGCAGGCGCAGCGCTTTCGGAGCTCCGGGCCCCAGCCGGACCCCGGCTCCCGCGGCGGGAATCACGACAGCGACATCGCCGGATTCATTGAGCCGTATCGGCAAAGAATCGGCGGAAGAGACGGAAGAGGTGGAGGAGGTGGAAGTGGAAGAGGTGGAAGGAACAGAAGAGGCGGAAGGAGTAGACGAAACGACGACAGCGACGTCACCGCGAGCATTAAGCTGCGCAGTCACGTCGCTGTCGTTCTCGCCGGACACACGTGGTGAGTCAGACATCATGAAGAGGGATGCGTCGGTGGATCAGGCCTCGGTGAGGACCTTGTCGAGCAGGACCTCGGCCTCATCCTTGGTGCTCTTCTCAGCGAGGGCAACCTCGCCGACCAGAATGTCACGGGCCTTGGCAAGCATCCGCTTCTCGCCCGCAGAGAGGCCACGCTCGCGCTCACGACGCCAAAGGTCACGAACAACTTCCGCGACCTTGAGCGGGTTACCGGAAGCGAGCTTCTCCAGGTTGGCCTTGTAGCGCCGCGACCAGTTGGTCGGCTCCTCGGTGTGCGGAGCGCGGAGGACGTCGAAGACCTTACCCAGGCCTTCCTCGCCAACCACTTCGCGCACGCCGACTTCCTCGGCGTTCTCAGCGGGCACTCGCACAGTCAGATCGCCCTGGGCGACACGCAGAACGAGGTACTGCCTTTCAACGCCCTTGATGACCCTAGTCTCGATTGCCTCGATGAGTGCGGCCCCGTGGTGGGGGTAAACAACGGTCTCGCCGACACTGAAAACCATAGGTTCGAAACCCCTTTCGCTGTGTCTAGGGTAACACGCTCAGGCGCCCCTGTCTCGCCCTGACGGTCACTGTTAGTGCAGCTCAGAGGCCCTGTGACGGGGCTTTCTACCGCTTGACAGCAAAGCGAGAAGCTGCCTAAGTAACGCAAAGTGACAGAGGGGTCACGGTCTTTACCGGCCGACCCGTGTGAACCAAGTCGGGAATTCCGGACCTGATGGCTTTGTGAGATCAAGCTTATCGCTAAGGTCCGCATCGGTGCAGCACTGGCGATGTGAGCCCCCGTGGGGGAGGCTGGACGGAAGTTCCCCGACCGAAGCAAGATCTGGTCGGCCAGGGGGGAGGTTGAGTCATGGCTGGCGCAAGCGACAACGGCGGCAGGCCGCCCGGGGGCGAGTCCCCCGACGACCTCCCGGACCTTCCCGAGGAGTGGGGGGTCATCGTCATTCCCGACGACCTCTCGGAGTTGGCCGACGAGGTCGAGGCAGTTCGCGCCGAACTACGCACCGGCCCGCCACTCACCGGCTGGCGACTGTTCGTGCGCCGCCCAGCGATCCGCCGGATCCGCCGTTTCGGCACCGTGCTGATGCGTACCCCCGCCTTGATCGTCTCAGTGGCGGTCCTGGTCACCATCGCCAGCCTCTTCGCCTCAGCGTGGCCCGGCCCGGCCCGGCAGCCAGCCACCCAGCGCACCTCCGGCACCACTCAAACCCAGGCCGGCCGACTGCCCGCACTCGACCTGATCGACTCCAGCGGCCACAGCGTCTCGATCCTGAACAGGCTCCCCGCAGTCCTGGTGCTGACCGACGGTTGCGACTGCATCGCCCTCCTGGAAGCCACAGCAGCGGCGGCCCCCACCGGCGTCACCGTCCTGGCGATCACCACCAAAGGTGTCTCCACCAGCCCGGTCGCAACCTCGCCCAGCACCCCCGCCGTCGGCACCGGCATCCCACCCACCACCGGAACCCCCGGCACAACAGGCAAACCGGTCACCTTCCTACAGGACCAAACCGACACGCTCCGCAACCACCTGGACCTCTCCACCCCCGACGACGGCACGGCCGCAGTGATCCTGGCCGACAAAACCGGCGAGATCGTCAGAATCCATCCGCGCACCGCATCAGTAGAGACGATCCGCCCCGACCTGGCACGCCTATAAAAAAGACCCAACCCCCTTTTTCGGTACGGACCAGGTCATCCCGCCGATCCACCCCTCCCGTGCCATCCCGCCAGGTCCGCGCGGCGCAAGGCCGCCGCCCGACCGCCGGGCTGATGCGACCACACAGCACCCCGGCTCGGCCACCACTCCGCACGCTGCAGGCGCCCTGCCCGCGCGCACAGTCTTGGCGGTTGCCAATTCTGGGTCTGCTTGTTGGAAGCGGCCGGCCGGTGCGCCAGTCCTCGCCATCGCGCAACGGATCATCGCCGACGTCCGGGAACACATCAGGATCGGCGACATCCCGGCCCGGGTGTCAGCCAGCGCCGGCATCGCGGTCAAACGCCCTGACTACGGCACCGGCCCTGCCTACGACACCGATGACCCGGGCAACCCGCCATAGGCACACGTTGACCGATCGTGTGCTCACGTCGGCAATCAGGCCCGACGAATCCGCACGATCCACTGACCGTGCTGCGGCCTCGGTTCCATAGAGCCTTCTCTTGACCGCAGCCCACAGCGGGCGCAATCCGCCGACCGGGAACGCCGACGCCGCGGCCGGCTGACCAGTCCCTCTGACCAGTCCCTGCGACCAGTCCCTGTGACCAGCCCCTCTGACCAGCTCCTGCCCAGATCTTGGTCAAGCATCCACCGATCCAGGTAGCCGCTCGACCAAGATCGGCAGCCCCACCCGGGACCACCCCGCCCACCCCGGATCTTGGTGGGTCGACCACCGATTTCGGTGGTCGACCCACCAAGATCTGAACCCAGTGGGCACAAGCGCGAGCCAGCGGGCACGAAGGGCGAGCCCAGCGGGTGGAACCGGCCGAGCGTGCCCTTGGACGATCTTTCGTTGTGGCAGCGTCGCCGGGCCGAATCCGGCAGCGGGACGTCACCCTGACGAGTGGATACGCAACAACGACGGCATCACAAGAAGACGACTCTTGAGGTGGCTGATTGGCCAAGATCGCGATTGGTGGAGGCTTCGGCGCACGGGACTGACCGCTCCACGCCCGACGAACAAAGGAAAGACCCGAAGTCTCGGCGGGCACGGTCAGTTGTGAGGGAAATCGACCTGACCAACCTAGCTGTAGGAAAACTCCAGCAACGGTGGAGTCGCCAGATCCCGAAGGGCTCAAGATCCGCGAAATGTGCCGTGAATCGTCACTCTCGAATCTGGGCGATGCCGCGAGACCTTCCAGCAGTAACGAATTCCTCCGTTCGGATGAGCCTCAAGACCGGATTCGGGCCGTGAGTGACCGGACGGGCCGGACAGGCGGGCACGGCCGGGTCGACAGGGCACGGCCGGCTCGACAGGGGCACGGCCGGGTGGATAGGGCACTGCCGGGTGGATAGGGAAAGGCGAGCAGGCAGGCGGGCAGGACGCGGTAGAGGAGCCGGGCAGGACGCGGTATGAGGTTGGTGCAGGCGGGCAGGACGCGGTAGGAGGGGGGCTCAGGCGGGCAGGACGCGGTAGGAGGTGGGCGGGAACCGGCCACAACGCGGTGGGAGGCGGGTGGAGTGGAGCAGGACGCGGTGGGAGGTGGAGGAAGCGGGCAGGACGCTGTGGGGACGGGTGGTTAGGTGTTGGCGCGTTTGAGGGCGTAACGGAACACGACCGGGGTTGTCGATTCGACGGTCACGGTCAGGTGTAGTTCGGTGGCCAGGCCGACGCTGAAGACTTCGGGGGTTCGGGAGCCGGAGCAGCGTAGGCCTCGGCCTGAGTCGCCGACGCCGAGGCTGACTCGGACACGGCTGCCGTTGTCGCCGGCGCACACCACCGAGACCAGGAAGTTGCCCTTTTCGACCTCGACGGATTCTTGATGTTCGCTCGCGGCCTCCAAGGCGACCGTGTTGACCGTCGCCTGTTCGCTGACCTCGGGCAGTAGTTGTTCGGCGCTGAGCCGCCACCGGGTCAGCCGGTCGTCGACTGCCTGACGGGGTGCGGCACGCCACCACCACACCACGCCGATCATCAAGCTCAGTGCGGCAAGTGCGTACAGCACCGCGCCGCGTCCCCGTTCGCCGCTCACGCTGCGAGAGTAGAGCCCTCCAGAAGAGTGACATAGAGGGTGAGTCCGGGACCGAAAGCGAGCATGATGATCGATTTCGGCGAAACCGGGCGACGGAGCAACTCGTCCAGCACCAGCAACACGGTGGGTGAGGAACAGTTCCCGTACGCTGCGAGTACCCCACGGGACGCGGCGAGTGCCGCATCGTCCAGGCCGAGCTGTTCCTGGACCACGTCGAGGATCTTCGGGCCGCCGGGGTGCACGGCCCACCCGTCGACGTCGGCGACTGCCAGCCCGTGCCGGCCGAGCACGTCGACGACCAGTCCACGGACGTGGGCGGCGAGGACCGAGGGCACTTTCGGCGACAGCCCCATCCGGAACCCCAGGTCGGTGACGTCCCAGGTCATCTGGTCGGCTGTGGACGTGTCGGTGACCGCGGCGACCTCGCGTACCACGTACCCGGCCGGGGAATCGGCGGTGACCACGACGGCGGCCGCAGCGTCGGCGAAGAGCGCGTGGGAGACGATCTGCTGGATGTCCGTCCGCGCAGCGGGCGGCTGCAGGTGCAGGCTGGTGAGTTCGGCGCAGAGCAGCAGCCCGGGCCGGCCGCGCGCCGTCACGAAGTCCCCGACCGCCCCCAGTCCGGGTAACGCCGCGTAACAGCCCATGTGCCCGATGAAAAGCCGTTGCACGTTGGGTGACATACCGAGATCTCGGGCCAAAAGGATGTCGAGTCCGGGGGTGGCGTAGCCCGTGCACGAGCAGACCGCGAAAAGGCCCAGATCGCCCGCAGAGAGTCCGGCACTCTCCAGCGCCCGGGTGACGGCGGCTTTGCCGAGCGGGATCGCCTCGGCCTGGTAGCGACGCATCCGGCGTTCGGTGGACCAGCCGGAGACATCCTCGATGAGTGGGCTGACCGTGCTCTGCCGGGTGTGCACCCCGGAGTTGGCGAAGATCCGCTGAGCGAGGGCGGCACGGGGCCCGCTGTAGTGCCGGCTGAAGTAGCCGTCCCAGAGGTCGTCCTGGCGGACCGAAGGCGGTAGTGCCACCCCGATCCCGGCGATCACCGCACCGCCCCGGGGGCCCACCGGAGAACGCGAAGTCACCACCGGGGTGCCACGCCGTCGGCGTCCGGGTCGCCGCCGAGTGCGTCGACACCGAGCCAGTCGGCGCAGACGTCGCTGGTGGCCGGTTGCAGTGAGCCGGCCCTGGCGTCCCGGTAAAGGCGTTCCAGCGGATGCCCGCGGCGCATCGCGGACGTGCCGGCCGCCTCCAGCATCGATGCGGCGACTTCGGCGGCGGTGGTTCCGGCCAGCAGTTTGGCCCGCCACACCCAGCGGTTCGTCTCGGGGATGCCGGGCGCCTCGTCGACCCGGCGGGCCGCCTCCCGGACGGTCAGGTGGGCGGCGGCCACCGCGGCGTCGGCCCGGCCGATCCGGGCCCGCACTGCCGGCAGACCGGCCAGGCCACGGTTGCCGACGTGGTCGATCGCGGCGTCGACAGCGGCCCGGGCCACCCCCACGTAGACGGCGGCGTAGCTGGCCACCATCCAGTGCGGTGCGAGCTGGGCCGCCACCAGGGCCAGGCCTTCCAGCCCGCCGAGCAGTGCCGATCCGGGGACCGTCACGTCGACGTGCAGGTCGTGGGATCCGGTGGCACGCATGCCGAGCGCGTCCCAGGTGGGTTCGACCCGAAGCCCGGCACCTGCCGGGACCAGGAACTGGGAGACCTGTGCGGGATCGTCGGTACTGCGGGCGGCGACCAGGTAGGCGTCGGCGTGCCCGGCACCGGAGCAGAACGTCTTGGCCCCGGTGATCCGGTAGCCACCGTCCACCGGCTGGTAGGTGGTGGCCAGCCGGGACAGCCGGGAGCCGGCGCCGCGTTCGCTCATCGCCACCGCGTACCAGGAGCCGCCGGCCGCCGCCTTCAGGAACCCGTCCCGGGCTGTCAGGGCCTCCACGGGCAGCCCGAGTGCCTCGGCCAGTTCGTCGGTGATGCCGCCGAGGGCGCCGGTCACCGAGGCGTGCATGTTGAAGATCAGGGCGGTGGCACCGTTGCCGCGGGCCAGTTCGTAGGCGATCTCGGCGTACTCCGCGAAGCCGGCACCCGCTCCGCCCAGCCGGGTGGGGACCAGCAGTCCGAAGAACCCTGCCGCTTTCAGATCGGCGAAGTCGTCCACCGGGAAGGAGCCGTCCCGGTCGGTGTGGTCCGCCCGTCCGGCGAACCGCGGAGCCAGCCGCCGCGCCTCATCCAGCATGACGCCCCACCTCTGCAACAGGAGACGAAAGGCCATCCGGGCGGGCCGCCTCCGGTGGACGGCCAGCGTGACGCCCGGTGCCCTGGTAGAGCACCGCGTCGGAGAACACCGGCCGGATCAGCCGCCCACGCCCGGCCTGCTTGAGCACCAGCCACCGGTACAACCCCCGCAGGCTGGGCCGGATCCCGCGGACGGTCAGTACCACCCCGTGCCGGGCGAACTCGCCGATCAACCGGCGCGGAGACACGAACAGCGCCGGATCGTGCAGTCCGGCCGGGGCGATGCCGAGTCCTTCGCCCAGGGTCACCGTGATCAGCCGGCTCAGCGCGGTGTCGTTCACCGTGTCGAGCACGACCAGGCCGCCGGGCCGCAGTACGCGACAGAGTTCGGCCACCGTGCCGGGCAGGTCGGTGACGTGTTCCAGGATCTCGCCGGCCACCACCACGTCGGCGCTGCGGGCGGCCAGCGGCAACGCTGTCACATCGCCGTTCACCGCGGTCACGCCTCGGGGCGCGGCCTGTCGCAGGCCGGACCGGCGCAGATCGACGCCGATGTGCCGATAGCCCTTGCCGTGCAGGTGCGGGGCGAGCAGGCCGCCACCGCAGCCGGCGTCGACCAGGATGCGGCCGGGTGCCGCGGCCGGTGGGATCAGGGCCGCGCGGGCGGCGGCCAGCCAGTGCAGGAGGGCGAACGGCCCGGAGGGGCGCCACCGCTCGGCGGACAGGTCGTCGTACTGACGTGGATCGTTGCGCTGCATCGATCGCATGCGATCGACACTGGCACGGATTCGGCCGGGCGACCACACTTACGAGGCATGTCCCGCGCGCTCGCACTGCTCAGGTCGGCACATCCGGAACCCGGCGGCGGGGTCACCCTCGCCATCACCCTGCTCGCCTTCGGGGTGGGGCATCGCGGCTGGCGGCTGGCGGCGGTCGCGGCGACGGTGGCGGCCAGTCAGCTCGCGGTCGGCTGGGTCAACGACCGGCTGGACGCCGAACGGGACCGGGCCAGCGGCCGTCCGGACAAACCGATCACGGCGGGGGCGATCACTGCTCGGGCGGTCGGGACGGCCGGTGTGCTGGCGGCCCTGGCCGTGCCGCTGCTGGCGCTGCCGCTGGGGTGGCCGGCGGCGCTGGTGATCTCGGTGGCGCTCGGCTCCGCCCTGCTCTACGACTGGCCGCTGAAGAACACCGCGTTCTCGATCGTGCCGTACCTGATCAGTTTCGGCCTGTTGCCCGCCTTCGTGGTGCTGGCGCTGCCCGGTCACCCGCTGCCACCGGCCTGGCTGGTGCTCGCCGGGGCGCTGCTCGGCGGTGGGGCCCACTTCGCCAACGTGCTGCCTGACCTGGCCGACGACGCGGCCACCGGGGTGCGCGGGCTGCCGCACCGGATCGGGGCCGGAGGTTCCCAGGCGGCCGCGGCGGTGCTCCTGCTGGGCGCGACCCTCACGCTTGTCCTCGGGCCGCCCGGGCCGCCGTCGTGGCCGGGGCTGGCGGCGGGTGCGGCCGCCGTCGTGGTCCTTCCGGCGGGTTGGTACGCCGCCCGGCGCACCGCCGGGCGGCCGGTCGCGCTGTTCCGGGCGGTTCTGGTGGTGGCCCTGATCGACGTGGTGCTGCTGGTCGTCAGCGGCGGGGTGATCTGAGTCCCGAAAACGATGACCCGGCGATCAACCGGCTCGTGGAGAGTGACGGCCGGCACCCGACCGAGAGAAGGTGTCCAGGATCAACCGGCCCGGGACGGACGGCTGCCCGGGATCGACCGGAGCGGGATGATCCGGGCCTGATGGATGGGTCCCCGCACGCGGCCGATCGGCGCCCACTACGCTGATCTAACACCTTGGTGTCTCTATTTGGAGGATCGTGATGCGCTCGCTGGGAACCCGTCGCGCCGCACTGGTCGCGGGTGCCGCCACGGTCGCTGCCCTGGCTCTGGGTGGTTGCTCGGCCGGCCAGGTCGCCGAAACCGCCATCCTGGACACGCCGATCGCCGGCGTCAACTCTCAGTCCAAGAGTGGCGGCGTGCTCATCCGCAACCTGCAGGTGGAGTACAACGGTGTCGAGGGCTACGCCGCTAAGGAGTCGGCTCCGCTCGAGCTGAGCCTCTACAACCAGACCAACGAGACGGTCACCGTCACGATCAGCCCGCAGCAGGCGGAGCGTCCGCAGATCGTGGCCGGCACGGATGTCGGCTTCGTGAGCACCGCGACCGTCACGACGCCCGGTCAGGTCGACGCCTCCGCAGACTCCTCCTCCGGCCCGTCCGCGGGCGCCTCCTCCGGCCCGTCCGCCGAGCCCAGCGCCGGTGTCCCGTCCGCTGCACCGACGGCGACGACCGAGCCGGCCCGGATCGAGATCGGCCCGCAGGGTTCGGTGCTGTTCCGGCCGTCCGACGCCCGCCAGCTCCAGATCACCGGTCTGCTGGAGGAGCTGAAGCCGGGCATGGCCGTCGGCCTGTCCTTCGAGTTCAGCAACGGTGACGACGCGCTGCTGCTGGAGGCCCCGGTCGCCTCGCCGCTGACGCCGGCACCGCGCGGTTCGGCCGAGATCGCCGAGGAGTCCGAGGGCGGTCACTGACCGACATAGTCGTACCGGCAGAGCCGGCTTGCCGTACGGGCAGGCCGGCTTTGTCGTACCGGCGAGCTAGCTTGTCGGGGTGACGTCCTCCCGTTCCGCTGCCAAGGCCCCCAGGGCCGCCTACGTCTGTGACGCCTGCGGTCACCAGCCACCCAAGTGGCTGGGCCGCTGTTCGGAGTGTGGGGAGTGGGGCTCGATCATCGAGTCCACGGTGACCGTTCCGGTCTCCGGCCGGGTGGTCAGTTCCCGCATGCCGACCGAGCCGGCCCGCCCGATCGCGCAGATCAGCGCGGCACCGGCCCGGGCGGTGGCGACCGGTGTCAGCGAGCTGGACCGGGTGCTCGGCGGTGGTCTGGTGCCCGGCGCGGTGGTGCTGCTCGCCGGGGAGCCCGGGGTCGGCAAGTCCACCCTGCTGCTCGACGTGGCCCAGCAGTGGGCCGCCGGTTCCGGCACCCCGTCGCTGGTGGTCAGCGGTGAGGAGTCGGTCAGCCAGGTGCGGTTGCGCGCCGAGCGGCTCGGGGCCCTGCACGAGAAGCTCTTCCTGGCCTCGGAGAACGACCTGGGCACGGTGATCGGCCATCTGGACGCGGTCCGGCCCGGCCTGCTGGTGCTGGACTCGGTGCAGACCGTCTCGGCGCCCGGCACCGAGGGTGTGCCGGGCGGGGTCACCCAGGTCCGGGCGGTCACCGCCGCGCTGGTGGCGCTGGCCAAGGAGCGTGGTGTCGCGACTGTCCTGGTCGGTCACGTGACCAAGGACGGTTCGGTGGCCGGCCCCCGGGTGCTGGAGCACCTGGTCGACGTGGTGCTGCATTTCGAGGGTGACAAGCATTCGTCGTTGCGCCTGGTCCGCGGGGTGAAGAACCGGTTCGGGGCGGCCGACGAGGTGGGCTGTTTCGAGATGGGCGAGGGGGGCATCACCAGTCTGCCGGACCCGTCGGGGCTGTTCCTGACCCGCTATCAGGAGCCGGTGCCGGGCACCTGTGTGACGGTGGCGATGGAGGGCCGGCGGGCGCTGGTCACCGAGGTGCAGGCGCTGATCGGGGCCGAGGTGCAGGGTTCGCCGCGGCGCACCGTCTCCGGTCTGGACCATGCCCGGCTGGCGATGGTCCTGGCGGTGCTGGAGCGCCGGACCAAGCAGCTCAAGCTCTACAACCGTGAGGTGTTCGCGGCGACCGTCGGCGGGATCAAGCTGACCGAGCCGTCGGCCGATCTGGCGATGGCGCTGGCGGTCGCCTCCGGCGGTCTGGATCTGGCGATGGCCCCGCATCTGGTGGCGATCGGCGAGGTCGGCCTGACCGGGGAGATCCGCCGGGTGGGTGCGGTCGGGCGGCGGCTGGCCGAGGCGTCCCGGCTCGGTTTCAAGGTTGCGCTGGTGCCGCCGGGTTGCGGGCCGGACGGTGCGGACGGCACCCCGAAGGGCATGGAGGTCGTCGAGGTCGGCAACCTGCAGTCGGCGTTGCAGAGCGCGGCCCGCGCGTCGGCTGAACACAGCTCACGTTGATGGACGGTGAGTAACGTTTCATCACGCTACGGAGCATTCATTGAGCCATACCTCGTTGGCGTGGATAACAGTCCGTAGAATGTCCGGGTGCCGCTCGACCGCGATGGATCCAAGCCCGCCGCCAGTTCAACGCCGCGTCCCGGCGTCAACGGCGCGGGCAATCGTTCGATGCCCGCGGCCCTGACCAGCGGCGCCAACGAGCCGCTCCGGGCCAATCTGGCCCTGATGGCGCCCGGTACCGCGCTGCGGGACGGGCTGGAGCGCATCCTGCGAGGGCGCACCGGTGCGCTCATCGTTCTCGGCTACGACGCGGTGGTGGAGACCATCTGCACCGGCAGTGGGTTTCCGCTGGATGTGGAGTTCTCCGCGACCCGGCTGCGGGAGCTGTGCAAGATGGACGGCGCGGTGGTGATGTCGAGTGACGGCACCCGGATAGTGCGGGCCGCCGTGCATCTGATGCCGGATCCGTCGATCCCGTCGGAGGAGTCCGGCACCCGGCACCGCACCGCCGAGCGGGTGGCCAAGCAGTCCGGTTTCCCGGTTATCTCGGTGAGCCAGTCGATGCACATCATCGGGCTGTATGTGAACGGCCAGCGGCACGTCCTGGACGATTCGGCGGCCATCCTGTCCCGGGCCAACCAGGCGCTGGCCACCTTGGAACGGTACAAACTCCGGCTCGACGAGGTGTCCGGCACCCTCTCCGCCCTGGAGATCGAGGACCTGGTGACGGTCCGGGACGCGGTGGCGGTGGTGCAGCGGCTGGAGATGGTGCGCCGGATCGCCGACGAGATCTCCGGGTACGTGGTGGAGCTCGGCACCGACGGCCGGCTGCTGGCTCTGCAGCTGGACGAGTTGATGGCCGGTGTCGACGCCGATCGCACTCTGGTGATCCGGGACTATCTGCCGACCGGCCGTAAGGCGCGCACGCTCGACGAGGCGCTTGTCGAGCTGGACCTGCTGACCGCCACCGAGATGATCGATCTGGTGGCGGTCGCGAAGGCCATCGGTTATCCGGGCGCCTCCGACTCGCTGGATTCGGCTGTCTCGCCGCGGGGTTTCCGGCTGCTCGCCAAGGTGCCCCGGTTGCCGGCTCAGATCGTCGACCGGCTTGTCGACCATTTCGGCAGCCTGCAGCGTCTGCTCGGGGCCACTGTCGAGGATCTGCAGGCGGTCGAGGGGGTCGGCGACGCCCGGGCGCGCGGGGTCCGTGAGGGCCTGTCCCGGTTGGCCGAGGCGTCGATTCTGGAGCGGTACGTCTAGGTTCCGCCGCACCGACACCGGCGACGGCGACGGCGGTGACGTGCCTGCCCTGTCCGGCCAGCCAGACGGTGTCGCCACCGGGTCCGCAGCCGAGGTCCCGGCATGGCGCCGGATCCGGCACCACGGACCCACGACGGTTACGAGTGGTTCTACGTGCTCAACGGGCGGGTGCGGTTCGTGCTCGGCGAGCAGGAGTCCGAGTTGGGGCCCGGCGAGGCGGCCGAGTTCGATACGAGGCTGCCGCACTGGATCGGCAGCGTCGGCGAACAGCCCGCCGAGTTGCTCACGCTGTTCGGCGCACAGGGCGAACGAGCCCACCTGGCTCCGGCACAGCGCTGATCGCCCGGACCACCGCATTCGGCCCGGCGGCCGGGAGTCGGCCGTGCGCCGCGCCCGTCTCGCGGGTGGCCACGGGGCTGTCGACGACCGTACCGGATCAGAGGGGTTGATTTATGTCGTGGACGTGGTCGGCCACCGCGGCGCCGGTGATCGTCGCCCGCATCGGGAGGTACTCCAGGCAGCGCCGGATGGCCGGGGCCATGACCGGGTTGGGCACCCGCAGGGAGATCGTGCAATGCGGCACCCAGCGGCCGGGGCGGTAGTGCTCCCAGATCTCGACCCCGCCGGCGGCGAGCCGGTTGTGGACCTCGCGATGGTGGTCGAGTAGTTCCGGGGTCATCGTCACGCCCAGCCACAGGACCCGGCCGACGAACTGGCCGACGAAGTCGATGCCGACGGTCAGTCCGCGGCCGACCGGGAAGCCGTCCAGTGCCGCGGCCGCCGCCTGTGGGTCGATGCGGTGGGCGGCGGCGAGGGAGAGGTGCGGTCGGTGTTTCTGGTGCAGCGAGCCGAGGGATGGGATGCCTTCGGCGTCCAGGGCGCGCCAGAGGGTACGGATCCGCCTGGTCGTGTCGACGTCCAGGTAGAGCTCGAGTGCGGCGACCAACTCAGTTGACGATGGTGAGCACGACCGGGTCACTGATCTTGCTGTCCAGCCGGGCGCGCAACGAGTACGGCCCGGTCGACAGCGACGGCCCGGACGGTGCGTTGTCGGCGCACTGGGTGGACGAGCGACCGTTCCAAGTGATCTTGAACAGCTTCTCGACGCCGGGAGCCATGGTGACGATGTCGTTCTCCGCGCTGGTGGTGCACTGGTCGGAGGACCAGAACTTCTGCGCACCCTGCTCGATGTAGAGCTCCTGAGCGCTGGAACCCAGGTTCCGCGTGCAGGTGCGTCCGCCGGTGTTCTTGATCTTGATCTGGATGTCGGTGGGCGCGCCCCGCTGCGGAGACGTGTCGGCCGGCACCGGCGTGATCTGCATCTCAGAATCAGCGCACGTGGCGTCGCCGCCGCCCGTGTTGGTGCCACCGGCGGCCGGAGCCGACGCCGACGCGTTCGCCGGCGGCGGCAACTCGTCGTCATCGGGTGTCGGCGACAGCAGGTCGGCCGGGTCCTGCACAGCCGGTCCGGCGCCCGGGGTGACATCCTCGAACGACGGCTTCGGCGACGCCGAGGACGGATCCGCCGCCGCCGGAGTCGGATAACCTGCGGTCTTCTTCGGATCTGTCTCGTCCCCGCCGGAGCAGTTCACGAACAGCACGATGACGCCGAGCAACACCGCGCCCAGCACGACCAGACGCCGCCGCCAGTAGACAGCGGATGGGAGGGGACCAACCGTCGCACGCATGATGCCGCTTACGTTAGACCCGCATGCCCATCGCTATGTGCACGGCACGCCGGTCATGCGACACCAACTCGGGTATCGGTCGTTAATCAAAGATCCGCCTACAGTGAACGGGCTATGACTCTCGCCGACGAAGCCATCACCTGGTACGACGCCAACGCCCGTGACCTGCCCTGGCGGCAGCCGGACAGCACCCCCTGGGGAGTCCTGGTCAGCGAGGTGATGCTGCAGCAGACCCCGGTCGTGCGGGTCGAACCCGCCTGGCGCTCCTGGATGACCCGCTGGCCCACCCCGGCCGCCCTCGCCGAAGACCCGCCGTCCGAGGCGATCCGGATGTGGGGGCGGCTCGGCTACCCCCGGCGGGCGATGCGGCTGCACGCCTGCGCGGTCGCGATCGTCGAACGGCACGGCGGGCGTGTCCCCTCCGACCTCGACGAGCTGCTCGCCCTGCCCGGCGTGGGCACCTACACCGGGCGGGCGGTGGCGACGTTCGCCTACGGCCAGCGGCACCCGGTCGTCGACACCAACGTGCGGCGGGTCGTCTGCCGCGCCGTCGAAGGCAAACCCGACGCCGGCCCCGCCACCACCGCCGCAGACCTGGTCGCCATGGAGGCACTGCTGCCACCGGACGCGCCCACCGCCGCCCGGGCCAGCATCGCCTTCATGGAACTCGGTGCCATCGTCTGCACCGCCCGCTCCCCCAAGTGCGTCGACTGCCCGTTCCACGACGTGTGCGCGTGGCGGCTCACCGGACAGCCGCTACCCGAAGGCCCCAGCCGCAAACCGCAGCGCTACGCGGGCACCGACCGGCAGGTTCGCGGCCTGCTCCTGGAAGTCCTCCGGCACACCAGCGGCCCGGTCCCCCGCCAACGACTCGACATGGTCTGGCAGGACGAGGTGCAGCGGGCCCGGGCGCTCGCCGGCCTGATCGAGGACGGCCTGATCGAAACCCTGGGCGCCGACGCCTTCGTCCTGGCCGGCGACGCTCCACAGGGCGAAGTTCAAAGACTCTGATCTGGTACGCCCCACCAAACGGTCCCGCCGCCACCCGCGAGGCAGGCGGCGGGCCCGGGATTCCCCACGACCGCCGGGCCGAATGCGGTGGTCACTCCCAACCCCGAACACCCGGGGCGGGGTCATCGGGTGGCCCCGAGCTGGGCTGCCGTCTCGGGTGGTAGCGGGTAGGGGCGCTCGACCGGCAGCAGGGCGCTCGCAGCGGACTCGTCACCCGAGTCCAGCAGCCCGCGGATCTCCCGGACCAGCCCGGTCACGTCGGTGATGCCGGTGGTCCACTCGTCGACGTACCGGGGCACCGCCACCCCGCCGAGCCCCAACTGCAGCGACCGGTAGGGCAGCTCCGCCAGCCGCAGATCACGTTCGGGATCCCACTGCACCCGGGCCGGCGCCTGTTTGAGCCGCCGCTGCCAGGTGGCCCGATCGGGGTGGACGTCGCGCACGTAGTGGCTGAGTTCCGCGTTGGCCAGCGCCCATTCGAACCCGGCCCGGGTGATCGACACCGCGAGCACCCGTTCCTGGCCCGCTTTGGTGGCCCACCCGCAGCGGTACATCATCCACAGGAACGACGGCTTGATCCACGTCATCCGGTCCACCTTGAACGGTGGCACGAACCGCCCGGACCGGACGGCAGGCTCCGCGATGGCAGGCGAGTAGGCCTGATAGACGGTGACCGTCTCGTCATCGAACCCGGCCCTGATCTGACGCTGCATACCCCCATGATCTGCCGAGACCGGAGGAACCGCGACCGGATAAAACCGAGCGGGCCCGGTCACGTCAGACGCGACCGGACCCGCTCGTTCAAAGCGTGCTCACTCCTCGGTGGTCGGCACCGCGAGGTCGGCCGGCACCGCGTCGGGCACCTCGGCGCCCTTTTCGGAACCGTTGAAGACCAGCTTCGCCTTCTCCACCTTGGCCGGGTCGCCTTCGCAGTCGACGACGACGATCTGGCCGGGGCGCAGCTCGTTGAAGAGGATCTGCTCGGACAGGGTGTCCTCCAGCTCGCGCTGGATGGTCCGGCGCAGCGGGCGGGCGCCCAGCACCGGGTCGAAGCCCTTGGCCGCCAGGTACTTCTTGGCGTTGTCGGTCAGCTCCAGGCCCATGTCCTTGTTCTTCAGCTGCCCCTCGATGCGGGCGGTGAAGATGTCGACGATCTGGAGGATCTCCTTCTCACGCAGCTGGTGGAAGACGATCGTGTCGTCGATACGGTTCAGGAACTCGGGGCGGAAGTGCTGCTTCAGCTCGTCGTTGACCTTGATCTTCATCCGCTCGTACGACGACTCCTCGGCCTCCGACGCCTGGAAGCCCAGCGACACGGCCTTGGCAACGTCACGGGTACCGAGGTTGGTGGTGAGGATGATGACCGTGTTCTTGAAGTCCACGATCCGGCCCTGGCCGTCGGTCAGGCGACCGTCTTCCAGGATCTGCAGCAGCGTGTTGAAGACGTCCGGGTGGGCCTTCTCGATCTCGTCGAAGAGGACCACCGAGAACGGCTTGCGGCGCACCTTCTCGGTGAGCTGGCCGCCCTCGTCGTAGCCGACGTAGCCGGGAGGCGCACCGACGAGACGGGACACCGTGTAGCGGTCGTGGAACTCGGACATGTCGAGCTGGATCAGCGCGTCCTCGGAGCCGAACAGGAACTCCGCGAGGGCCTTGGACAGCTCGGTCTTACCGACACCGGACGGGCCGGCGAAGATGAACGAGCCGCTGGGGCGCTTCGGGTCCTTCAGACCCGCACGAGTACGCCGGATCGCCTTGGAGACGGCCTGCACCGCGTCCTCCTGGCCGATGACGCGCTTGTGCAGCTCGTCCTCCATGCGCAGCAGACGGGAGGTCTCCTCCTCGGTGAGCTTGTAGACCGGGATACCGGTCCAGTTGCCCAGAACCTCGGCGATCTGCTCGTCGTCGACCTCGGACACCACGTCCAGGTCGCCGGCCTTCCACTCCTTCTCCCGCTGCGCCTTCTGGCCCAGCAGGGTCTTCTCCTTGTCACGGAGCTGAGCGGCACGCTCGAAGTCCTGCGCATCGATCGCGGACTCCTTGTCGCGGCGCACCTGGGCGATGCGCTCGTCGAAGTCACGGAGGTCCGGCGGCGCGGTCATCCGGCGGATGCGCATCCGTGCCCCGGCCTCGTCGATCAGGTCGATCGCCTTGTCCGGCAGGAAGCGGTCCGAGATGTACCGGTCGGCCAGCGTCGCCGCCGCCACCAGCGCGGCGTCGGTGATGCTGATCCGGTGGTGCGCCTCGTAGCGGTCGCGGAGGCCCTTGAGGATCTCGATGGTGTGCGCGAGGGACGGCTCGCCGACCTGGATCGGCTGGAAGCGGCGCTCGAGAGCGGCGTCCTTCTCCAGGTGCTTGCGGTACTCGTCCAGAGTGGTCGCGCCGATGGTCTGCAGCTCACCACGCGCGAGCATGGGCTTCAGGATCGAGGCGGCGTCGATCGCGCCTTCGGCGGCACCCGCACCGACGAGCGTGTGGATCTCGTCGATGAACAGGATGATGTCGCCGCGGGTGCGGATCTCCTTGAGCACCTTCTTCAGGCGCTCCTCGAAGTCACCGCGGTAGCGCGAGCCGGCGACCAGGGCGCCGAGGTCCAGCGTGTAGAGCTGCTTGTCCTTCAGCGTCTCGGGCACCTCGCCCTTGATGATGGACTGGGCCAGGCCCTCGACCACTGCGGTCTTGCCGACGCCGGGCTCGCCGATCAGCACCGGGTTGTTCTTGGTGCGGCGGGAGAGCACCTGCATGACCCGCTCGATTTCCTTCTCCCGGCCGATGACCGGGTCGAGCTTGCCCTCGCGGGCGGCCTGGGTCAGGTTGCGTCCGAACTGGTCGAGCACGAGCGACGTGGACGGAGCGGCCTCACCGGTCGCGGTGCCCGCGGCGGCCGGCTCCTTGCCCTGGTAGCCGGAGAGCAGCTGGATGACCTGCTGACGGACCCGGTTGAGGTCGGCGCCGAGCTTGACCAGCACCTGGGCGGCGACGCCCTCACCCTCGCGGATGAGGCCGAGCAGGATGTGCTCGGTTCCGATGTAGTTGTGGCCGAGCTGGAGTGCCTCCCGCAGGGAGAGCTCCAGCACCTTCTTGGCGCGCGGCGTGAACGGGATGTGCCCGCTCGGCGCCTGCTGGCCCTGGCCGATGATTTCCTCGACCTGCTGGCGGACCCCTTCGAGAGAGATGCCCAGGCTCTCCAGAGCCTTGGCGGCGACGCCCTCACCCTCATGGATCAGGCCGAGCAGGATGTGCTCTGTCCCGATGTAGTTGTGGTTGAGCATCCGGGCCTCTTCTTGGGCCAGGACGACAACCCGTCGCGCTCGGTCGGTGAACCGCTCGAACATGCCCTCGTGCTCCTCACGTGCCGTGCGCCAATGCTGAGCCTGTCTCAACAGCTGGCGGGGCCAGCGCACGGGCATCGGTGATGCCCGTGCTGTAACTCTATCGCCGCTGAAGCTCTCCGCTGGGCCCTCGCTGCCCCTCGAAACGATCCGCAACGTTGCTTTAGCCAACTTCGCACGCTCAGCGGCTGTTCCCCCACCCGAACGTGTACGCGTTCAGCGAAATCCTGCCGATCCACAGCCTGTGGACAACGCTGTCCACTCCTGTGGATAACCGTAGTGAGCACAGGGCGGACCGGGTGGGCAAACGCGGAGAGGGCGCACCGACCAGGACGGCTGCTGTTCGCAGCCGACTCGGTCGGCACGCCCTCTCCGTGGAGTCGTGCCGGGACGTCAGCCCCGGCCGGGGCCCTTCGAGTGGAACTCGTCCACGATCTCCTGCGGGATACGACCCCGGTCGGAGATGTCCTTACCGGCCTTCTTGGCCCACTCGCGGATCGCCTTGTTCTGCTCGCGGTCGGCGGTGGCCCCACCACGGCCGCGCGCCGCACGACCACCGACGACGACACCGCCCCGGGCCACCTTCGTGCCGGCCTTCAGGTAGGGCTCGAAGACCTCCCGCAATTTGGCGGAGTTCTTCTCCGAGAGGTCGATCTCGTACTGAATGCCGTCGAGCGCAAACTTCACGGTCTCGTCGGCGTCGACACCATCGATGTCATCGACCAGCTTGTGAATGATCTGCTTGGCCACGCGCCGTTATCCTCCCGAACACAGGTTCTCTCCCCAGCAATGGGAAGACAATAACGCCAGGAGCGCATCGCCCGTCAATGGCGGGGGTGAATAATTGCAGAGCCGTTACTCCCGGTGGGCGTTACTCCGGGCGAGCCAAGGGGAAGAGGATCGTTTCCCGAATGCCCAGGCCGGTGAGCGCCATCAACAGCCGGTCGATTCCCATTCCCATGCCACCGGACGGCGGCATTCCGTACTCCATGGCCCGCAGGAAATCCTCGTCGAGCTGCATCGCTTCGGCATCGCCACCCGCCGCGAGCAGCGACTGAGCGTGGAACCGCTCACGCTGGATCACCGGGTCGACCAACTCGGAATAGGCGGTGGCGAGTTCGAATCCGCCGACGTAGAGGTCCCACTTCTCGGTGAGTCCGGGCGTGGTCCGGTGCGGTGCGGTGAGCGGCGCGGTCTCCTCCGGGAAGTCCCGGACGAAGGTCGGCTGCACCAGGCTGTCGGTCACCAGGTGCTCGAAGATCTCCTCGGCCAGCTTGCCGGCGCTCCACTTGGGGTCGACCGAGAGCTGGACCTTCTCGGCGTACGCCTGCAGCTGGGTGATGTCGGTGTTGATCGTCACCTCTTCGCCGAGCGCCTCGGAGATCGCGCCGAAGAGGGTGATCTCGGCCCACTCGCCGCCCAGGTCGACTTCGGTGCCGTCCTGATGGGTGACCACATGCGAACCGGCGACCGCAAACGCCGCCTCCTGAATCCAGTCCCGCACCTGGGCCTGCATCACGTTGTAGTCGGCATACGCCTGATACGCCTCGAGCATGGCGAACTCCGGAGAGTGCGTGGAGTCCATGCCCTCATTCCTGAAGTTGCGGTTGATCTCGAAGACCCGCTCGATGCCGCCGACCACGGCCCGCTTCAAAAACAGTTCCGGGGCGATCCGCAGATAAAGATCCATATCCAGTGCGTTGCTGTGCGTCACAAACGGACGGGCCGCCGCACCGCCGTGCAGCAACTGCAGCATCGGCGTTTCCACCTCGAGATAATTCCGGCGGAACAGCGACTCACGAAGGCTGCGCACCACGGTAGCCCTGGTCCGAACGACGTCACGGGCCTGTGGGCGGACGATCAGATCGACATAACGCTGCCGGACCCGGGTCTCCTCGGAAAGCGGCCGGTGCGCCACCGGAAGGGGCCGCAGGGCCTTCGCACTCATCGCCCAGGAATCGGCGAGAACGGAGAGTTCCCCGCGCCGACTGGTGATCACCTCACCGGTGACCGAGATCAGGTCACCGAGGTCGGCCAGGGTCTTCCACTCGGACAGGGACTTCTCCCCGACCTTGTCGAGCGAGAACATCGCCTGGATCTCGCTGCCGTCACCGGCCCGCAGAGTGGTGAAGCAGAGCTTGCCACCATTCCGGACGAAGATCACCCGGCCGGTGATCGACACCTTGTCACCGGAGGCGGTGTCGGTGGCCAGATCCGCGTACCGCGCCCGGATCTCAGCGATCTCGTCGGTGCGCGGGACCTCGACCGGGTAGGGCGGCAACCCTTCGGCGAGCAACCGGTCCCGCTTCGACCGGCGGACCCGCATCTGCTCGGGGAGATCCTCGGCGGGGTCGATCGCTGGCGTGTTCTGCTCGGTCACGGCAAGACTTCCTTCTCGGTGCGGGGACCTGGAAAGCCTACTCAGCCGGGCTCAGACGTTCCGCTCATATACCATCCGCAGGCCGATCAGCGTGATCATCGGTTCGTGCGCGGTGAGGGTCCGGCACTCGTCCTTCACCAGCCAGGACAGACCGCCGGTGGCGATCACCGCGCGGACCGGGCCGATCTCCTCGATCATCCGCTCGACGATCCGGTCGACCTGCCCGGCGAAACCGAAGTAGAGCCCGGCCTGCAGGCACTCGACGGTGTTCTTGCCGATCACCGAACGCGGCTTGGTCGGCTCCACCTTGCGCAGCTGGGCGGCGCGGGCGGCGAGCGCGTCGAAGGAGATCTCGATGCCCGGAGCGAACGCCCCGCCGAGGAACTCACCCTTCGCGCTGATCAGGTCGAAGTTCGTGGTGGTGCCGAAGTCCACCACGATCGACGGTCCGCCGTAGAGGGCGTGCGCGGCGAGCGTGTTCACCACCCGGTCGGCACCCACCTCCTTGGGGTTGTCGATGGCGAGCTGCACACCGGTCTTCACACCCGGCTCGACGATCACGCTCGGCACGTCGCCGTAGTAGCGCTTCAGCATGGTGCGCAGGTTGCGCAGCGCGGCCGGGACCGTGGAGCAGGCGGCCACCCCGGTGATCTCCACGGCGTCGCCGGCGAGCAGGCCACGGAACATCAGGCCCAGCTCGTCGGCGGTCGATGCGGCGTCGGTCTTGATCCGCCAGTTGTGCACCAGCTTGTCGCCGTCGAAGGTCGCCAGCACGGTGTTCGTGTTACCGATGTCAATGCAGAGCAGCACGCCAGGCCCCTAAAAGCAGAAAATCAAGACCATCATTGTGTACGCGGGGACAGGTCCATCGCGATGTCCAGAATCGGCGACGAGTGGGTGAGCCCGCCCACCGACAGGTAGTTCACACCGGTGGCGGCGTAGGCGGCTGCCGTCTCCAGGGTGAGGTTGCCGGTCGCCTCCAGCTCGACCCGGTCGCCGACCGCCTGCACCACCTCGGTCAGCAGCTCGGGTGTCATGTTGTCGCAGAGCAGGAAGTCGGCACCGGCCGCGACCGCCTCCCGCGCCTCGGCCAGTGTGGTCACCTCGACCTGCACCGTCACGTCCGGGAACGTCGAGCGGACCAGCTCGTACGCCGCGGTGATGCTGCCGGCGGCCAGCTTGTGGTTGTCCTTGATCATGGCCACGTCGTAGAGGCCCATCCGCTTGTTGGTGCCACCACCGGCCCGCACCGCGTACTTCTCCAGCACCCGCAGACCGGGCGTGGTCTTCCGGGTGTCCAGGACCGTGGCGGCGGTGCCGTCCAGCAGGTCGGCCCACTTCCGGGTGTGGGTGGCGACACCGGACATCCGGCAGAGCAGGTTGAGCGCGGTGCGCTCGGCGGTGAGCAGGGCCCGGGTGGTGCCGGTGACCACCGCGAGCACGTCGCCGCGGCGGACCCGGTCGCCGTCCGCGGCCACCGCCTCGAAGACGGCAGTCCCGCCGCTGGTCGAGGCGAACACCTCGGCCGCCACCAGCAGTCCGGCCACCACGCCGTCGGCTCGGGCGACCAGCTCGGCGGTGTCGGTCTGGGCGGCCGGGATGGTCGACTCGCTGGTCACGTCGCGGGGCGGGTCGCCGAGGTCCTCGGTGAGCGCGGTGAGCACGATCCGCTGCACCTCACCGAGGTCCAGGCCGATCTCGGCCACGTCGACGTCCGTCTCGGGCAGGGGTTCACCGGGCGAGAGTGTCATGCCATCTCCTGGAAGCTCTGGGTGTGCGCACCGTCGGGGGCCAAGGCGTTCAGCAGGTGGCCGCGCCACTCGTCGGCGGCGGTCGGGTGGTCCTCCCGCCAGTGGCAACCGCGGGTCTCCCGGCGGGTCCGCGCCGACGCGACGAGGGTGGTCGCGACGGTGAGCAGGTTGGTGACCTCCCAGGCCGCGTTGTTCGGCCGGGACCGCTGCTCGGCCAGCCGGGTCAGCTCCTTGGCCGCGGTGGTGAGCGAGTCGGCCGAGCGCAGCACCCCGGCACCGCGGGTCATCACGCGCTGCAGTTCACTGCGGATCGCCGGGTCGACGGCCCAGGACTCGACCGCCGGGGTCCGGGCCGGTTCGGCCGGTGGGGGCAGCTCGCGGGCGATGTCGTCAGCGATCCGGCGGGCGAAGACCAGGCCCTCCAGCAGCGAGTTGCTGGCCAGCCGGTTGGCGCCGTGCACGCCGGTGCAGGCCACCTCGCCGCAGGCGTACAGGCCGTCGATGCTGGTGCGGCCGTGCAGGTCGGTGCGGACGCCGCCGGAGGCGTAGTGGGCGGCGGGTGCGACCGGGATCAGGTCGGTGGCCGGGTCGACACCCGCCGACCGGGTGGACGCCATGATCGTCGGGAAGCGGCCCTCCAGGAACTCCTTACCGAGGTGCCGGGCGTCCAGGTAGACGTGGTCCGCCCCGGTGGCCCGCAGCACCCGGTAGATGCCCTTGGCGACCACGTCACGGGGCGCCAGCTCGGCCTGCTCGTGCTGCCCGAGCATGAACCGCTCACCGGTCTCGTCGACCAGATGGGCGCCCTCGCCCCGGAGAGCCTCGGAGATCAGCGGCCGCTGAACGGAATCGGTCTTGGACGTCACGAACGACGTCGGGTGGAACTGGACGAACTCGACGTCGGTGACCTCGGCGCCGGCCCGCAGCGCGAGCGCCACCCCGTCCCCGGTGGACACCGACGGATTCGTGGTGGACGAGAAGATCTGGCCCATCCCGCCGGTGGCCAGCACCACGGCCCGGGCCAGCACCGCGCCGACACCGTCCTCGGAGCCCTCGCCTAGCACGTGCAGGGTGACACCGCAGGCCCGGCCGTCGGCGGAGCGCAGCAGGTCCAGCACGAGCGCGTGCTCGACCAGCCGGATCCACGGGTCGCGGCGAACCGACTCGTGCAGGGCACGCTGCACCTCGGCGCCGGTCGCGTCGCCACCGGCGTGCACGATCCGGTCGGCGCGGTGGCCGCCCTCCCGGGTCAGCATCAGCGAGCCGTCCGGGTTCCGGTCGAACTCGGCGCCCCGGCGGATCAGCTCGCGGATCCGGGCCGGGCCCTCCTCGACCAGCACGCGGACCGCCGCCGGGTCGCAGAGGCCGACTCCGGCGATCTCGGTGTCGTAGGCGTGGGCTTGCGGGGTGTCCAGCGGGTCGAGCACGCCGGCGATGCCACCCTGGGCCCAGCGGGTCGACCCGTCGTCGATGTTGACCTTGGTGACGACGGTGACGTGCAGGCCTTGTTCCCGCAGGTAGAGGGCCGCGGTCAAGCCTGCGATGCCGGACCCGACCACGACGACGTCGGTGGTCTCGGTCCAGCCCGGCTCAGCGGCGGCGAGCCGGCGGGGCAGCGCCGGGAGATCCGCGAGTGGTGACATGTGTTTCAGTACACTCCGCCCCTACGGATACGTCACGGCGGGGCCGTCATCAGTGGTCATGGTTACTTGTACTGGACCGGAAGGGCCTTCGTCCCCTTGCCCTTCAGGGAGCCGATCAGTTCGGCCTTGTCCAGCCACAGGTCGCAGCGCACCCCGTGATCGCCCTGGGCCCACACGTCGGCGTTGCCGGGCAGCGAGACGACGCCGACGCGGTACCTGAGGTTGGCGTCGTCGGGGATGCCGGTGTACTCCGCGGCGAGTTTGCGGCACCCGGTGTGGAACTCCTCCCAGGCCGTGTCGCCCTTCGGGAAGGCCGCCTTGTCCGGTGCCGTCCACACCCCGACGAACTCGGCGTTGTGCTTGGCGGCGCAGTCCACCGGCGGCATCGTGTGGATCGCACCGGCGGTGTCCACCTCGATGGCGTAACAGGTGAGCGCGAGCGGCCCGGTGGTGTTCAGCAGCGCGCCGCGCAGAGTGCCGGCCCGCTGGAGCAGTGCCCCGTCGTCCTCGATCGAGTCCAGTTCGACCACCTCGCACCGGAACCAGCGCGCGCCACCGGCCCACGCGGCGGGCGACGGGTGGGTGACACCGATCCAGAGCCGGGCCGAACGCCACGGCCCGCCGACGTACTGGGTGGTCCGCTCGTCGCAGGTCCGGTAGGCGGCCCGGGCCCCGGCCGAGGTGCCGGACGGCGGGTCGACCGCCTGCGCGGCCGCACCGGTGTACTCGCCGACGTGGACGGTCTCGGTGCGGTGCGCGACCGCGCAGTCCACCTCCTCGTAGGTGGCGCGGGGCCCGAAGACGGCGTAGTTGGAGAGGTGACAGGTCTGGGCGATCGGCACGAATCCGGTGGCCGGAGCCATCGCCGCCCAGTCGTTGGTGAGGTCGCCGTCCACGTCGCCCTTGTTGCCGCAGCCGGCCACGGCCAGCAGTACGGTGGCGGCCACCGTCGTCGCCCATCGGGCACGCCCGTGGAAACGCATGAGCCGTGCCTCCCGAGCGAGCCCTATCCGATTCGCCCACCATAGGGGCATATCGGGCGCTCGGGAGGCGGATCAGGGAAAGCTATCGAGCGACGAGATCACCGCGGACCGGAGCGCCGGCCATCCCGTCGACAGCCGCGGCCGGGTCGGCGCCCAGTTCGATCACCCGGTTCGCCGGGTCCACGTGCACGATCCGGGGCTGGTGGGAACGGGCCTCGGCGTCGTCCATCTGCCCGTAGGAGATCAGGATGACCAGGTCCCCCGGATGCACCAGGTGAGCCGCCGCGCCGTTGATGCCGATCACGCCGCTGCCCCGCTCCCCGGGGATCACGTAGGTCTCCAGACGGGCGCCGTTCGTCACGTCGACGATCGCCACCAGCTCGCCGGGAAGCAGGTCGGCCGCGTCCAGCAGGTCCTGGTCGACGGTGACCGACCCGACGTAGTGCAGGTCGGCCTGGGTCACGGTGGCTCGGTGGATCTTGGACTTGAGCATGGTCCGGAGCATCAGGCCTCCTGGTGCAGGGTCAACGGGACGTTGTCGATCAGCCGGGTGGCGCCGACCTTCGCGGCCACGAGCAGACGGGCCGGACCCTCCGCCGGCGCCGGCCCCAGGTCGACACCGGTCAGCGCGAGGTAGTCCACCCGTACCCCGGGCTCCTCGGAAAGGATCTTGTGGGCGGCGGCCAGCACCGATTCCGGGTCGCGGTGGGCGGCACCCTCGCGCAGCGCGCGGGACAGGGCCAGGGCGGATCGGCGCTGGTCCGGCGAGAGGAAACGGTTACGGCTGGAGAGAGCCAGACCATCGATCTCCCGTACGGTCGGCACGCCCTGGATCTCCACCGGCAGTTCCAGATCACGGGCCATCCGCCGGACCAGGGCCAGCTGCTGGTAGTCCTTCTCGCCGAAGTACGCCACATCGGCCCGGGTGAGCAGGAGCAGCTTCTCCACCACCGTGAGCATCCCGGAGAAGTGCCCGGGACGGCTCGCACCGTCCAGGATCGCCCCGAGCGGGCCCGGGTCCATCGTGATCGACGGCGTCCCGTGCGGATAGACGTCGTCCCGCCCCGGCGCGAAGACCAGCGGAACCCCCTCGGCCCGGCACGCCTCCAGATCCTCCTCGAGGGTGCGCGGGTACTTGTCGAAGTCCTCGTTCGGACCGAACTGCAACGGGTTCACGAAGATCGTCACGACCACGAAGGCGGACCGTTCCCGGGCCGTCCGCATCAACTGCCGGTGCCCCTCGTGCAGGGCGCCCATGGTCATCACGACGGCGATCTCCCCGGCCGCCTCGTCCAGCACCGCCGCCAGATCCTCGCGGGTGTGTACGAGCGCGGTCATCGGGTGCTCCTCGTCTCGGTGCGGGCGGCCAGCACGTCCAGCAGCGCGGTGGCGTCCTGCGGGCGCAGCCGGCCGGACGCGATCGCCCGGTCCGCGGTGCGCCGGGCCATCGCCAGATAGGCCGGGACCGCCTCGGCGGGCAGCCGGTCCAGGTGGCTGCCGACGGTGCCGGCGTCACCCCGGGAGACCGGGCCGGTCAGTGCGGCGTCACCCATCCGCAGCGCGTTGTCGAGCGCGGCGGTCAACAGCGGGGTCAGCACCCGGCCGGGCTCCGCGACACCCGCCGCACGCAGCACGTCGGCGGCCTCGTTGACCAAGGTGACCAGGTGGTTCGCGCCGTGCGCCAGGGCCGCATGGTAGACCGGCCGGGACTCCTCGGCGATCCACTCCGGCGCCCCGCCCAGGTCGGCGACCAGCCGGGTGGCGAAGGCCCGGTCCGGAGCGGTCACCCCCCAGGCGATGCCGGGAAGCCGGGCCAGGTCGGAGTCCGCGCCGGTGAAGGTCATCGCGGGATGCAGGGCCATACCGTTCACATCGCCCAGGACGGCCAGGCCGTGAGCCCCGGAGGTGTGCGCCACCACCTGACCGGGACGCAGCGCCCCGGTCCGGGACAGGCCCGCGACCACTGCCGCGAGATGATCGTCCGGCACGGCGAGCAGCAGCAGATCGGTGGCGGCTCGGGCCACCTCGTCGGCGGGGAGCACGGCGGCCCGTGGCAGCAGACGGGCGGCGCGCTCGCGGGAGGCGGTGGAGACCGCCGCGGCGGCGACCACCCGGTGGCCCGCCGCCTGCAGTGCCGCGCCCAGCACGGCACCGACCCGCCCGGCGCCGATGACGCCGACGGTCAGAGAGTTCATTCGTGGATCCAGTCCTCGTGGAGGGGTACCGGTCGAGCGTCAGTATGCGCCGCGGTGACACGCTCGTAACAACGGCTGTGAACAACCGCACCCACCGCATTCGGCCCGGCGGTCGCGGGTCGGCCTGGACCGTCCGCCCGCCCCGCGTGATGCCACCGGACCGTTTCGTGTGACGTACCGGAAAATGGGGTGATGGGGTGGCAGTTGGCGATGCAGACGGCGCTCTACGGGCCGGACGGGTTCTTCACGCGAGGTAGGCCCGCAGATCATTTTCGGACCAGCGTGCACGCGTCGCCGCTGTTTGCCGGGGCGCTGGCCCGGTTCGTCGAGCGGGTGGACGGGGCTCTCCGGCATCCGGCGGTGTTCGACCTGGTGGATGTGGGTGCCGGTGCGGGTGAGCTGATCACTACCCTGCTGTCGGCGCTGCCGGCCGAACTGGCCGGGCG
>DATMVU010000702.1:0-18072 GCA_035562875.1 Actinoplanes sp. | reverse complement strand
GCGGTCACCACCATCAGTTCGGTGAGGCCGTTCGGTGCGGTGCGGTCGCCGCGCATCAGGTCGAGGGAGATTCCGTCGGCACCCCACGGCACGAACTGCAGGACGCCTCGCAGCGTGCCGTCCGCGTCGTGGGCCAGCACCAGCAGGCAGTCGCCGTCGGCGGGATCACCGAGCCGGGACAGTGCCATCGAGAATCCGCGTTCCACGTCACCGTCCCGGAACCGGTTCGCCGCCGCCACCACCGCGGCCAGGTCGTCCGCGGGCAGGTCCCGCTGGCGTACCGCGGTGCAGGAGTACCCGGCCCGCCGGATCCGGTTGACCGCCTGCCGCACCGACCGCATCGCCCGCCCCTCCAGCCGGAACTCCGCGACGTCGACCACCGCCTCGTCGCCGAGTTCGATCACGTCCAGGCCGGCCCGGTGGTACGCGGTGGCACCGGCCCGTCCGCAGCCGAGCACCGCCGGTGTCCAGCCGTGCCGTTCGCCGTCGGCCAGCCAGGCGGCGATCGCCTCCGGCCAGGCCGATTCGACCCCGATCGGGTCGCCGGCCGCCAGGCTGACCCCGCGGACCACCCGGTGCGCAACCGCCGCGTTCCCGGACGGGGCCCAGATCAGCGACTTGTCGGCCCGCAACGCGAAGTAGCCGAGCGAGTCACCGGCGCCGTACCGGGTCAGCAGGTCCCGCAGCCGCTCCTCCTCACTCTCGGTGCGGACCGGGCGCCGCCCGCCGGGCCGCAGGAACAGCACCACCGCGACGAGCACCGCCAGCAGGCCGAACGTGCCGGTGGTGAAGCTCACCGTGTCGGCGGCCCACGGATGGGTGAACCGCACCGGCCCGGAGACACCGGCCAGCCCGAGCGCCGCGTGCTCGGCCCAGTCCCGGACCCCGGGGGTGCCGACCAGACGATCCGCCCGGATCGCGATCTCGACCAGGCCGAGGAGGAAACCCGCGCCGGCGAATCCGGTGAGCGCGGTCAGTGCGCGCCACCGGCTGCGCGGCCCCGGAAGGACACAGAATTGCTTTCGTACGCCGACAAGCAGCGCGAGCATCCCGGCGGAGACCACCGCACCGCCCAGGTCGGGTCCTTTGACCAGGTGCAGCACGATCGCCGCGCCGGACACCGCCACCGCGAGCTGCCAGGCGCCCAGCCGGCCCCGGCGCAGCCCGGCACCCAGGTGGACGAGCAGCGCACCGGCCGCCGCGGTCCCGGCCCGTGCGGACAGCACCCCGGCCATCGGCACGAACGGGGCGACCATCGCCATCCGGCCGTGATGGGCCGGCAGCACCGCGGTGACCACGTCGAAAACTCCGGCCAGCTGGACCAGCCGGGCGACGGCGGCCCGGGACAGCGGCGGCCGGGAACTCCAGGTGGTTACGGTCATCACTCACTCCCTCACTCCTCCAGCAGGTTAGGAGTGGCGAGATGAGAGGACGATGAGACCGGTTCTCATCAGGTTCTCATCCGCTGGAGTGCAGATTGTCGCCATGTCCCTGACCGGTCTCCCGCTGCTGTTCGTGGTGGCTCTCGGCACGGTCGCCGTCGCGGCCGGCACCGTGCTGGCCTGGCGGCGCCGCCTGCGGCCCCGGCTGCTGGTGCGGCCGCTCGGCATCCTGCTCACCGAGGCGCTGCTGGTGACCACGATCGGTCTGCTGGTCAACCGGTCCGAGCTGTTCTATCCGACCTGGGCCGACCTGTTCCCGCCGCCGGCCGCCACCGCGGCGGTCACGGTCCGGGTCGCGGCCCTGGACGGCTGGCTGGGCACCCGGGACTCCGGCACGTTCACCTGGCGGCCGGACGGCTGGGCCGGCTGGCATCTGGCCGCCGCGCCCACCGTCGTCGTCCCGGCCGGTTATCTCGGGGATCCGCACCGGCGGTTCTCGGTGGTGGTGGTCCTCGGTGCCGGCGGGACCGGCACAGCCGCCGGTGCTGATGAGACCGTCGTGGTCTACGCCAGGACCACCGCGGCCACCCCGGCGGCGGTGCTCACCGAGGATCTGCCCGCCGCGCTGAGCCGGGACCTGCGGGTCAGCGGGCGGCGCTGGGCCCTGGTCTCCCCCACCGCCGCGTCGGCGCTGGCCGGGCAGGCCGCCGCGGCACCCGGGCGGTATCCGGCGATCGCCCTGGTCCGGGACGGTCCGATCACCCGGCCGGTGGTCCCGGAAGGGGTGACCGTCAACGTCCTGGACGGGCTGCCCGCCGCCCTGGCCTGGGCCGCCGGGCAGACCCCGCCACCGCTGGCCGAGGCCTCCGCACCGGCCGGCCGCCTGCCGGTCCAGCCCGCTCACCACCCGTCACATCCCGCACCGGCGGACCCGTCGCATCCCGCACCGGCGAACCCAGGAGGAAACCGTGGCCCCGGACAGCCTGGGAACTGAACTGCTGGCCCTCGCCGCCACGGTGGCCGCCGCCTTCCTGGCCAGCCCGCTCTGGAACCGGGGGCGGGGCCTGCGCCGGTACGCGATTCGGGCGGCTGCCGTGACCGCGTGTCTGCTGACGCTCACGGCGACGGTCCTGGCCGCGGTGAACCGGGAGATCGAGACGTATCCGACCTGGGCCAGCCTGCTGATCTCCGATCCGGCCGCCGCCGCGCCCACCGAGCACGCGCCGCCGGGTGCCGAGACCGGCACCGTGATCACCATGACGGTCAGCGGCAGCGGGATCACCATGCCGATGTACGTCTACCTGCCGCCCGGCTACGACAGCCACCCGGACACCCGCTATCCGGTCATCGAGGCGCTGCACGGCTACCCGGGCTCGCCGGTGCCGTGGCTGAAGCGGCTGCACGTCACCACCATCCTGGACGCGGAGATCAGCGCCGGGCGGATGGTGCCGACGGTGGTGCTGTTCCCGTACCAGACCCCGGACACCGCGATCGACACCGAGTGCACGAATCTGGTCGGCGGGCCGCAGGCCGAGACCTACCTGACCACCGACGTGCCGGCCGCCGCCCGCGCCCGGCTGCACGTCCGCGGCGACGCCGCCGGATGGGGGCTGATCGGCTACTCGGCCGGCGGCTACTGCGCCACCGACCTGCTGCTGCGCCACCCCGGGCAGTACGCGGCCGGGGCGAGCCTGTCCGGCTACGCCACCCCGGGTATCAAGATCGGCGACGGCACCGAGAACACCGAGTACAACGCTCTGTGGCGGCTCGCGCACCGGCCAGTCCCAGCGGTCGCCCTTTACCTGGCCTGCGCGCGCAACGACCGGGAGCCGCTGGCGGACACCCTCGCCCTGGCCGCCGCGGCCCGCGCCCCGCTGTCGGTCACCACGTCCTTCCCGGCCGGGGGTGGGCACAACGCGCAGACCTGGCAGGCGATGGAGGCGCCGGCGTTCGACTGGTTGTCCACGGCGCTGGGGCGTCCGGTCGTACCGGCGACCGGTGGTGCGGAAGAGCCGGCGGTCAAGGTGCCGGCAGCCGGACGGTGATCACCGCACCGCCCCGGGGTGGCCCGTTGCGCAGCAGCGCCTCGCCGCCGTGGGCGGTGACCACCGCTCGCACGATGGACAGCCCCAGGCCCGCACCGGTCGTCGACGGCCGGGACGGGTCGCCGCGGACGAACCGTTCGAACGCCCGGTCCAGCAGCCCGGGCGGGAACCCGGGGCCGTCGTCGGCCCACTCCAGCCGGGCCCCGACGCCCTCCGCCAGCACCGTGACCAGCACCGTCGCGGCCCCGGCGGCGGCACTGTTGGCGGCCAGGTTGGCCAGCACCTGACGGATCCGGCCGGCGTCCGCCTCGACGATCACCGGATCGCCCCGCACCTCGATCGCGACCCCGGTGAGCGGGCCGAGGGCACGCGCCTCGACATGGGCCAGATCGGTCAGGTCGACGGGTTCCCGGAGCACTCCCAGCGCCCCGGCCCGCTCCCGGGCCAGTAACAGCATGTCCTCGGCGAGCCGGCCGAGGCGGGCGGCCTGACGCTGGGTGGCCACCAGTGAGCGGCGGACCTCGTCCGGGTCGCCGGCCGCCGACAGCGCCAGTTCGATCTCCCCGCGCATGATCGCGATCGGGGTGCGCAGTTCGTGGCTGGCGTCGTCGACGAACGCCCGTTCCCGGGCGAACGCGACCGACAGCCGGGACAGCATGCCGTTCAGGGTGGCGGCCAGCCGGGCGATCTCGTCGTCCCCGGTGACCACCGGCAGCCGCCTGTCGCTGTCGAACGTGGAGATCGCCGCCGCCTCCCGGGTCAGCCTGTCGACCGGGCGCAGCGCGGCCCGCACCAGGAACCAGCCGATCAGGAACAGCATCGCGATCAGCACCGGGGTGGCGATCGCCAGCACCACCAACTGCCGGGTCCCGGCGCCCTCGACGGTGCTCAGCGGCTGCCCGACGGTGAGGATCTCCCCGTTGTCACCGGCCGGGCGGGACACCAGCCGGACCCGGCGGCCGGACAGCAGCACCGTGGTCTTCCCGGCGGTGACCTGGTCCGGGCGCAGCAGGATCCGGTCGGCCAGGGCGGTGGACGAGGCCAGGACGGTGCCGTCGGCGGCGTACAACTGGGCCATCGGATCGCCGCGCACCACCGCGATGTTGCGGCTGGGCAGGGCGGCGATCAGGTCGTCGCCACGGTTGCGCAGGTCGGCGTCGACCGCGGCGTCCAGTTGCCGGTGCAGGGCGATGTAGAGCAGCGAGAGGGCCACCAGCAGCACCAGCGACACCCCGGCGCCGAACATCACCGCCAGGCGGGCCCGCAGCGACACCCCGTACCTCCGTAGGTCCTCCTGATGGTCCCACTCCCTATGCTGAGCCGATGCGGATCCTGGTCGCCGAGGACGACCCGGCGATGACCGCCATGCTGGAGCGGGCGTTCCGCCGGGCCGGGTACGCCGTCGACACGGTCGGCACCGGTGCGGACGCGGTGTGGGCGATCACCGAGACGGTCTTCGACGCGGTGGTGCTCGACGTGATGATCCCGGCCCCGGACGGTTTTGAGGTGTGCCGGCGGATCCGGGCCGCGGAGCGCTGGGTGCCGGTGCTGATGCTCACCGCCCGGGACGGGGTCGGCGACAAGATCCGCGGCCTGGACGCCGGCGCCGACGACTACCTCACCAAGCCGTTCGCGCTGGAGGAGCTGATGGCCCGGGTCCGGGCGCTGACCCGCCGCGAACCGGCCCAGCGCCCGGTCACGCTGCGCGTCGGTGACCTGGAACTCGACCCGGCCGGGCGGACCGTGCAGCGCGGCGGCACCCGGATCGCGCTGTCCGCCAAGGAGTTCGCCCTGCTGCACGAGCTGATGCGGCGGCCCGGCGAGACGCTGACCCGGACCCACCTGATCGAACGCGTGTGGGATTTCGCGTACGACGGTGGATCCAACGTGGTCGACGTCTATGTCCGCTACCTGCGGGACAAGGTGGACCGGCCGTTCGGGCGGGACACCATCCGCACCATGCGCGGCGCGGGTTATCTGCTGGACCCGCAGGCCTGACGGCTCACCGCCACCAGGTGTCCAGCGGGGTGACCGGAACGGTCCGCTTGTGGCGGGTGGCCAGGAAGGTAGCCTCCAGCCGGGCGGCCACCTCCGGCGTCACCGCGGCACCTTCCAGGTAGTCGTCGATCTCGGAGTACCGCAGGCCCAGCGCCTCCTCGTCGGGCAGGGCCGGACGGTCGTCCTCCAGGTCGGCGGTCGGGGTCTTCTCCCAGGTGCTGCTCGGGGCGCCGAGTTCCCGCAGCAGTGCGGCACCCTGCCGTTTCGTCAGGCCGGTCAGCGGTGTCACGTCCACCCCGCCGTCACCGAACTTGGTGAAGAACCCGGTCACCGCCTCGGCTGCGTGATCGGTGCCCACCACCAGCATGTTCAGCTGTCCGGCGAGCGCGTACTGGGCGATCATCCGTTCCCGGGCCTTGACGTTCCCGCGTACGAAATCCCGCAGTCGCGTCTCCCCCAGACCGGCCGCGACCTGGGCGCCGACCGCGTCCGCACCGGGTTTGACGTCCACCGTCACCGACCGGTCCGGTGCGATGAAGCCGAGCGCCACCTGCGCGTCGTCCTCGTCGGCCTGCACACCGTAGGGCAGCCGCACCGCGACGAAGGTGGCGTCGCGGCCCTCGGCACGCAGCTCGGCGCAGGCGAGCTGGCACAACCGGCCGGTCAGGGTGCTGTCCTGGCCACCGCTGATCCCGAGGACCAGACCGGTGGCGGGGGTGGACCGCAGGTAGTCCTTCAGGAAATCGGTCCGGCGCCGGATCTCGGCGGCCGGGTCGATGCAGGACTGGACGCCGAGCTCGGCAATGATCTGCTCACGGAGGTTCACCACGGTGCCAGCCTAGGCTGCCGGTCAGCCCGGGATGATCGCGGCCGCCGGCCCGCCGGCCGCGTTGTTCACCGCGTGCACCAGGGCACTCGGCCGGATCGAGCCGGTCCTGCCTCGTGGTGATGAACGGGCTGGACCTGACGATGCTCGTCGCGCCCGCCGGCCTCGGCCTGGAGACGGCTGCGCTGTTTCAGCCGGGCCCTGGTCGCCTGACTACGACTTTCGTCGGGGGTGGTTCACGACGATCGCCAGAGGTTTCGCCGGGCGCCGATTCCTAGGTTCGACGCATGCGAAAGACGACTCTCGGCATCATCGTCCTGCTCCTTCTCCTACCGGCTCCGGCACGTGCCGCCGGGCCTGCGGACATCGACGACTATCTGAGGGAGGCGGCCGACCGGGCCGGGCTGCCCGGCATCTCCGCGGTGGTGACCCACGGCGGCCAGGTCATCCGGGCGACCGGTGCCGGTCACGACTCCGACGGGGGCGCGATCACCGCGGACTCCCCGATGCGGGTGGCGTCGGTGAGCAAATCGTTCACCGCGGCGGCCGTGCTGACCCTGGTCGACGAGGGCCGGGTGGCGCTGGACCAGCCGGTCGTCACCTATCTGCCGGAATTCCGCACCACCGACCCGCGGACCGCGAAGATCACCGTCCGGCACCTGCTGAACCAGACGTCCGGCCTGTCCGACCGCACCCTCGACATCCCGGCCACCCAGGAGGCCGGCGATCTGGCCGGATACGTGGCGGCGCTCCGGGACGGTGGACTGGCCGCCGAACCGGGCACCCACTGGGAATACTGCAACGTCAACTTCGACGTCGCCGCCCGTCTGATCGAGGTCGTCGACGGACGGGACTTCCCGGAAGCCATGCGCAGACGGATCTTCGAACCACTCGGCATGCATGCCAGCGGAGTGGGAACGGCAGCGCCGGCCGGCTACAACTCGATCTTCGGGTTCTGGATCCCCCGGACCGAACTGCGGGCCCTGCGCGACGGTGGCTCCGGCGGGGTGGTCAGCACCGCCGCCGACATGGGCCGCTGGCTCATCAGCCAGACCGGCCACGGGCCACGGATCCTGTCCCCCGAGAGCCTGGCGACACTCCATCAGCCGTGGCCGGGCGGCGACTACGCGATGGGCTGGGCGGTCGAGGAACTCGACGGGCGCGAAGTGCTGATGCACACCGGCAACCTGTTCACGTACAACGCGATCCAGGCCTTCGACCCGGTCACCGGGGACGGGTACGCGGTCATGACGAACAACTCGGGACTGTACGAGGACACCTACGACGTCCTGGCCGGGCTGGACGCGATCACCCGGGGAAAACGACCGGAGGCTGGCGGCGGCCGGCTGCAGGTCGAACTGGGGCTCGCCGCGGTCGCTCTCACCGCCCTCGCCCTCGGCGTGGCCGGGGTGATCAGATCCGGTCGATGGGCCCGGAGCGCGCGGCGGGCTCGCTGGTGGCGGACCAGCCTGCTGCTGATCCCGGTGACGATGCTGGTGGCGTACCCGCAAGGGGTCTCGTTCCTGGCCAACGGCCGGACGGTGACCTGGCCGCAGCTCACCTACTTCGCCGCGCCCCTGACCATCACCCTCGGCGTCGCCGCGGCGGCCGGGCTGGCGGTCGCCGTCGCACGGATCGTGCGGTGGCGGACGGTAAGGTCGGCCCGGTGACAAACGGGCTGCCGCTGCTCCGCACGGCCGCTTCGCGGGCGGGCAACGGCCTGTTGCTGCTCCGCGCGCCCGCTTCGCGGGTGGGCAACGGGCTGCTGCTGCTTCTCATCGCCGTCGCGGGCGCGGTCAACGGGCTGTTCCTGGATCGGATCCAGGTGTGGCGGTGGGCCCTGTTCGTGATCATCCCACTGGTCGCCTACCTGCAAGGACGCCATCTTCCGGTACGACGGGACTGGGCCCTGCTGGCAACCGTCGCCGCACCGATGACCGTCTGGCTGCCGGCCGACTTACCGACCGTCATCGGCGGGCTGCTGTCCCTCGGCATCTTCGTGACGCTGCCGTGGCTGGCCGGCCGGTTCCGCCGCCAGCAGGCCGAGCTGATCAAAGCCGGTCACGAACGGGTGCAACATCTGGAACGCGAACGGCACCTCGTCGCCGAACACGCCCGCCTGCGGGAACGGGCCCGGATCGCGGCCGACATGCACGACGCGCTCGGTCACGAACTGGCGCTCATCGCGTTGCGGGCCGGCGCGCTGGAGCTGGCGCCGGACCTCACCGACCGGGGGCGGGCCGCCGCCGCGGAACTGCGGGAGTCGGCGGTGTCCGCTTCTGATCGGTTGCGGCACACCGTCACCGGGCTGCGTGCCGAGCCTGCCGTCGAGGAGCTGGTGGACCGGGCCCGGGACGCCGGGATGACGATCCGCCTGCATCAGGCCGGCGATCTGGGGTCCGCGGCCGGTGGGACGCACCGGGTGGTGCGGGAGGCGCTGACCAATGCGGCCCGGCACGCGCCCGGGTCGGCGGTGGACGTGCGGCTGGAACGTTCCGGTGACACGGTCACGGTCACCGTCCGCAATCCGGTGGTGGAGCCGGCTCAGCGATCGGAATCGGGCAGTGGCATCGCCGGACTGCGTGATCATCTCGCCGCGGGTGGTGGCACACTGCGGGTGGCCGACGAGGAGGGTGTCTTCACTGTGACCGCACACCTGCCGGCCCGATGATGCGGGTGCTTCTCGTCGGGTCTCCGCCGACGCCGGCTCTGTGGGTGCGGCGATGATCCGGGTGGTTCTGGCCGATGACGAGCCGGCGATCCGGGTCGGGGTGGCGGCCATCCTCACCAGCGACCCGGACATCGCCGTGGTGGCCGAGGCCGCCGACGGGCGGGAAGCCGTCGAACTCGTCCGGCGGCACCGGCCGGACATCGCGCTGCTGGACATCCGGATGCCCCGCCTCGACGGGCTGGCCGCCGCCACCGAGCTGGCCACCGTGGCCCCCGAGGTAGCGGTGATCATGTTGACCACGTTCGACGAGGACGAGTATGTGGCGTCGGCTCTCGCCGCGGGTGCCGGCGGTTTCCTGCTGAAGGCCGCCGACCCGCGCGAACTGATCCTCGGCGTCCGGTCGGTGGCCGAGGGTGGCGCCTTCCTGTCCCCGCGGATCGCCCAGCGGGTGATCAGCGAACTGGGCGACGAACTGGTCCGCTCCCGGTCGGCCCGGGACCGGCTGGCCCCGCTGACCAACCGGGAACGCGACGTGCTGGCTCTGATCGGCCGGGGCCTGTCCAACCAGGAGATCGGCCGCTCCCTGTCCCTCGCCGAGGGCACGGTGAAAGCCCACGTCAGCGCGATCCTGCTGCGCCTGGCCCTGAACAACCGGGTCCAGGCGGCGATCCTGGCCTACCAGGCGGGCCTGGTCTGAACCCGGCCGGGTGGGGCTCAGCCGCCGCTCTCGGCGTGGGCCGCCTGGATGGCTTTGCGCAGGGCCGGGCCGATCGGGCCGGTCAGCACGGACAGTTCGGACAGGCGCCGCCGGTTGCCGCGCCGGGTCTTCCGGTCCAGGACGATGGTCAGCCCCGCCTCGGCCGAGATAGTCACCAGCGCCGCGTCCGCCGCGCCGACCCGCCCGACCGGCGCCCGCAACGACTCCTTGACCCGGCCGACCAGTTCCTTCCGGACCCGGGGATCCCGCGGGGTCACCTTCGTCGCCGGAAACAGACCCACTATCTTGTACGCCTCCAGCCGCGCCCACCCCTCGTCACCGAGCTGACGGCGAACCGCCCCCACGGTCGGCCGCTGCTTCTTCCCGATCCAGTACTGCCACTTGCGTGGTCTCGACGCGGCGATCTCCTCCAGCAGCCCGGCCAGCACCGGATCGCCGACGGTGGGCCGGCCGTGCACGACCGCCCGGCCCCGTTCGTCGGTGAGGTGTCCCCCGATGTACAGGTCGGCCAGTGCCGCCGCCCGCAGCATCGCACCGACCTCGGTGAACATGCCGACCTTGCCCTTGTCCGGATCGTGGGCGAGGAGATAGACGCGCTGAGCGAGGCTTCCGGGCAGTGCCATGTCACGTCTCCTGTTCGGGTGGTTCCGTCTCGGGTTCGGGATCGTTCTGCGCACTGGGCCGGCCGGGACCGCGCATCCGGCTGACGCCGCCGGGGAGCCGGCCCGCGTCGGCGAGCGCCTTGCGCAGCAGGTATTCGATCTGCGCGTTGGTACTGCGGAGCTCGTCCCCGGCCCACCGTGCGAGTGCGTCGTGCACGGCGGGGTCCAGCCGGAGCAGGAGCTTCTTGCGTTCGGCAGGCATCAGGCCGACTAGGAGTAGAGCGTGCCCGCGTTGACCACGGGCTGAGCGTCCCGGTCGCCGCAGAGGACCACCAGCAGGTTGCTGACCATCGCAGCCTTGCGCTCCTCGTCCAGGTCGACGATGTGGTTGTCGGCGAGACGGGACAGCGCCATCTCCACCATACCGACCGCGCCCTCGACGATCCGGGCCCGAGCCGCGACGATGGCGTTCGCCTGCTGGCGGCGGAGCATGGCGTGCGCGATCTCCGGCGAGTAGGCCAGCCGCGTCAGCCGCGACTCGACGATCTTCACACCGGCGGCGGCGACCCGCACCCCGATCTCCGCGGAGAGCTGGGTGGTGATGTCATCGGCGTTGTCCCGCAGCGACATCCGGTCGGTGTCGTGCGAGTCGTAGGAGTAGCTGTTGGCGATGTGCCGCACCGCGGTCTCGGTCTGGATGGCGACGAACTCGATGAAGTCGTCCACCTCGAACACGGCTCGTGCGGTGTCCTCCACCTGCCAGACCACCACCGAGGCGATCTCGATCGGGTTGCCGTCGGCGTCGTTCACCTTCAGCACGTCGGTCTCGTGGTTCCGGATCCGGGTGGACACCTTACGGCGCGCGGTGAGCGGATTGACCCAGCGCAGCCCGTCGGTACGGACCGTTCCGGTGTAGCGCCCGAGCAGCTGCAGCACCCGCGCTTCACCGGGCGCCACCGCGGTGAGGCCGGCGAGCACGGCCAGGGCTGCCAGCCCGAGCAGAATGCTGGGCCCGACGACGGCAAGAATCGCCGCGTCCCCCTGCTGCTGCATCCCGGCGACGAAGCCACCGGCGCTGACCAGCAGCGCCACCGTGCCCCCCACCAGCACCGGCCAGCCCGAGACCCCGCGGGCGATGTGCTCACGAACCTGGGGCGTAGGCAGGTCCAGGTAATCGGTCATATGAGCCTCCCTCATCGTGGCGATGTCTCAACACTAGCAATGTGATATCACTTTTTCCAAGAGGTCTCCCTAGATCGACATCAATGGGCCGGCGCCGAGTCCGGGATCACCGAGGACCGGTCGGACGGCGGACGGTCAGCGGGCGCGAGCCGGAATCGCCGCCAGCTGGGTCTGCGCGTTCCAGCCGGCCGGGCGGGCGGAGGGGTCCGACCACTGATGGCCGGCCTCGATCCAGCGGCGGCGGGCGGTACGGCAGCCGTCCAGGGTGGCGTCCTGGTAACCGAATTCGACATCGCAGCAGGCACAGAAGTGGAAACCCGGGAGGGTGCCGTCCGGTCCCCACGGCCAGCCCTCAGCCGCAGACGACCGGTAGTCGAGCCCGCACACCAGGCAGAGCGACGGGCAGTCCGGCCGGGCCGCCCGCACCGGCGATTCTCCGAAGGTCACCGGGCCACCCTGCCAGATCAGCACGAGCGGCCCGGGAACGAACTCACGTCTTGACGATCGACACCGGTACCACTGTCACCGCGGGGCGGCGACGGTCAGCGGGATGGAGGCGGTGTAGGCGACCTCGCCCAGAGCGGTGACCCGGGCCAGCGCCCACCAGGCGGAGTCCGGGCGGGCCGTGGGGGCCGCGCGGACGGTGAACTCCACAGTGGTGGATCCGCCGGATGGCAGGTCGTAGCCCTGGATCCAGGGCTGGACCGACAACTCGTCGCCGGTGTCGCCCCACGTGCCGAACGGGGACAGGAGCTGGGCCTCGCCCCGGAGCGGGCCCTCGCCGGGGTTGCGCAGTTCGAGACGGAGGACACCGGTGGCGCCGGGGGCCACCGCCAGCGCCGGCGGGGTCAGTTCGGCCAGGATCTCGACCGGGGACAGGGTGACCGCGTCCTCCAGCAGCTGGCCCCGACCGTCGTGGATGCGGGCCACCAGGTGGCGGCCGCCGTCCGCGGAGCCGGACAGTTCCAGGTCGAACTGCTGGTGGGCGCCGGCTTCCAGGTCGTAACGGTACGGGCCGGCGGGGCTGACGGTCAGGCCCGGCGGAACGTCCAGGGTCACCTCACCGCTGGCGGATTCGGTGCTGGTGCTGACCGTCAGCCGGGCCGACGGTCCGGAGGCGGAGATGTGCACCGTCACCGGCAGGCCACCGAGCGGGGCGGGGCCCTTGTTGTGCATCCAGTAGCGGGTGAACACCGGCTGGACCGGCTCCACCGCGGGGACGACGGTGAGGGCAGTCGCGGGCTGAGCGGTGATGGTCACGATGTCAGCGGGATCGATCGTCACCACGACGTCACCGCTGTCCGTGGTCACCGCCGGGGTGGGCAGGACGGCGGTGGGCATCGGCTCGCCGAGGACGTTGGTGTGGGCGGGAGCCTGGAGGCCGCCGTGCAGACGGATGCGGGCTTCGGTGGCTGTACCTGTTGATTCGTAAACCCGGGTGGTGATGCGTTGATTCTCCGGCTTCAATGCGGTCAACACGACTGACGGCGGGGACACCTCGCCCAGCGACACCGATGCGGGCAGGCGGCCGGGGGCGGCGGGGACCGGGGTGGCGATCAGCGGGTGGTTGACCTCCTGGCCGGACCGGACGAAACCGGCCTGACGCCAGTCGCCCTCACCCGCGACCAGGCTGTACCGGAAGGTGTGGGTCCAGTGCTGCAGCTGGAATCCGGAGCCGTCGGGGACCGTCCGGCGGGGGCCGTCGATCCAGACGCCACTGGGCCAGCCGGTGCAGGAGCGCATCAGGTTCAGGTAGAGCGAACCGTCGCGGCTGATCACAAAACCGGGCGTGCCCTGGTTCACCACCGCGACCGAGTAGTCGGCGAAATCGGATTCCCACTGCTGCGGTACGTCGATCACCGCGTCGTCCAGATCGGCGATCAGTGCGGCCGCGTCGCTGACGATCAGGACCGGCAGGTCCCGCAGCCCGCGGAGATCCGTCTCCGAGCCGGCAGGCAGGGCGGGCACGAACACCCGCCCGCCGGTGGCCAGCTGTTCCGCGAAGGACGGCCCGGCCGAGGCGAGCACCGCGTCGGTGAAGGAGTTCCCGCCGACCACGATACGGATGTCGGGCAGGTTGGAGTCGCCGTCGAGCGAGCCGTAGCGCTGGCCGTCGGGGACCGTGGCCGTCGAGGTGACGCCTTGGCGGACCAGGGCCACCACCACGTCGCGCAGGTCTCCGGCACCGATCACCTCGGCCACGCCGATGGCCACCTGGGCGCCGGTGGCGGTGGCACCGGCCGCGGTCGCCGTGGCGCCACCGAAGCGGAGCCGGGCGGTGGCGGACAGGCCGGCCCAGGTGTGGGCCGGGTTGTCGAGGGTCCACAGGTTCTCGGCGGTGTCGAGTTCCGGGTAGCCGAACGACCGGCCGATGGCCGCGAACCCGACCTCGGACACCGGCCGGGCACCGGGTAGGTCCAGGTCGAACCGGACGCGCAGCAGGCGGTCCTGGCCGATCGAGCCGTCGACATGGGTGCGGAACTCGACTCGTGTCGACCCGTGGAACAACGTGACTTCACGGGTGATGGTCAACTCGTCAATACGAGCAACACTGATCAACCTGCTACCGACGGCACTGTGCTCGACCCGGACCTCGGCGGCGGCCGGTGACACGCCGGGGCCCTTGGGCAGCAGGTGCCACGGGCCCTCGCCCCAGAACGGGTGGTCGGGGTATTCCTCCTGCACGACGGCCTCACCGCCGAACCCGCCGGGGCGTAGCAGTTCACGGCCGGTGCGCTTGTCGACGATGCTGCTGAGGGCACCGCCACGGGACGGGTCCACCCGTACCGAGAAATGCTCGTTGGCGATGATCGGCTCGCCGGAGGCCGGGAGCCAGCCGGTGACCGCCGCATCGCTGTCCGAACCGACGTGCCAGACCTGGTAGCCGAGGGACGGCACCGACTGGGCGAGAGCGGTCAGGCTGACCGAAGCAAGGGTGCCGTCCGGATGCCTGGTGGACGCGTCGGCGACGGCCGGGACGGTGAGGGAGACTGCGGTGGGGCCGGGGGCCGGGAAGTCGAGGTCGAGGCGGACCACTCCCCCGCGTGCCCAGGACAGGCTGTTGGCGACCAGCACGGCCTGGCCCGCGCCGCTGGTGTCGGCGGCGGTGGCGAGACCGGTCACGGCCGACCGGCGGGAGGCGAGCCCCAGTTCGTACGCCTCGCGCCAGCCCGCGAGCAGGTCCAGGTACACCTGATCCGATTCGGTCCCGGTGACGGCGTCGTGGTGTGCCCCGTAGGCCAGCAACTTCCACGCCTTGTCCAGTGTCGACGCCGGATATCCGGTGCCGAGCAGGGCGGCGAGGGTGCCGAGTCGTTCGGCGTCCAAGACGATCGTCTCGATGGCCCGCTGCGCCTGTTTGGTGTCGATGTAGGAGACGTCCTTGCCGGTGTAGACCGGGTTCATGTCCCGGGTCTGCGGCGAGAACCCGCCGCCGGAGGCTACGGAGGAGGCGCGCACGGCGTCGAAGAAATCACGTGGCACGCCCATCCGGAAACGCGGCCACACATACCGTTTCGCCCATTCCCGGTGGATCTCGGTGCACCATTTCGACGGCACGTTGTGGTCGTGCCCGACGGGCAGCATCACGTTCGGGGTGGCCGCGACTTTCCGCAGCTCACGGTACTGGTTGTAGGCCTCGGCCATGGCCTCTTCGAGGTTCGGTTTGCGCTCGACGTCCCACCCGGCGACGTAATGGTTCGACATGTACGAGGTGAGCAGCCCGCGCCCACTCGGCGAGATCCACTCGAATTCGCTGGGGAACTGCATCCGTTCGATGTCACCGGTGTGCCGGCGGGCGCCGATGTGGTGCCACGGCCCGCGCGCCCACGAGCTGGAGGTCAGCCCGGCGTCCGCCATCAGCCCGGGGAACGCCGGGTCGTGTCCGAAAACGTCCAGCATCCACGCGGACTGCGGGTCGCCGCCGAGTACGTCGCGCTGGTATTCCACGCCGAGGACCGTGTTGCGGATCGTCGACTCGGGGTGGGTGAGGTTGGTGTTGGGCTCGTTGTACATGCCGCCGACCAGCTCGACCCGGCCGTCACGCATCATCCGGCGCAGGTCGTCGCGGTCCTCGGGGTAGACGTCCCAGTACGGCTTGAGGTAGTCGATCTCGGCGAGGACGAACCGGTAGTCGGAGTCCAGGCGGGCCGCGTCGATGTGGATGCGGACCAGGTCGAAGGCGGTACGGACGAACGCCGGGCGCAGTTTGTCGGCCTTCGGCACGTCGGGGAGTTGCTGCCAGATCTCGGTGAAGCCGCGCTGGGTGTTCCACCACACCGGGTCGTAGTGGAAATGGGACACCATCCACATGGTCCAGCCGGTGTCCGCTGCCCGAATCTGACCATCCAGGGAGACGGTGCCCGCGACGGCTGTCACCCGGTGCGGGGAGCCGGCCGTCGCGGGTGCCGAGATGTGCACGCCGACTTCGACGGTTCTCTCGTCACCGGCGGCCAGAGCGGAGATCAACACCGGTTCGGGGGTACGGACGGTGGGGCCCTCCACCCGTACCAGCAAGGGGTCTGTCGCCTCGTCGGCGACAACGGTGACCCGGACGACCTGCCGGGGTGCCGCCTCCGTCCCGATGAAGAGATCGGTGCCCTCGATCGCGGTGATCCGCATGTGTGTCAGTTGCCTTCCCGAGCCGAGACTCAAGGTGTCCAGATGAACGGTGTCGCACGAGCCCAGTCCGCGCCCAGCTCGCTGTACAGACTGCCCCCGGCCGCGGCCCGCCGGGTCAGATCGATCAGATCGGTGAGATCCTCCTGCGCGACCGGCAGCGGGTCGGGACCGAGCCGGACCGCCTCGACGACCTGGGTGAACGCCAGACATCCGGCCAGCGGCACCAGCAGTTCGATCGACGGATCGCCGAGATGATCGAGGAGATTCTCCACCAGGCCGGTACGGGTGTGCCGGGTCGCGCCCTCCGCACTGATCAGCAGGTCCTCGGTGTAGTGCAGTTCGACGCTGTCGAGGCTGCCGTGCACGGTGACGACCGGTTCGGTCTCCGGTTGCGCGCACAGGGTGGCGGCGACGGTGACCGGGGTGCCGAGGGCGGTCAGGATCCGCACACTCGCGGTGTCGTGTGACTCGGCCGCCCGGGTGCGGTAGGTGTCCAGCTCGACCCGGCGGACCGGGTCCGCGCCACCGGATCCGTCCAGCACCAGGGCGAGGGCGATGGCGTGCGCGAACGGGTTGGTGAGCGCCCCGTCGTTGACCTCACGGCCGTCCAGCCGGCGGCGCCCGGCCCAGGCGGCCCGGTTCCAGTACTGCTCGCCGCGCCACCACAGCCCGGTGGCGCCGATGCCCCGGATCTCGCCGAGGTCTCCGGCGGCGATCCGCCGCCGGAGTTCGGTGACCGCGCCGGACCCGTTGGCCTGGAAACCGACCTGGACCACCCGGCCGGTCTCCCGTTGCACGGCGACGAGCTGCTCGAACTCGGCCAGGGTCGGCGCGACCGGCTTCTCCAGGAGCACGTCCGCGCCGGACCGCATCGCTGCTTCGGCGAGTTCGGTGTGCGTGTGCACGGGGGTGCAGATCACCACCACGTCCGCGGTGATCCTGCCGAGGAGGGTGCCCAGGTCGGGGGCCCAGACGGCGTCCCCGGCCAGTGCCCGTTCCTCGGTCCGCAGCGCCTGCGGGTCGGCCACCCCCGCGAACCGGATCCGCCCGGCGGCGTGCAGCCGGGCGAGGTTCTCGAGATGGCCGCGCCCGTGGCCGTGCGCTCCGGCCAGCACCACCCGTGGCACGCTCATGCTTTGCTGACCTTCACCTTCACCGCGTCACGGGTGTAGACGGCCTCGGCCGTGAAGCCGGGAACGGTGACCGTGGCGAACCTGCCGCTCACGCGTTTGGCGTCGAGGACCGTGAAGGTGCCCGGCTTGCCGGCGGTGAACTCCAGCGTGCTGCCCGCACCGATGGTGACGGACCGGGCCGCCGCACGCTTGGTCCGGAGGGTTCCGCCACGGATGTCGAGGTCACCGATCTCACCCTGGACGGCGAGCGTGCCACCGAGGATCCGGACCCCGCCCCGGAAGGTGTTCTTCCCGGTCAGGGTCAGGGTTCCGGTGCCACGCTTGGTCAGGCCGCCGGGTCCGGAGATGTCGTTACGCCACGCATCGTCAACATTGATCGTGACGTCGACATCGTTCTCGAATGCACCGTAGCCGTCGGCCGCCTTGTACAGATCAAGACGTCCCCACTGCTCCGGGCCGTCGAGCAGGGCGTATCCGCCGGGCAGGGCGGTGGACCGCAGAACGGCACGCCGCTGGGCCGCGGTCAGGTAGGGCTGGCGGGTCTCCAGCAGCACCTCGGCACCCTTCGGCACGGTCAGCGGCTTGTCCCGGCCGGTGCGCGGGAGGATGTAGGTCAGCCGCGGGAGGATCGACTTGCGGTTGGCGACCCGATCGGCGTACACGTCAGTCGTGTCCTTGGCCGTCACCGCCAGGAACGCCTCGGCCTGGGCCCGGGCCGCTGCCTTGAGCGACGCGTTCGCCGGGTCGTTCAGGATCGCGGCAGCGAGTGCGGTGGCCAGGATCCGGCCGCTGACCACGTCCAGCGGCGAGTGCATGCCGGCCGTGATCCGGGTGTCGGCCAGGTCGAACGCCGTGGTCAGCAGCTCCTGGTAGCGCTCCGGGAAGGCGTAGGCGA